>DASSGZ010000474.1:0-2702 GCA_035693165.1 Chloroflexia bacterium | reverse complement strand
CAGCACGGCCTGGCCGGATGCTGCCTTACGCTGGTGGACAAAGGAGGAGAGTAATGCGCAGATCTGTGCGTTTGTGGCCTGGTGTAATGCTGGTGCTAACTTTGTTACTCGCCGGTTGCGGTACGGACACGACCGCGCCGACGGCGACTCCGATCCAGGCGACGACGGCGCCGGCGCCGACCGCCGCCGCCGCGACTCCGGCGGCCACGACCGGGCCGGCGACCGCCATGCCCACCAGCGCGATGCCGGCAGGCGCAACCGAGACCACGACCGGGCAGGCGGGAAGCCCCCAGCGCGGCGGTACGCTCGTCGCGGTGATGAGCGCCGATCCCGGCATGTTGAACCCGGCGATCACCACGTCCGGCAACACCCATTTCGTGGCCGACCAGATCTACAATGGATTGGTCGGGCTGGACGACAACCTGAACCCGATCCCGGAACTGGCGGTGAGCTGGACCATCGGCGACGGGGGGAAGACGTACACCTTCAAGCTCCAACCGAACGTGACCTGGCACGACGGGCAGCCGTTCACCTCAGCGGATGTCAAATTCACCTTCGAGCAGGCGTTGCTGAAATACCACTCGCGGACGAAGGCGGGACTCCAACCGATCCTGGATGGGATCGACACGCCCGATCCGGGAACCGTGGTCTTCCGCTTTAAGCAGCCCTACGGCCCGCTACTCCAGCGCCTGGATTCGGAGGAGGCGCCGATCATCCCCAAGCATATCTACGAGGGCAAGGATGTGCAGAACGACCCGGCGAACCTCAAACCCATCGGCACCGGCCCCTTTAAGTTTGTGGAGTACGTCAAGGGTGACCACGTTACCCTAGAGCGCAACCCTGACTACTTCCGCACGGGCCGGCCCTACCTGGATAAGATGATCATTCGCATTATCCCGAATTCCTCGACGGCGGAACTGGCCCTGGAGCAAGGCGAGGTGGACTATCTGAACAGTGTCGCCGGGTCCGATCTCGCCCGCCTGCGCAGCAACCCGGATATTACGCTCGAACCCAGCTATGGCGGCGCCGGCGGCTCCGTCTGCCAGGATGTGCTGATCCCCAACCTCACCAAGCCGCCGTTCGACAAGCTCGCGGTCCGGCAGGCGTTTTACCAGGCGCTGGACCGCCAGTTTATTCTCGCCAACGTCTACTTCGGGCAGGGCAGCATCTCCACCGGGCCGATCAGCAAACGGATGGCGTGGGCGTACACGCCCGATGTGCATCCCTATCCGCACGACGTAGCGGCGGCCAATAGCCTGCTCGACGGGGCCGGACTCCCGCGCGGCGCCGGCGGCATGCGTTTCTCAGTCACGTTCACCCACGCCGCGTCCTTTGATAAGCTGGGCGCGGCCATGCAAGCGCAGTTGAAAGAGGTCGGGATCGATCTGAAGCAGGAGAGCCTCGATTTCAACGCCGCGGTGGACAAAGTCTTCGTCAAGAAGCAGTTCGACTTGGGCGTTGCGTCCTACTGCAACGGGGCCGACCCGGAGATCGGCGTCCGGCGCGTCTACGTGTCGACCAACATCGGCCCGGTCGCCTTCTCCAACGGCGCCGGCTACAAGAACCCGCAGGTCGATCAACTGCTGGACCGGGCGGCGGCCCTCACCGACCGACCGGCGCGCGCCGCCATCTACACGCAACTCCAGAAGATCCTGACCGATGACCTACCCTACTTCTGGATGATCGACACGCAGGGCTACCGGGCGTTCCGGTCCGTGTTCCAGGGCTTCCAGGTCTCCAAGGGGAACTTCGCGGAAGATGCCTGGACCAGCAAGCCTGGCCCGTGAACCCATCGTCCCCGGCGCTGGGCCGTTACATCATCCGCCGCCTGCTGGGCGCGGTGGCGCTGGTGCTGGGCGTGCTGGTGATTACCTTCGTGCTGATCCACTTGGCGCCCGGCGACCCGATCACCGTCCTGGCGGGCGACGGGGGTGATGCGGCCTACTATGCCGAGATGCACGCGCGCTATGGCCTGGACCGCCCGCTGCCTGAGCAGTTGGTGCGCTACCTCGCGCAGGTCCTGCGCGGCGACTTCGGCTACTCGTTCAGCTACCAGGAACCGGTCTACCAGGTGATCCTGGACCGGGTTCCGGCCACGTTGTTGTTGATGGGCACCGCGCTGGTGATCTCCACGGGGGGCGGCCTGATCCTCGGCGTACTGGCCGCCACCCGCCCGCACACACCGCTCGCCCACGGAATCCTGGTTGCGACGCTCGGCCTCTACGCCATGCCGGTGTTCTGGCTGGGGCAGTTACTGATCATCGTGTTCGCCGCCGGGCTGCACTGGTTCCCGGTGGCGGGCATGGTGACGGCGCGCGCCGAGTACACCGGGCTACGCCATGTGCTCGACGTGCTGGACCACCTGGTGTTGCCCGCGAGTACACTGAGCCTGCTGCAACTAGCGCTGATGGCCCGCGTGACCCGCACCAGCCTGCGCGAGGTGCTCCAGGAGGACTACGTGCGCACAGCCCGTGCGAAGGGGCTGGCGCGCCGCCCGGTGGTGTTCGGTCATGCGCTGCGCAATGCGCTCTTGCCTATCGTGACGGTGGTCGGCGGGGAGATCGGCGTGCTCCTGACCGGCGCGGCGCTGACCGAGACAATCTTCGCCTGGCCTGGCCTGGGCCGGTTGCTGTTGGATGCCACGCTTGCGCGGGATTATCCGCTGCTGCTGGCGATCTTTATCCTGGTGGCCGTGACGGTCG
>DASSGZ010000473.1:0-2733 GCA_035693165.1 Chloroflexia bacterium | reverse complement strand
TGTAGGGGTGGGCGGCTCACCGACATTCGACTGGGCGAGCATGGGCACGCTGGCGATTGCGCTGTTCCTGGTGTTGCTGATTGGTTACACGATCTGGCGTGTTGTGCGGACGGTGATTTAAGACGATGACCCACTGGCACTTTATCGGCATCGGCGGCGCGGGCATGAGTGTGCTGGCGCACGCCCTGCTCGACCGGGGCGACACCGTGAGCGGGTCCGACCAGAGCGATTCGGTCGCGCTGGAGGGGCTGCGCGCGCGGGGCGCGGCGGTGAGCGTGGGCCACCGGGCCGATAATCCGGGCCTGGCCGCGGCGGACCAGGTGGTCATCACGGCGGCAGTGCCCGCCGATAACCCCGAACTCCAGGCGGCGCGGGCGGCGGGCAAGCCGGTGGTCAAGCGGGCGGTGGTGCTGGGCGCGCTGATGGACGAGCGGGTGGGCGTGGCCGTCGCGGGCACGCATGGCAAGACGACCACCACGGCGATGGTCGCCTGGATCTTGCGCGAGGCGGGCCGCGACCCGGCCTTCCTGGTCGGCGGGGTGATGAGCGACCTGGGCACGGGCGGCCATTGGGGCGGCGGTGCCGAACTGGTGGCCGAGGCCGACGAGTACGATGCCTCGTTCTGGCAGTTGCGCCCGCAAGTGGGGGTGATCACGAACATCGAGGCCGACCATCTCGACTTCTACCCCGACCTGGCGGCGATCCACAACGCCTTCCGCCGCTTCGCGGCGAACGTGCGGCCCGGCGGCACGCTGCTGCTCTGCGGCGACGCGCCCGGCGCGCGCCGGCTCTACGACGATTTGCAGGCGCAGCCCGCTGCCGGGGACAACCCGGTGCGCTACCTGCTCTACGGCACGGGCGCGGACTACACCTGGCGGACGGCCAATGAGCGGCTCAACGACAACGGCGGTACCGATTTCGACGCGGTGCTGGAAGGCCGGCACGTGACCACGGTCAGCTTGCTGCTGCCGGGCCGGCACAACGTGTTGAACGCGCTGGCCGCGCTGGGCGCCGCCGCCGCGCTGAGCGTGGCGCCAATGGATGCCGCCGCCGCGCTGGGCCGCTTTCACGGCACCTGGCGGCGCTTCCAGGTCAAGGGCACGGTCGACGGTGTGCTGGTGGTGGATGATTACGCGCATCACCCGACCGAGATCGCGGCGAATATTGCGGCGGCGCGCCGCCATCTGCCGGGCCGGCGGCTGGTGGTCGTCTTCCAGCCACATACGTACACGCGCACGCGCAGCTTCCTGGGCGAGTTCGCCGAAGCGTTGCAGGCGGCGGATGTAGCGATTATTTGCGAGATCTACGCGGCCCGCGAGCGCGACACCCTGGGCATGAGCGGGCGCCTGCTGGCGGAACGGATCGAGGCCCTGGCGCCGGGCCAGACCCATTTCGCGCCCGACCTGGCCGCCGCCGCCGACCTGGCTGCGGTGCTGCTGCGGCCCGGCGACGTGCTGATCACGTTCGGCGCGGGCGATGTCTGGAAAGTGGGCGAGATGCTATTAAGCGGCAACGCCGCGACGAGTGTGGAAAGTTGAGTACGGCGTGGTTGGTCATGACTGAAGAACAGGAGCAGCCGCTGACGGCTGAGGATATGCAACCGGCGGCGGATGCCGAAGAAACCGCGTTCGGCTGGCAGGCCGAGGCGCTGGCGCGGGCCACCGGGTTGCGCGTGTTGCAAGGGGAGCCGCTCAGCAAGCACACATCGCTGCGCATCGGCGGGCCGGCGGACCTGTTCCTGACCGTGCGCTCGACGGCACAACTGATCGCCGCCGTGCATACGGCGCGTGAGCTGGAACTGCCGTACCTGGTGATCGGCAACGGCACGAACCTGCTGGCGCGGGATGCGGGTGTGCGCGGGCTGGTGATCCATAACCGGGCGGTGCACGTCGAGCGCACGGTGATCGCCGCGCAGGGCGAACCGCTGCCGCTGGAGCGGGAGGCCGAAGGCCAGGCCGCCCTCTGGCAGGCCGACGCGGGCGTGCTGTTCACGCACCTGGCGCGCGTGACGGTAGCCGAGGGCTGGACGGGGGCCGAGTGGGGCAGCAGCATCCCCGGCTCGATCGGCGGCGCGGTGGTCAGCAACGCCGGCGCGCACGGCGGCGACATGGCCGGCATCCTACAGCGCATCTGGGTGCTCGACGCCGACGGCGCGGTGATCGAAGTGCCCGCGGCGGACCTGGCGCTGGGCTACCGGACCAGCGTGTTCAAGGCGCACGGCCCCTACGCGGCGCGGGCCATGTCGCCGGGCCGGATCGTCTTGCGCGCCGAGATACTACTCCGTCGCGGCGCGCGCGAGGCAGGCGAGGCGCGGATGCGCGAGTACCTGGAGCAGCGCCAGCGCACCCAGCCGCAGGGCAAGAGCGCTGGCTCGACCTTCAAGAACCCGTCCGGCGACGCGGCGGGCCGGTTGATCGAACTGGTGGGGCTGAAGGGCTACCGCCAGGGTCAGGCGCAGTTCTCGCCGGTGCACGCCAATTTTATGATGAACCTGGGTGGCGCCACCGCTGCCGACGTGCTGGCCCTGCTCGAACTGGCCCGCACGCGGGTCCTGGCCCAGACCGGCATCGCGCTGGAGACAGAGATCGAGATCATCGGCGAGTGACGAGTGGTCAGTGGTCAGTGGTCAGTGATCAGTAAAGACAAGGCTTGCGAGAGGTAGAAATCAGGGTATGCATTTATGTGGTGGGTTTGTCACTCTGAGCGGAGCGAAGAGTCTCGTCTCGTTAGGGG
>DASSGZ010000472.1:0-5617 GCA_035693165.1 Chloroflexia bacterium | reverse complement strand
GTCGGCACCGCGGGCACTTCCGTGGCCGGGATGGCCGTCTCCGTGGGCGGGACGGCGGTCTCGGTGGCGGCAGGCTCCTGGGCTCCGGCGGCGGGCGTGTCGGTGGCGGCGGGTTGCTGGGCCACGGCGGCGGGCGTATCGGTGGCCGGGGCCGCCGCCGCGACGGGCGTGCGCGGCACGCCACCGCTCTCGACGATGGCGGTGGCGATGTCGGCGGCCTCGGTAGGATTGACCGTGCTGGTGGGCACGGCACCCGACGCCGCGGCGACGAGTTCGGCCTGCGTTGGCTCGGCCAGCAACCGGGTCAGCACGCCCCACAGCCCGACCCCGCCCACCAGGGCCAGCGCCGTGCCTCCGGCCACGCGCAGGAAATCGCGCCGGTCGGCGCCCGCGATGGTCGCGGTTGGTGCCTCTTTAGCGGCAGGCGCGGCCACGGGCGCCGTCCAGGGCAACAGCGAAATGAGCGACAGGCCATAGACCAGCCCGTAGAGGATCAACGAAATACTGACCGGCAGCAGCACACTCGTGCTGGGCTGCGGGTTAAACACGCCGAGCACATACAGCAGGAAGAAGATCACGACCAGGGCCACGCCGACGAGCAGGCCATAGAGCACGCCGCTCCAGTTGCGCTCGGCGGCCATACGGGCGAGGGTGCCGGCGCCGGGCGCGGCGGGCCGCCAGTTGCGCACGAACAGCCAGCCGAGCAGGCCGCCCACCAGCACCATGCCTTCGAGGATCGAGACGAGCAACAACACCTTCGCTCCCGGTCCGAGCAGGTGGATCATGAACTCGAAGAGATCGCCGGGGACCAGGCGCAAAAAGGCGCCTTGCAGCAACTCCGGGATGCTGGGCACGCCGAAGCTGAAGCGCAGCACCGCCATCACCGCGATCATCGCCAGGGCCGCGCCGGCCCCGGCGCCAAAGCCCTTTTGCGGACGGATCGGGGTGGCTTGTGGTGTACTCATCGTTCGTCAACCTCTCTACCGAGTGTCACCGGGGTGGCGGCTCAGCGTTGCAATGGGCCGGACGCGGCCCGCCCGGCGGGGGAATAGCCGCAGTTATAACGAGGAACAGATCAGAGCCCGCGAAAGTTCCCGGCCGGCTCCGAATTTTACGATTCCCAGCGCCCGGCGACCCGCCGGGGCAGAGGTCGTTATTGGGTATACGCGGGAAGGGACAAACCGGTTTGGATAGCAGCAGCCGCGGCGGGCGCCCGATCAGGCGGCGCTGGCGCCTTCGAGATCGGGGGTGTCCTGCTGGGCATAGGCGCGCGCCGCCTGCACCTGCACGATCTCGCGCTCGGGCCAGCGCAAGGCCGTCAGCCGCCCGCCGAACACGCAGCCCTGATCGATGTTCAGCGTGTTGTTCAGCCACACCGGCTCCGGCACCACCGTGTGCCCATAGACAATAGCGTAGGGGCCGTGGTAGTCGGCGGCCCAGTTGCGCCGGATGGGAAAGCCGCGCTCGTCGAGTTCGCCGGTCACGTCGCCGTAGAGCGTGAAATCGCGGATACGGCGCGACATCTGGCCCACCATCCACTCCTTGATCCCGGCATGGGCGACCACGAGGCGGCGCCCGTCGAGCACCAGGTACGCGGGCGCCTCGGCGATCATGCGCGTGGTGGCGCGGATCAGGCTCTGGCGCTCGGGCAGGGGCAGGGCCTCGATCCCGGCGATGGTCTCGGTCAGCCCGTGTCCGACCTTGACCCGGTGGCCCAGCAGATAGCGCATCAGCTTGTTGCAATGGTTGCCGGGCGTATAAAGCGCCGCGCCCGCGGCCACGGACGCGATCAGGATGCGCAGCACGCCCACGCTGTCGGGCCCGCGGTCGGTCAGGTCGCCCAGCGAGACAAAGGTGCGGCCCTGCGGGTGGCGCCAGGCGCCCGTGGCATCGGGCGCGTAGCCCAGGCGGCTGAGCAGTTCGCGGAGTTCGTCGGCGCAGCCGTGGATGTCGCCGATAATATCGAACGGGCCGGTCAGCGCGCCCCGGTCGCCGGGCAAGGGCTCATAGGTGAAGCGCACGCGGTCCACTTCGTCGGGTTCGAGCATATAGACCCGGTGGAAGCCCTCGCTGTTCACCCGGCGCAGGCTCTCCTCCAGCAGCGCGATCTGCCGGTCGATGACGGCGCTGCCCACCTGCCGGGCGCGCAGCGCATCGCGCTGCAAACAGAGGTCGCGGTTTGCGCGGAAGACGATCAGGATCACCGGGACGTTGTAGCGCTGGCCGATGCGCAGCAGTTCGCGCCGGGCCTGGGCGCGCGCCGCCGTCGTATCGACCACGGTGAGGCGCCCCGCCGCCAGCCGCTTGCCCACCAGGTCGTGCAACAACTCGAAGGCGGGGCCGGACACGCTCTGGTCCGACTCGTCGTCGCTGATCAGCGCGCGCATGCGGTCGGACGAGACCACCTGCGTCGGCGTGAAATGCCGGGCCGCGAAGGTCGATTTGCCGCTGCCGGACGCCCCCGCCAGCACGATCAACGCCTGGCGCGGCAGGTTGATTTCAATTTCGGGTCGCGTGCTGTCCGCCATAGGTCCGCCTCAAACTCCAACCGTCGCCCCGGCTGTCACCGGGTGTTTGCTATTATAGCATAGAATCTGCCAGCACTGCTGCTCAGGTCGCTCGAACCCCGGATCGTGCCGTTTCCTACATATCCCCACAATCATAAATCGAACTTGTGTGCTACTATTTTCACTTGACTCTTCTTCTTTGTTATGGTATCATTAGGCATTAAGAACATATGTTCTTAGACCCGTATTTTGGCGCCGGCGTCTACGTACCCCGTCCCTAATTAGCAGCATAGTACGATAAAGAACCTAACAAGAGTTGTTTCCAGAAAGGAGCAGGTAATGGCGGTCAGCAATGCCGCGGCTCGGTCCTGGGATCAGGAAGAGCCGCCTGTTCAAACGCGGCAGCGATCATGGGCCTCGAACGTGCCCTACGATATCCTCGACGCGGTGCCGGAAGCGGCGGCCCCGGCCCCGGCGCGCGCCCGCCGCGGCGAGCCCGAGCGCACCGCGCATCTGCACGCGGTGGCCGGCGGACGCAGCGAACGCACCACCTATCGACCGGTCGCCCCCACACCCGCGCCCACGGCGCACCTGGAGCGCGAGTACGAGCGGTCGTATCAACCCCAGGCCCGCAGCAATAGCCTCAGCAACGCCTCGACCCTGCGCATGGCGCTGTACGGCGTCGGCGCGGCGGCAGCGGCCGTCGTGCTCTACCTCGTGGTCAGCACGCTGATCACCTGGACGCAGATCAAGCTCGACGACATGCAGTACGGCAACCCGCGCACCACCCACCTCGACGCCGTGGTCGGCAATGGCGACTCGATGGACCAGCCCACCCATTTCATCGCCATTAACCTGAACCGCCAGGTCTCGATCATCGAACTCCCCGGCGGCGACATCAGCAAGGCCGTGGCGATCAGCGGTCCCTACCTGTTCGGCGACGGGCAAGACCTGACGCCGGTCAAGATGCGCATGGAAGACATCAACGGCGACGGCGCACCGGACCTGCTGGTGACGGTGAAGAGCGAAGAACTGGCCTACATCAACGATAAGGGCAGCTTCCGGCCCATCACCGCCGACGAAAAGGCCCGTGTCGAGCAATCGGGTGTCTCCGCATCGCCCGCGACGAAGTAACAACCGGCAGTACTCGTGAGGGCGGCCCCCGGCCGCCCTTCCGCACATTCGGGTCCTGGGGAACCAAGACAGATGCAATCACTTCGCCTGCAACGCGAACATATGGCTCTGCTGCTCGGCGTGCTGGTGGCCGGGCTGCTGCTCGGCGCCTGGAACGCCGGGCTGTTCGGTATGGGCCGCGCGGCGGCGCGGGCGGGGTTGCATTTGAGCGGCTACCAGGCGGGCGGCTTCCAGGGACCGCTGGCTTTCCTGGGCGGTGCCCCGCCGCTGCCGCCTCCGCCCGCGTCCACCGGGGCCCCGGCCTCACTCGATGCCGGCCTCGTGGTGGGCGACCCGACCCTCTCAGCGGCGGCAATCGACGCGATCCTGGCCGAGTACGGCTCCCCGGCGCAGGGGCAGGGCGCGGTCTTTTATCAGATGGGGCGCAAATACGGCATCGATCCGGCCTTCGCGCTGGCCTTCTATGTCGAAGAAAGCCACTGCGGCACCCGCGGCGTGGCCCGTTTCACCCACGGCATCGGCAATATTCGCTGGA
This sequence comes from Chloroflexia bacterium, assembly GCA_035693165.1. Classification (GTDB taxonomy): domain Bacteria; phylum Chloroflexota; class Chloroflexia; order QHBQ01; family JAICKM01; genus JAICKM01. Next base: position 1,441 of record DASSGZ010000472.1, on the reverse strand, counting down.
CGCCGGGCTTCGACAACTATGAGGGCTATCGCGCATACCCGGACTACGCAGCGGGCATCGAGGATTGGTTCAAGCTGATCCGCGAGCTGTACGTCGACGGGTGGGGCTTGCAGACGGTCGGCCAGATCGTGCCGCGCTACGCGCCGCCGGGCGACAACAACGACCCGGCGAGCTATATCGCCACGGTCCAGGATCTGGTTGCCGGGTGGCGCGAACGGTCGGGCACATAAGCACAGTTGGGTTTTCGGTTAGTAGTTGCTGAGGGTAGCGTTATGTTACATGCGGATCGGCTTCCGGAAAGCATTGGGGCAGGATTGGCGCGGGTCGTGGGGCGCGGGTTGGGGCCGGTGCTGGCCGTGGTGCTCGGCGCGGTGCTGCTGGTGGGCGCGGCGCAGGTGGGCCGCACAGCCTACGGCAAGCCGCACCTGAGCGGCTATGTGCCGGGCCGCGACGGCAGCGCCCCCATGGCAGTGCGCGCGAGCGCGCGGGTGGCGGGCGCGGCGGCCGCCGCGGCGGCAGAGCCGGCCTCGACCACGCCGGCCAGGGCGAGCGCCGGGTTGCAGGTGGTGGCGAACGGCAACTATGCCGCCGTCCCCGCCGGCATCGACGCCGCCACGCCCTATGGCCCGCCGGTGGCGCGCACCGATTGGGTGATCAGCAAAGACTACGCCGCCCACGGCGGGCACAGCAACACCGGCGCGGTGGACTTCGCCTTTGCTCATGACTACCAGGCTTTGGGCGCGGCCATCGTCGCCACGCACGCCGGGCGCATCAAGCTCCTGACGGACGACCCGACCTACGGCAACCTGGTCTATGTCATGGGGCCGCATTACACCACCACCTACGGCCATATGCAGAAATTCTACGTCAAGGACGGCGACGAGGTGGTGCGCGGCACGGTGCTGGGCGAGATGGGGTCTACCGGCAACTCCACCGGGCCGCACGTCGATTACCAGGTCTGGCGCGACGGCGACAACCAGAACCCGATGGCCTTCGGTATCCCCGGCAATCAGGGGGCCGGACCGATGCATTAGCCGGTCGCGTGGTTCCTGGCCGGTCATGGCGGCAGGCGCGTTGCAGGGTAGGGCGGCATCTCTTCCTCAACGCGCCTGCCGCTTTGTTGTCAGGGTTGCCAGAGCCGCCTCCGCTTCGGCCAGCTCGTCCATCGTAATCACGTACAGATCGCAGACAGCGGCGTCGAGTGCCGGTTGCATTTCGGGGATACGTTCCGGATGCGCGGTCAGTTCTCGTGCCGCAGCGGCGAGAGTGGCGCCCGCCGGGGCAGTGGGTAGGGGCAGGGGCAGGCGCGCCAGGTAGGGGCTGTTGACGCGCAGGTAGCCGCCTCCCAGGTGGACAGGCCAGTAGAGGAAGCGATAGTACCAGGCCAGCACGCGCGAGTTCAGCAGCGCCAGCAGGTAGTAGGGGTCGTAGTCTACGGCCC
>DASSGZ010000471.1:0-3036 GCA_035693165.1 Chloroflexia bacterium | reverse complement strand
GTCGCCGTTACAGATTACGTCAATGGCTGTGAGCGTGCGGCCGCCCTGGAAGACGGCCAGGCGCCGGAACAACTGCTGTTCGCCGGCAGTCAGCAGGTTATAGCTCCACTCGATGGTGGCGCGCAGGGTTTGCTGGCGGGCGGGCCGGCTGCGCGGGCCGCCGGTGAGCAGGGCCAGGCGTGCCCCCAGGCGGGTTAGCAGGGCGGCGGGCGGCAGGAGGCGCACGCGCGCCGCCGCCAATTCAATCGCCAGCGGTAGGCCGTCCAATCGCGCGCAGATCTCGGCCACGGCCGGCGCGCTTTCATTGGTCACTGCGAAGTCGGGCTTGATCGCTCGCGCCCGCTCGATGAAGAGCCGTACCGCTTCGTACTGGCTAAGGGCCGCCGCCCCGGCGCCATTGGGAGCACGGCTGCCAGCTAGGGGCGGCACTGCCATAGGCGGCACGGAGAACTCATACTCGCCGTAGATCCCCAATGGCGCCCGGCTCGTTGCCAGTACACGCAGCCGCTCTGCTGCTTCCAACAACGCCGCGACCTGGGCCGCGGCGCCCAGGACCTGCTCACAGTTGTCGAGTATCAGGAGGAGTTGCTTGTCGCGCAAGGCGGCTTGCAGCGTCTCAAGGAGCGGGGCATCGCCCTGTTCCTTGACGCCCAGGGTGGCCGCGATGGTGGCGAGGACGAGTTCCGGATCGCGGATAGGGGCCAGATTGACAAACCAGACGCCTTGCGCAAATTTGTCCACCAGCTCGGCGGCGACTTGCAGGGCCAGCCGGGTTTTACCGGTGCCGCCGGGCCCAATGAGCGTCAGCAGGCGCACCTGGGGCCGGCGCAGTAAGGTCGTGACGGCGGCGATCTGGTCTTCGCGACCGATGAAGGCGTTGGGCTGAGGGGGCAGGTTGTTGGGCCGCGCGTCGAGCGTCCGCAGGGGCAGGAAGTCGGCGGCCAAGCCCTCAACGACCACCTGGTAAACCTGTTCGGGGCGGATTAGGTCCTTGAGCCGTCGCTCGCCCAGGTCGCGCAGGGCTACCCCGCTCGGCAAGTGGTCCCGTACCAGCTCGTAGGGGGGCGCCGTGAGGAGGATTTGGCCGCCGTGGCCGGCACTCATGAGGCGATGCACCCGGTTGAGCAGCGGGCCGAAGTAGTCATGGGCACGCTGCTCGGCGGTGCCGGTGTATAGCCCCATGCGCACCTTGAGCGGCCCCGGCTCCCCCCAGCCTTCGGCGGCGAGGGACTGTTGCGCCGCCACGGCGGCGGCGAGAGCAGCGGACGCGGTCTGGAAGGCGGCCTGGAAGGAATCGCCGATCTGCTTGTAGGCCCAGCCCCCGTGGGCCGCGATGGCCTCGCGCAGAATGGCCTCGTGGCGACGATGGGCTTGCTCCATCCAGGCGGCATGATGCTCCCAGAGCTGGGTGCTGCCTTCCACGTCCGTGAATAGGAACGTGATCGTGCCGGTGGGCCGCGACCCTTCTGGGATGTTCCATTCTACGTTTTCGATGGCTGGCATTGATAGAACTCCTACACCCCAGCGCTCACATGTGTTGGCATCACCTTCATCATACCAGAAAACTCGCCCGTCACGCCCATCTTAATCGCCACTTTCGCGGCTCCCTGTGCCAACCACACTACGCAGGTGGGACGGCGCCGGTACCTCATTCGAGTGTGATGCAGCCGGCCCATCCATACTCAATCAAGTGATGTGCGGGGCGGGCGGGGACCCTATACTGAAGTCAAGTCAGCGATGACACCAGGACCAATTCCTAGCGAGACGCTAACCGCCGAAAGGAGCGCGACCATGTACCAGCAATTCATCAATGAGAATCGGACGCACCAATATCAGCAGGACTGCCAGCGGGTAGCCGCCACGGAGCGCGCGCTGCAACCAGGCCACCAAGCGGTAGCCACGGCGACGGCGCCACCCCGGTCGCCCCGACCGGCCCGCGCCTGGATCATCGCTGCGATGCGCAACGTCCTGGCGCCTGCGGGCAAGTAGACGGACGTTGGCGCCGTAGCTGGTGTTCGGTTTGCGCTGACTAGGGCGCGGGCGGCGGAAAGCGAGGTGATCCCCGTGGGCGTACCCACCGCCGGGTGCGTCGCTGATTACGGCGCGCCGGAATCCGGCATTATAGTACGCGAACGCAGCCGTTGCCGCACCGGTGGTGTGCTATAATGATCGGTAAATCGGCGCACATAGTTCGTGGTGTATCGTGGAACCTGTGACTTCTAGCCTAAAAGGAGGCAAGATATGTCAACACGATTTGGACACCTGGGGCTGGCGTCGTGCATCATGATTGGGCTGTTACTCCTGGCGGCTTGCGATGCCGCCCCGGCGCTCACGCCCTCGCCGATCGCTGGCCCCGCGCCCGGGGCGACCGCACAGGCGGGCGATGCAGTGGCGACCTCGCCCGCGGCCGCGACCCCAGCGGGCCAGGCCGGTCCCGCGCCGGAGCTCAAGAACCCCGATACTCTCGTTGAGACCTCGTTTGGTGAACTGGCCACGCTCGACCCCGCCTGGGCCTACGACGCTTCGAGCGCGGAAGTCATCGCCAACATCTATGAGCCGCTGATCACCGTCAAGCGCGAGAAAAGCTCTGAGTTCGTGCCGCTGCTGGCGACCAAGTGGGACATCTCCAGCGACGGCAAGACCTACACCTTCACCATTCGCAAAGGGGTTAAGTTCCACGCCGGGCAGGACCTGACGCCGGAAGATGTGGCCTACAGCTTCTGGCGCGGGCTGATGCAGGACCGCGCGGGCGGCCCGCAATGGATTTTGCTGCAGCCGTTCTTAGGGGTCAATGTGCAGACCTTTAAGGGTGACCTGGTCGAGAAGCAGTTTAACAAGGATTGGGCGCAGGCCTGCGCGGCGGTGAAGCAAGTCGTGACCTTCGACAATGCCGCCGGCACCGTCACCCTGCACCTCCAACAACCCTACGCACCCATGCTGCAGATCCTCACCGGCACCTGGAGCGCGGTTGTCAGCAAGGCCTGGGTGAGCCAGCAGGGTGGCTGGAACGGCGACTGCGCGACGGCCGAGAAATAC
>DASSGZ010000470.1:0-4943 GCA_035693165.1 Chloroflexia bacterium | reverse complement strand
CTTGGGCCCAGGGTCGCGGGGGCGGGCGGCAGCGGCGGCGCGGGGAGGGCCTGACTGTCCCTAAATGTCGAGGAAGAGCGCGCCGTCCGGGGTCATGGCGGCGTGGGCCATGCGCGGCGTGTTAAAGGCGAAGCCGGGGCGGCCCTGGGTATCGAGCACGATGACGCCGCCGTAGCCGGGCAGCGCGGCCAGCCGCGCCAGGGCGGCCGCGGCTGCCGCGGGCGGATCGAGTCCGGCGGGCGGGGCCAGAGCCTCCACGGCCCGGCGCGCCAGCCCCACCTTGAGGATGAGTTCGCCGTGGCCGGTGCTCGACGCCCCGCCGCCCGCGTCGGCGTAGAACCCGGCGCCGACGATGGGCGAGTCGCCCACGCGACCGGGGTGCTTGAACTGGCTGCCGCCGGTGGAGGTGCCCGCCGCCACCTGGCCCGCGCGGTCGAGGGCCACCGCCCCGACGGTGCCGCCCGAGGTGGGCGGGATGAAAGTGCTCGCCACGTCGAAGGTGGGGTCGCGGCGCAACGCTTCCCAGCGCGCCCGCTCGCGCGGCACGATCAGGTCGGCATCGGCCACCAGGGGCAGGCCGCCGGCACGGGCAAACTCCGTCGCGCCCTCGCCGACCAGCATCACAAAGCGCCCGCTCTCCATCACCCGCCGGGCCAGGGTGATCGCGTTGGGCACGCCGCGCACGCCCGCCACCATGCCCAGGTCGAGCGTGGGCCCGTGCATGATGCCCGCGTCGAGTTCGACCACGCCGTCGCGGTTCAAGTAGCTGCCCCGCCCGGCGTCGAAGGTGGGATCGTCTTCCATCAGCCGGATGGCCGCTTCGACCGCGTCGAGGGCGCTGCCGCCGCCGCGCAATACCGCCCAGCCGGCCAGCGCCGCCGCCTGCACGCCCGCACGATAAGCGGCCACCTCGTCGTCGGGAATGTTGCCCGCGCCGCCGTGGACGACCAGCGCGATGGGCGATTCGGGGGCCGCCATCAACGGAGCAGCACGTAGGTGCGCAGGAAATCGTCGATGCGGGTGATCGAATCGGCCACCGTGGCTGCCTGCTGCCAGCCGTGGCCCTCGCCGGGGTAGATCTGCAACTCCACCGTCTGCCCGCGCGCCCGCAACCCGTCGTAGATCCGTTGCGCCTGGGCCACCGGCACCGCCCGATCCTCGGCGCCCTGCAAGATCAACAGCGGCGCCTGGATGCGGTCCAGGTGGAAAATCGGCGAACGCTCTTTGTAGAGCGCGGCGCTTTCGGGCAACGGACCGAGCAATTGGTCGAGATAGCGCGCTTCCAGCCGGTGGGTCGTGCGCGCCAGTTCCAGGTGGTCCGAGATGCCGAACAGATCAACGCCTGCCTTGAAGCGATCGGGGTAGCGCACCAGCAATTGCAGCACGGCATAGCCGCCCGCGCTGCCGCCGATGGGCACCACGCGCCCGGCGTCGATCCCGCCCCGCGCGATCACGGCGTCCACCCCGGCCAGGATATCGGCCATGTCGGCGCCGCCCCACTCGCCCCGTTCGGCCACGGTGAAGGCCCGGCCATAGCCCGCGCTGCCGCGGTGATTGGGCATCAGCACGGCCCACCCGCGCTGCACGAAATACTGGATCATCGGCTGAAACGTGGCGTTGGCTTGCCCGGTGGGGCCGCCGTGGACCCAGACGAGCAAGGGCGCGCGCTCCTGCACCCGCAGCGCGGGCTGGTACAGCAAGCCGGGCACGGTCAGGCCGTCGGGCGCCTGCCAGGTGATCGCCTGCGGCGCGACGGCGCCATCCTCCACGCCGCCCACCGCCCCGGTCGCCAGCACGCGCCGGGCGCCGGTCTGCAAATTGTACGTTACGATCTGGGGCGCCGTGGTCGGGCCGCTGAACCCGGCCAGCAGGTAGCCGCCGTCGGGCGAGCAACGCAGGCCGGTGTAGACCCCTGGCGCCACCGGGAGATCGCGCCCCGCCCCGCTCGCCACCTCGACCACGCGGATGCCCCAAGTGCCCGCCAGGTTGCGCCCCAGCACGATGCCGGTGCTGTCCGGCGTCCAATCGAAGGTGCGCACGCCCGACCCCCAGGGCGGCGTGCCATGCTCGACGGCCTCTTCGACCAGCGGGCGCGGGTTGCTGCCGTCGGCATCGGCCAGCCAGAGGTTGAGGTAGCCGGTCTTGTCGCACAGGAAAGCCAGCCGGCGACCGTCGGGCGACCAGCGCGGCTGGCTGTAGCTCACGCCCGCCCCGGCCAGCACCGCCCGCCGCGCGCCCGTGGCGACATCGCACAGGACGATGCGGCTCTCGTCCCAACCCATGTTGGGCACATCCCACTCGACCCAGGCCAGGTGCGTCTCGTCGGGGTGCCAGGTGGGGTCGATGACAAAGTCGGCGCCGGCGGGGATGATGCGCGGCCAGGCGCCTTCGCGCACGTCGATCAGCCCGACATCCGCCGTCTGGCCGTTGTCGGTGACGAAAGCGAGGCAGGCGCCGCCCGGCGCGAAGGTGGGTGCCAGCGCGCGGGTGCCGGCGATGGTCGCCAGGCGGCGGCCCGGCCCCCCGACCAGCGGCATCAGCGCCAGCGCGCCGTCGGTCGCCGTGTAGACCACGTGGTCCTCGGACACGTCGAACAGGGCGCCGGTATAGGCGGCGGCACCCGCCGGAGGCGGATCGCTGGTCAGGCGCAACACCGGCCCCAGGTCGAGCGGCACCCGTTCGAGCGCGGCGCGCTTGTCGTGGCTGCGCTGGTAGATCACATAATCGCCCTCGGCCCACTGCGCCGCCCCCACTTGCTGCACCGCCGCGATGAGGCCGGGCGTGAGGCGCGGACGTAAGAAGCCGGGACGTGTTTTCAAAGGATCCACATCGACCTCCGAAGGGCGAACAGGGCGGCAAGCCGGCAGCGCACAGGCGCCGCTGCCAGTCTAGCAAAAGCGCCCCGCGCTTGTCAAACTCGCCTCCCGCGACAACGAGTTCACCGCGGAGATGCAGAGGACGCAGAGATCAGAGAATATGGAGTTTATGGTTTAGCCCTGATAGTATCCCCGGTACAGCTATGTTTCGCGCCAAAGACGGAGTAGATCCGCCAGCCTCCCGACCTTATCATATGCGTATCTCTGCGTCCTCTGCGCCTCGGCGGTGAAACCCTCGCGGCAGCGCGTCTTGACGAAAGCCGGGGGCTTCGCTAAGATAGGAATAGACATTAATCGGGATCAATTTCAGGGTTTGCATACAGCCGGTTTCCCGCCGGCGGCGCGTCCGCAAATGCCAGGGCCACGCGCCGATTGAGGAGCCACGTGCCGAACACAATCTATGTGCTGGGGCATAAGAACCCCGATTCCGACGCTATTTGCGCGGCCATCGGCTACGCGGCCCTGTTGCGCGCGCAGGGCCACCCCGAAGCGGTGGCCGCCCGCCAGGGATCGGTGCGCCGCGAGACGGCCTACGTCCTGGACCGCTTCGGCCTGCCCATGCCGCTGCTCGTCACCGACGTGCGGCCCCGTGTGGCCGATGTGATGACCAGCCCCGCCGTCACCGTCCACCAGGACACCTCGCTCTATCAAGTAGGCGAGATCCTGCAACGCCAGGGCATCCGCGCCGTGCCCGTAGTCGACGACACCGGCCACCTGGTCGGCGTGACGGGCATCGAGGACTTCGCCCGCAGCTTCATCAGTGGCCTCGAACTCGACCAGATCGATCATGTGCCGCTCGACCTGGACAACGTGCTGAGCGCCCTCGACGGCCGCCTGCTCGTCGCCGCGCCGGACCGCCCGCTGCGCGACCGCATCATGGTTGCCGCCATGGAGATCGACTCCATGCTCAAGCGGCTCGCGCCCGACATCCTGCTGGTGATGGGCGACCGCGAAGACGCCCAGCGCGCCGCCATCGAGTTCGGCGTGGGCGCCCTGGTCATCACCGGCGATCACCCGGTGTCGCCGGAGATCCTCGAAATTGCCCGCGAACGCAACGTCACCGTCATCGCCGTGCGCCACCACACCTACACCACCGTGCGCCTGCTCATGCTCAGCCCGGCCATCCGCCACATCATGCGCAAGACGGTCATCACCTGCGAGCCGGACGATCTGGTCGAAGAGGTGCAGGAGATCTTGCGCTCCGGCACCACCCGCGCCCTGGTGGTCGTGGACGAGGACCGCACAGTGGTCGGTCTGATCAGCCGCACCAACCTGCTGCGCACCGTGCGCCGCCGCGTGGTGCTGGTGGACCACAACGAGCGCGGCCAGGCCGTCGCCGGGATCGAGGAGGCCGACGTCATGGGGCTGATCGATCATCACCGCGTGGCCGACTTCCAGACGCGCACGCCGCCCTTCATCCGCATGGAGCCGGTGGGCGCGACCAGCACCATCGTCGCCAAGCTGTTCATGGAGGGCAATGTGCCCATCCCGGCGCCTATCGCGGGCGGGCTGCTCAGCGGCATCCTGGCCGATACGCTGCTGTTCCGCGGCCCGACCACCACGCCCGAAGACCGCCGCGTGGCGGCCATCCTGACCGAGCTGGCCGGGGTGGACATGGAGGAATTGGGCACGCGTATCCTGAACATCGCCTCCGATGTCTCCGAGCGTTCCGCGGAGCAACTGCTGCTGGCGGACTTCAAGGAGTTCACCGCCGAGGGCCGGCGGTTCGGCATCGGCACCATCGAGACGACCAACGGCGACGAGGTGCTGGCCCGCCGCGACGAAATCCTGGCCGCGCTGCGCACACAGCAGGAGCGCGGCTACACCAGCGTGATCTTTGCCGTGATCGACATCCTGCACGAGCGCACCACCCTGCTGGTGGTGGGCCACCCGGAAGCCCTGGCCGCCACGTTCGACGCGCCGCTAGTGGATGGGTCCGCGGTGCGGTTGCCCGGCATCCTCTCGCGCAAGAAGAACATCGTGCCGCAGTTGACCGCGCTGGCCCAGCGCATTGCCCGGCATGGATGATCGCCGGGGCGGGCGCGGGCGGCCCCGCCCCCCGGCCCC
>DASSGZ010000469.1:0-7992 GCA_035693165.1 Chloroflexia bacterium | reverse complement strand
CCGATGAACACCGAGGACACAAACACCTGGTAGTTGGGACTCAGGCTGCGCACCAGGCGCGCGGCCTGCGCCTCCGGGCTATACATATCCCCCCAGACACTGCGGTCGCGGGCCTGGACCTGGAAGTAGCGCGGGATCGTCACCTGGCTGACGGCGCCCACGACGAGGAGGATGCCCACCCCGCTCACGGCCCAGGCGAGCAGGTGATTACGGCTGGGCCGCTGCCGCACGGTGGCCGGCACCGGCGCCAGTACCTCCGGGGCCGGTTCGGATGCATCCGGCAGGGCCTCCGGCGTTGCGGAGGGTAGGGGCTGATCTCCGGCGTCAGGCGTCAGGGGCGCAGACTCCTCCGGCTCTGCCTGGACGGAACCCGCCGCGACCAGGGTCTCGCCGGGATGCGTGCCGTTCTCGCCGTCTGTCGCCGGTGTGCCCGCCGGCTGGGACTCGGCGACGGCGGCGAGGACAGCGGGCGGCGCCGCGCTGGATTCGACTGCGCTGACCCGCGGGCGGACCGGCACGGTGCCCGCGGCCTCGACGGGACGGCGCCGGGTGGGCAGGGTGGTCGCGGGGGCCTTCGGGCGCACCCGTCCGGCCCAGGGCAAGGCGCGCGCCAGGCTCCTGCGGGCCGGGGCAGCCTCGTCCGCTTCCTCCGTTGCTCGCCGTGGCCGAGTCAGGCATTGCCAGAGTTCGCCGAGCACAATCCCTGCCAGCAGCGCCGTGACGACGCTGTTTTCGAGCGTGCGGTGGCTTTGCGGCGCTTCAAATGGGATCGACAGCACCCCGCCGGAGAGGGCGGCGACGAACCAGACCACGGGGAAGGCGTATTGCCAGCGCCAGGCGCGCAGTAGGCAGGCACCCAGGCCGAGGAAGAACAACGCCGCCGTGAGGTCGTCGAGCATGGGCGCGCCGGGCAGATTATGCCGCCCATTGGCGTCGCCGCGGAAGTTGAACATCAACAGGTGCTTGTTCAGGTTGTCGATCACCACGTTCGGGTCGCCGTGGTTGACGTCAGGGTTCAAGACGGAGACGGTATTGACGCGCCCGCTAAAGGCATCGGGCTGCTGGATGGCAAACAGGCCGACCGGCAGGAAGCCCAGCAGCGCGCCCAGCGCGAACACCACGATGCCCACGCGGATGGCGCGGATCAGGCGCAGGCGCGTGCTGATCAACTGATGCACCAGCAACACGAGCAACACCAGCGGCACCAGGCGGCTCACATAGTAACCCTGCATCGCCAGGCCCAGCAGCACCCCGGCTCCGGCGTAGTAGCCCAGCCGACCGGTACGCAGCGCCTGCACCATGCACAGATAGACGGCCACGTCCAGGGCCACGGTGGTCATGGAGACCATGCCGAAGCGGCTGAAGGTGATATTCCAGGCCGAGACCATGAGCACACTCGCCGCCGCCAATCCCGCGCGCCAGCCGTAGAGCCGCGCGGCGATCAGGTAGATCATCGGGACCGTGACGGCGCCGGCCAGCGCGGGCAACAGCCGCAAGGGCCAGATGTCGCTGCCGGCGAGCTTGAGCACCACGCCCAGGATATAGAAATAGAGCGCGCCCATCTGGGTCAGGTCGCCGATGAAAGTGGGGTGCGGGGCGTCGGGGGCCAGCAGGCGCTGGGCGACGATGCCGTTTTGCGCCTCGTCGAACCAGAGGCCGGGCGGCACGTTGTCCAGGCTGAACAGCCGCAACGCCAGCGCGCCCAGCAGCAATATGCCCAGTAACAGCCATTCGATCCGGGCCGGGAGCCGGTCGGCGGGCGGGTCCGGTAGGGTGCCGGCGGGGGGCGCGGGCGTGTTGCGCTCCCAGACCACCCAGGCCGCGCCGAACAGCAGCAACGCCGCGATCCAGAGCAGCCAGGCGCCCGTATTGGCCGGTTCGCCGATAGGCGAGGCGGGCGGCGCGGCATTGATCGTGATGAACAATGGGATTGCCAGCAGCGCGCAGACCACCGCCAGCCCCAGCGGCACCCAGAAGCGCAGCGGTTGGGCCAGCGCGCGCCGCGCCGCGCCGAACAGCAGGCCGGGCGATTCGCGCAATGCCCGCGGCGGCCAGGCGCCGATCACAAACACGAGCGCGGCCAGGGCAAACAGGGCCCAACTAAGCTGGGGCGGGGCCGGCGCGGCACCCCGCGCATCGGCGGCGAGGCGCTCGGCGTAGAGCGCCAGCCCCGCGGCGGGCACAACCAGCAGGCGGCGGAGCAGTGTTAGATTCAGCCAGGTGGATCGAGACGCGGTCATGGGTTCCGTGAGTGGGTGGGCGGCCGGGGTCGCCGGGGTACAACCGGGGATCGCAGGCGCAGGTTAGACATCACTGGGATTATAGCCGGGCCAACACAAGAGGCAGCTAGCCGGGGCTAATTGTATCACGTTGGCCGGGCCGGCGTCAACCGCAATTGGCACCGGAAGATGCCGCACCGGGCATATCCCCGGCGCAGCGGCGGGGCGGAGGCAGGTAGCGTACCCACCTCGCGCGGCCCCTGCGTCGATGCGGCATGCCCTGACCTGGCCCAGTGCGTATGCCGGCGGTTACTCGGCATCGGCTTTGCGCACCGTGGCGGTTTCGCCGTTCGGGGCCAGCCGCGCCGGGGCACCGGCCAGGTCGTTGACGACATTCGTGCCGGTCCAGCATTCGTCGTTGTAACAGTCGATGATCCGCTGGCAGGCTTCCTCCGCCGAGTCGGTAATCATCAGCAGATCGAGATCTTTGGCCTCGATTTTGCCGCCGGGCAGCATGGTGGCCCGCAGCCAGTCGATCAGCCCTTGCCAGTAGGCGCGGTTGAACAGGATCACCGGGAAGTTGCGGACCTTGCCGGTCTGGATCAGGGTCAGCGCCTCGAACAGTTCGTCCATCGTGCCGAAGCCGCCGGGGAAGATGACGAAAGCCTCGGCATACTTCATGAACATGGTCTTGCGCACGAAGAAGTAGCGGAAGTTGATCGCGATCTGGACATACTTATTGGTGCCCTGTTCGCGCGGCAACTCGATATTGCAGCCCACGCTTTCGCTGGCGCCCTCAGACGCGCCCCGGTTGGCGGCTTCCATCATGCCGGGGCCGCCGCCGGTGATCACGGCGAGGCCGGCGTCCGACAACATGCGGGCCAGTTTCACGGCCTGCTGGTAGTCGGGGTCGTCCTCCCGCACGCGGGCCGAGCCGAAGATGGCGACGGCGGGGCCGATATGGGCCAGCACGTCGATGCCGTGGACGAACTCGCCCATGATGCGGAAGACGCGCCAGGGATCGGTCTCGGTAAAATCGATGCTGCCGGGCCGGCTCAGCTCGGGCCGCGAGAGCAGCGTTTCGTCTTCCGTCGCACGCCCGGTGCGTGCGGCGTTATTAAGCGTGGGATTCGGCTCCATACCCGGTAAGGGGTGCCGCTGGGCGCCGATGGTGGCGCCCGGTCCCACCAGCGGCGTGCGGATATCGGTTTGGCCGAGGGGCGCGCGGGCCCGACCGCGTTGGGCCAGGCGGTTGCGGTCCCGTTTGATCTTCTTGCGGCCGTTCTCCGCGGGCGGATCCGCGGGCCGGCTCGGATTGGCGGCGTCGAGCGATGCGGCGGCGTCCCGGTCATCTGTAGCCATCGTTGTATCTCCTTGGCCCGGTAGGGCGCCGGGCCCCATATGGTAGCAGTATGCACTAGTATAACGTATATATATCCTGGGGCAAACTCTATGCCTGGCCCCGCTGCCCCGCACCCGCAGTGGAACAAGATCGAAAGGAGCCGCGAAGCATGAGCAATGAGCAGCTACGGGCACTCGCCACGAGTAGCCGCGAGGAAATGGTGGCGTTCGCCCGCCGGCTGATCCAGACGCCCAGCCTGTCGGGGGAGGAAGGCGCGGTGGCGGCCCTGGTCGAGGCCGAGATGCAGCGCCTGGGCTTTGACGAGGTATGGCGCGACGCTACGGGCAACGTGATCGGCGTGGTGCGGGCTACCGCGCCGCCGGCCGGGGACCGGCCCCGCCGCATCATGTTCAACACGCACATGGACCATGTGGACGTGGGCGACCCGGCCCGCTGGCCTTATCCGCCCTATGAGGCTACGGTGGCCGACGGCGCGATCTGGGGGCGCGGGGCCAGCGACCTGAAGGGACCGCTGGCCTGCCAGGTCCATGCCGTGGCCGCGCTCAAGCGGCTGGGCCGGCCTCTGCCCAACGATTGCGTTGTTTCCGCGGTGGTGCAGGAGGAAGTGGGCGGGCTGGGGGCGCGCGAACTGGTCAAGGAGGTGCAGACCGACTACTGCATCCTGGGCGAGCCGACCACGAACCGCATCATGCGCGGCCATCGCGGGCGGGTAGAGGTGGTGGTCACATTCAGCGGGCGTTCGGTCCATGCCAGCGTGCCGGCCCAGGGCGCCAATCCGCTGTACGCGCTGGGCCGCTTCTTGCAGGGCCTGGAATTGCTGCCCATGATCACCGACCCCGACCACCCCGGCCTCGGCCCATCGAGCGTGGCGCCAACCTTGCTATATACCGACCAGAGCAGTAGCAACGTGACCCCCGCCGAAGTGGTGCAACACCTGGATTGGCGCAATGTGCCCGCCGACAAGCCGGAGGCGATTCTGGAGAAAGTGCGCGCCGTGGCCGATCACAGCCTCATCGACGGGGTCCATGTGCGGGTGGAGCCGGAGCCGCGAAACCTGACTTCGTACACCGGCGTGCAGGCCGCGGTGGGCGCGATCAGCCTGCCCTTCGGCATCCCGGAGGACCACCCGCTGGTGACGACCGCCGCGCAGGTGCTGAGTGACACCTTCGGACGGCCCGTCCCGGTGGGGTTGTGGCGCTTCGCGACCGATGGCGGGTACTTTGTGGAAAGCGGCACGCCCTGCATCGGCTTTTCGCCCGCCTGGGAAGAAGTGATCCATACCGTGGAGGAGCGGATTTCGATTGACTTGATGGTCGAAGCGTTTGCCGGCTACATGGCCCTCGGGCTGGGCCTGTAACCCGGCGCCCGCCACGACCGCCAATGGAGAGGACGACGAGCATGAAGCTGGATATTGGGACGCCGGTGCGCTACCCGGACGGTGAGCAGGTCGGCACGATCAACAAGGTCATCTTTGATCCGGAGACGCACACGGTCCATGAAATCGTGGTCGAGACACCGGAACTGATCGGGCGGTTGGTGCTCGTGCCGATCAGCATGCTGCGGGAAGATCCGGGCGATGTGCTGACCGTGGTGGCCGACCGCGACGCCGTGGACGCGCTGCCCGATTACGAGGTGGAGCGCTACAACGATCAGCCGGCAGGGTGGGAAGTGTCTGAGAATTACGTCCCCGGCGGCGATATGCTCGCGGGCACGCTCCAATATCCGGTTGTCCCGGTCATGGAGGAGTCAAACGCGCCCGCCGGCTCGGTGGAACTGAGCCAGGGCACCGAAGTGATGTGCCTGGACGGGCGCTTCGGCGTGGTGGACCAGGTGCTGATCGACGACTCCGACCAGATCAGCGGATTGGTGGTGCGGCCTGACGACGATGCGCTGCCACCGCTGCTGGTGCCGCCCGACCGGATCACGGAGTCCGGCTCGCTGATGGTGCAACTCAACTGCACGATCGCCGATCTCGCGGCGCAGAGCGAGCCGTATATGGACCCGAACGCCGAGCCGGAATCCGACTCGCTGATGCCGTCGACCTGACGGGGGCGGGAGGCCCTTCATGGCACAACAACCAGCACAACCGCCGGCGCAACCACCGGCCCGGCCATCGATCCCGGCAGCCGCACCGGTGGCGCCCGGCGCTGCCGCTGTCCCACTGGCCGAGCGACCGGCCGGCCCCGGCGGCACCTCCGCTGCCGCCGCAGCGCCCGCGCCCGGCGCACAGGCTCCGCGCCGGGCGGTGATCCAGGTGCAGGACGTGACCAAGAAGTTCGGCGACGTGGTCGGCGTGGACGGCATCAGCTTCGAGGTCTATGAGGGCGAGATTTTCGGCTTCATCGGGCCGAGCGGCAGCGGCAAGACGACCACCATGCGCCTGCTCAACGGCATCTATGCGCCGACCAGCGGCCAGGTGCGTCTGCTCGGCGTCAACCCCGCGAAGCCCACCCGCCACCTGCACGAGGGCTTCGGCTACATGCCCCAGCATTTCGTGCTCTATCCCAACCTGACCGTGTACGAGAACATGGACTTCCTGGCGGGCATCCATGGCCTGGGCTGGCGCGAACGGCGCAGACAGATCCGCAGCTTGCTGGACTTTGTCGAACTCTGGGATGCCCGCGGGCGCCTGGCCGAAAACATCTCCGGCGGCATGCAGCGCCGCCTGGAACTGGCCGGCTCGCTGATCCATCAGCCCCAACTGCTGTTTGTGGACGAGCCGACCGCCGGGATCGACCCGGTGCTGCGCGGCAAGTTCTGGGACGAGTTTCGCCGCCTGCGCGACTCCGGGCGCACCATCTTCGTGACCACGCAGTATGTGGGCGAGAGCGAGTATTGCGACCGGGTGGGCGTGATCCGCAAGGGCAAATTGATCGCCGTGGCGACCCCGCTGGAGTTGCGGCGCATGGCGATGCAGGGCGATGTGGTCGACCTGGAGGCGAACAACCTGAGCGGCGACGCCATCCGGCAGTTACTCACCCAGCCCTATGTTGTTACGGAGGCGGGCAAGCCGTTGTACCAGTGGATTAACTACCCTTCGTCGCTGCGCATCCACGTCCAGGATTCCGGCGACGCCATTCCGCAGATGTTGCAGGTGCTCGATAGTGCCGGAGTCGCGGTGACGGCGCTGCAAGAATATCGCCCGACCTTTGACGAAGTGTTCATCGAGTTGATGGGCGACACGGGCGATTTGAACGCCGATTGACGCCGGGAGGACCGCGCCAACATGTTTAATACGTTAATCAAGCGCCTGATTCGCATCAACGGGTTCATCACCAAAGAGGTGCGCGAGATCTGGCGGCAGCCGCGCCTGCTGCTGTCGCTGCTGTTGGGGCCGTTTCTGATCTTGCTGCTGTTCGGCGTCGGCTACACCGGCCTGCTGCCCAAGCTGCGCGGCATCCTGGTCATCCCCAACGACCCGGCGTTTATCGCCCAGAAGGCGGCGCTGCAGACCCAGTTCAGCAAAGGCATCGACGTGCTCGACGTGACCACTGATCTCCAGGCGGCGCAGAACCGGCTGCGCGAGGGGCAGGTGGACATCGTCGTGCAGATCCCGGCGAACGCCGCGCAACAGATCGGCGCCGGGGCCCAGGCCATTGTGCCGGTCCTCTACAACGAAATCGACCCGGTGGCCGAGAGCCGCATTGTGCTGGGCACGCTCAACTACACGAATGACTTGAACAAGGAGACGGTCGCCAACGCCTTCCGCCGGGGGCAGACCGGTGCGGGCAACGTGAGCGATGCCCTGGGCCGCCTCGACGACGCGCTGGGCCGCATCAGCGCCGACATCGGCAGCGGGCAGGTGCAGCAGGCCCAGGGCGACGCCAACGAAGTCCAGAGCAACGCCGGCATCGTGGCCCTGAGCGCCGGGTTGATGCTGCAACTGCTGCAGACCGCGCCCGTGGCCGGCGCTCCCGCGGACAACACCCAGCGCGAGAACCTGGCGCGCACCGAGCAGTCGATCCGCGACCTGAACCGCGACGTGGCCGCCTTGCAGACCGAACTGGACTCGCCCACGCCCGACCCGACGCGGGTGCAAGGGCGCGTGGATGCGGTGCGCAAGGACGTGCAGAATCTGCGCGGGCTGACCAACCAGTTCCAGCAGATGAACGCCTATGTGCTGGCGGCGCCGTTCTTCGGGCAGGCGCACAACCTGGCCGGGCACCCCACCTTCCTCGACTTCTACACGCCCGGCGTGATCGCGCTGCTGTTGCAGCACATCGCCGTGACGCTGGGCGCGCTGTCGATGGTGCGCGAGCGCACGCGCGGGTCGGTCGAGATATTCCGCGTCTCGCCGATCACGCCCGGCGAGATCCTGACCGGCAAGTACCTGGGCTTCATGATTTTCCTCGCGTTCCTGTCGGTGGCGCTGATCGCGCTGGCGATTTTCGGGCTGGGCGTGCCCATGCT
>DASSGZ010000468.1:0-2057 GCA_035693165.1 Chloroflexia bacterium | reverse complement strand
TATCGGCTGGGGCATTGACGCCGAGTTGCAGCCCGTAGGTGCCGAGGGGCAGGGTGGGGGGGATGGGCAGGTTGTGCAGGTCGGGGTAGACGAAGGCGGGGTTCCAGAGGTGCGTGGCGGCCTGGTCCTGGTCGGGCGCCTGGTCGATCTGCAAGAGCGACTCGCCAGTCGCCGTGGTCAGCCGGATGGCGATGCGCGCATCGGGGGCGCCGGGCCGGGCCTGCCAGTAGCAGCCGAGTTGCAGCACCTGGCCGGGTTGCACGGCGACATCCGTGGGGCCGTCCTGCATGAGCGCGGCGCCCGCCCCGCTGCCGTCGGGGTTGAGCGGTTCCAGGGTCAGGGCGCGCAGGGTCAGCGGCCCCATGGCACGCGATTGCGGTGGGGTGGGGTCCAGGGCGTAGATGGTGACGTGCTCGACGGTTTGCCTATCCGCGGCGAGGTTGTCGAGCAGGGCCAGGGTCTGCCCACGCAGTTGCGGCAGGCCGATCTTGCCATCCACGACCACGGCCCGGCTGGTCCAGAAGCCGCCGAGCGCGCCGGCCTGGGCGGAGGCCGATTGGAAGATCTCCGGGGCGTTGCGGGACTTGTCGAAGCGCAGGACGTGGGCGAGCAGGTCGCTATAAGGGCGCCGGTCGATGCCGAGACCGGCGTAGGTCATGTAGCCGGCACTGTCGACCAGGCGCCCGCCGCCGGGAACCACCGCCGGGGGCCGCCCGGCAACGAAGGCGTAGCCGGGGTCGAAGCTGAGCACCGGGTCGTGCGGGCCGGTGGCGGCGCGGACGGCGGCGCCGGCGGGCAGGTAGACGGTGTCGGACGGCACCTGAAAGGTGGCGGCCCAGGCCGTGCCGCCGATGGGCAACAGGGCCAGGGCGGCCAGCGGCAGGCCGGCCAGAGCCAGACGGACCCGCCACCGGGGCCGACCCGGCAGCAATGCGCGCCACACCGGGCGGGCGCAAATCGCCCCGGCGAGTAGGGCCAGGGGCGGGGCCCATTGCACATAGTAGGGCGCGTGGTAGGACCGCCCGAAGACAAACACGGCCAGCACCGGCAGCGCCCACAGCGGCGCGACCAGCCACGTGGTCAGAGCATCCTGGAGGCGCACGGCATGGGTGGTCGCGGGGCGCGCGCGGGTGGCGCGCCAGACCGCGGCGGCGAGCAGGCCCAGCCCCACGGCGGCCAGCAGCGTGGTGAGCAGGCTTTCGGGGTACGCGGCGATGCGCAGCGTCTGGTCGAGGCCGGGCCGCACCTCCTGGGGCCGCAATAGCTGGAAGAAGACGGTCTGGCGCACGAGCGCGCCCGGTGCCAGCAGCAGGAACGGCAGCACGCCGAGCAGGGCCACCCCCAGCGTCGCGGCGACCAGCCCGGCGGCGACCGCGAACCGGCGGCGCAGCAGGGCGTGCAGCGGCAACGCCCCCGCGATGGCCAGGCCGGGGATCTTGGTAAGCAGCGCCGCCGCGCAACATAGCCCGCAAGCCAGAACCCAGCCGCTATACTGGCGACGGGTTAGAGCATGAGGAATATAGAGAGAGAGCACCAGAGCAACCAAAGACCAGAAATTGACGAGCGTTTCGAGCACGGCGACCCCGGCCACGCGGCCGTCGAGCGCCAGCACAGCGGCGGCCAGGAGCCCGCTGCCGTTGCCGCCGAGCCGGCGCCCGGCCAGGAAGATCAGCGGGATGGCGGCCAGGCTGAACAGCAGCGTCCACTGGCGGGCCGCGCCGAACGCGTCGGGGCCACCCCAGGCCGGTTCGGCGGCCAACCCCGGCGCCAGGGCATAGGCGACGCCCGGCGGATGGGCCAGGAAATGGTCGCGGTAGGGCAGTTCACCCTGGGCCAGCAGGCGGGCGTTGGTATAGTACACCTGCTCATCGAAATTCGACGCGGGCCAGGTGCCGTTGCTGTCGGGCAGCAGATTGGCGGCGCGCGTGGCGAACCCGATGCCCAGGATCGCCAGCAGCGCGGCCCCGGTCAGCAGACTCGTGACTAGCCGGTGGCGGGGATGCGCGGCGAGTGGCACCCGCGGCGGTTGTTGGGCGGACTGCGCGGGGCGGGCCAGC
>DASSGZ010000467.1:0-13811 GCA_035693165.1 Chloroflexia bacterium | reverse complement strand
TTCCAACGTGTCCGAATACATCGGCTCGGGCGACTCGGCGGTGTGGAAGAGGCCCTGCTCCTTGCTGTAAGTTTCGACCAGCGCCACATGGTCCTCCGAGCGCCCCGTCAGGCGCAGGTAGCGCAGCGTCTCGGCGTCGATAGGGAAGATGCCGCACGTCGCTCCGTACTCCGGCGCCATGTTGGCGATTGTCGCGCGGTCGGCGATGGGCAGCGCGGGCAGGCCGGGGCCGTAGAACTCCACGAACTTGCCGACCACGCCCTTATTGCGCAACATCTCGGTGACGTGCAGCACCAGGTCGGTGGCGGTCACGCCCTCGCGCAGCGCGCCCGCTAGCCGGAAGCCGACGACCTGGGGGATGAGCATCGAGACGGGCTGGCCGAGCATGGCCGCCTCGGCTTCGATGCCGCCCACGCCCCAACCCAGCACGCCCAGCCCGTTGATCATCGTCGTGTGCGAGTCCGCCCCGACGACGGTGTCGGGGTAGGCTTGCGGCAGGGAGCCGGGGCCATTGGTCGGGCCGCCGGTGGTGGTGAAGATGACGCGGGCGAGATATTCGAGGTTGACCTGATGGACAATGCCGGTGCCGGGGGGGACGACCTGGAAGTTCTGCAAAGCCTGCCGGCCCCAGCGCAGGAACGCATAGCGTTCCAGGTTGCGCGCAAACTCCTGCTCGCCGTTGGTGAGCAGGGCTGCGGCGGAGCCGTAGGTATCCACCTGCACCGAGTGGTCGATGACCAGCTCGACCGGCTGCAGCGGGTTGATGCGCGTGGGATCGCCGCCGAGCGCGGCCATGGCGTCGCGCATCGCCGCCAGGTCCACCATCGCCGGTACACCGGTGAAATCCTGCAAGAGGACGCGCGCGGGCGTGAAGGCGATCTCGGTCTCGGGGGTGGCATGGGGGTTCCAGGCGGCCAATCGGGCGATATGATCCGCCGTGACGACCTGGCCGTCTTCGGTCCGTAGTAGATTCTCCAGGCAGATTTTGAGGGAATAGGGTAGGCGGGCGAGGTCGTACCCCAGGTGGGCCAGCGCCGCCAACCGGTAAATCTCATACGCACGGCCATCCACCGCCAGAGTGGACCGTGCCCCAAAGCTATTCATGGCTGCTATCTCCAAATATGACTGACTTGTGTGGCGCTTTCGGGCCGCTTCGACAAACCGATTATAGATCCGCCTCGGTTATTTGCATAGACAATAACTCCAATCATATTGATTGGATTTTCTTATCAAAAATGTTGCTGATCGTATATAATGGGGCCGGCGGAGAAGGACGGACCTATGTGCCGTGCAGCGCACAGGCGGCCGGGAGCAATACGATGGACCTGCACAAACTACGCATCTTTGTGGCGGTGGCGCACGCGGGACATTTTACCCGTGCGGCTGAGTACCTCGCCATGAGCCAGCCCACGGTCTCGCAGCAAATCGCCCTGCTGGAGACGGCGCTCGGCACCGCGCTGATCGACCGCCAGTCCCGCCGCCTGCAGTTGACGCCGGCAGGCGCGGCCCTGCTGCCCTACGCCGAGCAACTCCTGGCGCTTGCCGAGGAGGCCGCCGAGGCAGCGCGGGTCGCCGCGGGCCTGTCTGATCGCACTTTGCGCCTGGGGGTCGGGCATATCGTCGCCACGTACCTGCTGCCCGATCTGTGGCGGCGCTACCAGGCGGCCTACCCGCAGCACCGGGTGCAGATCACCATCGGCAATACCGGCCAGTTGCTGGCGGCCCTCACCCAGGAAGCCGTCGAACTCGCGCTGGTGGGGCTGCCGGCGAACCAGGCCGGGGTGCAAGTGACGCCTTTCCTGCACGATCGGCTGGTGGTAATCGTCCCCGCCGGTGATCCCTGGGGCGAGCGGCCCGCGATCCGGCCCGAGGAGCTACCCAGCCGCCGGCTGCTGGTGCGCGAGCCGGGCTCGGCTCTGCACTCCACCGTCGAACAGTTGCTGGGGCCGGCCGGGATGGGCGGAGCGGGGACGATTGTGCTGGGCGAAACCGAGGCGATCAAGCGCAGTGTGGAGGCGGGGCTGGGAGTGGCGCTCGTGCCCGAGATCGCCGTGGCGCGGGAGGTGGTGGCGGGGAGTCTGCGGGCGGTGCCGCTGGAGGGGCCGCCGGTGCGCCGGATATATGCCTATGCGCGGTTGAGCCGGCGCCGGCTTTCCCCCGCGGCGCAGGACCTGATCCGCCTGCTGCCCAGGTCGCCCGGCAGCACCTGAGCGCGGCCCGGCGCCCCGGAAAGACCATCTGCCGTCGGCGGCGCGATTATTGCCGGAATTGTGAATCATCGATACCCAATTTCGATCTGGCCGCAGCCGCCAGGTCATCGGCGCAACCGGCAGGGTTCCAGGATAGCCGGCCCTGCAGACACCACCTGCGGGCCACCCACGACAGGAGAACAGGCAACCCATGACAGGAAGCACGCTGATTGAGATACTCATCATTCTGGTCCTGATCCTGGCGAACGGGTTTTTCGCCGCCAGCGAAATAGCTGTCGTCTCGGTCCGGCGCAGTCAGCTAGAGCGGCAGGTGGCCGCCGGCAAACGCGGCGCCCGGCACGCCCTGGCCCTGGCCCAGAAACCCGAATACTTTCTGGCCACCGTCGGCATCGGTATCGAGTTAATCGGCACGTTCACGGCGGCCTTCGGCGGCGACCGGTTGGCGGCCACGCTGGAGGAGGGGCTGGCGACGATGCCCGCCCTCGCGGGACAGCCGGGCTTGCGGCAGATCCTCGCCCTCCTCGCCGTGGTGCTGCCGATCACGTTCTTGACTATGCTGCTGGGCGAACTGATCCCCAAGCGCCTGGCGCTGCGCCACGCCGTCGGGATGGCGACCTTCAGCGCCCCGCTGCTGACCGCGATGGGCCGCCTGCTCGGTCCCCTGGTCGCGCTGTTGACCGGGGCGGCCAATATCGGGCTGCGCCTGTTGGGACAGACCGGCCCGAGCGAGAACCCCGTCACCGAAGAGGATATTGTCTACCTGGCCCGCGAAGGCATCACCAGCGGTACGGTCGAGACCGCCGAGGCGCAGTTTATCCACCGGGTCTTCCAGTTCACGGACCGCGCGGTGCGCACTGTCATGACCCCGCGCCTAGAGATCGTCGGGCTGCCCCGCAGCGCTTCCGTGGCCGAGGCGGTGCGGGCCGTGTTGACCTCCGGCCACGCCCGCCTGCCCGTCTACGACGACTCCCTCGACCACACCCAGGGCGTGGTGTCGAGCAGCGCCCTGCTGCAAGCCCAGGCCGATCAGCCTGCCGCCGATCTGGGCGCGTTGCTCCAACCGGCCACGTTTGTGTTGGAACATCAACATATCGCGGATGTCCTGGTGTTGTTCCGCCAGCAGGGCACCCACCTGGCCCTGGTCGTGGACGAGTATGGGTTGGTGACGGGCATGGTGACGCTCACCGATATCCTGGAAGAGCTGGTGGGCGAGTTGCCGGGCGAGGCGCAAGCATTGGTCGACCGGCCGGTGACCCGCCGGCCGGACGGCAGTTGGCTGGTCGACGGTATGGAGGCGTATGACGCGGTGCGCCAGCAGGTCGGCTTGCCGGCCATGCCGGCCGAGGCACGGGGCGGCTACACGACGATCGCGGGGCTGGTGCTGGCGCGGCTGGGCCGGGTGCCCGTGGCCGGCGACGAGATCCGGCTCGGCGATTTCGTGATCGAGGTGGTGGATTTAGACGAGCGGCGCATCGACCGGCTGCTGATTCGCCAGGCGCCCGCCGAGGATGCTCCTCCCCCCGCCGGCGACACCTGAGCGGCCGCGCAGGGGCCCCGGCCCGCAGGGCGACCCTGGGCCCGTGTGCCCGTCCGACCTCAAGCATCCCCTCTGCATATGATCCGCAGCCTGCCGGCATGATTCTCCCCCCGCCCGGAGCGCCGGCGACAGGCGCAGGTTTGCTCTGGTCTTTTCGTGAATCCTTCATGCGTGGACGCGCCTCGCCGATAACCGGTATTTTAAAGCTGGCCGGCCGCAACATTTCGATTGTGAAACCGTTTCCAATTGTAGAGTGTTGGAAACGATTCCAATACATCGGGAATGAGCGCGTTTGGTAATCAGAGTCAATGCAAGGGGCGGTTGGATGAGCGAATTCGTTTACATCTGTTTGCTGGCTTACCACCAATATGTGGAACTGCGGGTCGCGCTCGCGCTTGGCCTGCTGGGCGTGATATATCTGGTGCTCAGTTAACCGGTGACACCGCACGCGGTCATGCCCATGCAAGAATGACCGGCGTGCTATAATAGACCCGCACCCATGCGCTGCCGGGCGCCATACGCAGCCGTGCGGCGGCGGGCCGGTGGCAGGGCGGGCCGGGGCCTGCGCTCCTTGCGGTGCACAGCGCCGCAGAACGATGCCGGGGCCCGAAGGGCGCATCCGGCGGCGCGCCCGGCGCCTTTTCTCGCATCTACCCGATCGCCGCAAGCAGGAGGGCTCGCATGACCGAGGCACTCGCGGAACTTCAGGCGCAGTTGGGGCCGGACAAAGTGACGACCAGCCCCACCGTCTTGCAGAGTCATGGCCGGGACGAGAACTTTCCCGAGGTCCGCCCGCCGCTCGCTGTGGCCTATGCCGAGCAGTTGGAGGATGTGCAAACCGTCGTGCACTGGTGTGGGGCGCACCAGGTCGCGCTGATCCCCTTCGGCGCGGGCACCAGCCTGGAAGGCGCCCTGGTCCCGTCGGATCCCCAGGTCCCCACCATCAGCCTCGACCTCTCGCGCATGAACCAGGTGCTGAGTATCCAGCCGGAGAACTTCCTGGCCGTGGTGCAACCCGGCGTCACCCGCACGGCCCTGAATACCGCCTTGCGTTACACCGGCCTTTTCTTTCCCGTGGACCCCGGTGCCGACGCGTCGCTGGGCGGCATGGCGGCGACCAATGCCAGCGGCACCACCACTGTGCGCTATGGCGGGATGCGGCCCAACACGCTGGCCCTCCAGGTTGTGCTGGCCAACGGCGAGGTCCTGCGGCTGGGGCGCCCCGTGTTCAAGACCAGCAGCGGCTACGACCTCAAGGATCTGTTCATCGGCTCATCGGGCACGCTCGGAGTGATCACCGAGTTGACCGTGCGCCTGCACCCGCTGCCCGAGCATATCCACACCCTGCGCGTCTTCTTCCCGTCGATCACGGCCGCGGCCGAAGCCGCGTATGCGGTGATGACCAGCGCCTTGCCGGTGGCCCGGCTCGAACTGGTCGATGAACTGAGCATGCGCAGCATCAACCGCTACCTGGGGCGCAGCTATCAAGAGGCGCCAGGGCTGTTCCTGGAGTTTCATTCGGCCACCGCGGCGGCGATGGAGACCGAGGTGGCGCTGGTGGAGGGCCTGATGCGCGACGCCGGGGCGACCGACCTGGCCGTGGCGCGCACCCCGGAGGAGCGTACCGCGCAATGGGAGGCCCGCCATCACGTCTACTGGGCGCTGGTCAACATGCATCCCGGCCAGGTATACATGATCACCGACACGGCGGTACCGCTGGCCCACTTGCCCGAGAGTATTGCCCACGCGCAGGAGTTGCTGGGCGCGATGGGCCTGCACGGCAGCATCCTGGGGCATGTCGGCGACGGCAACTTCCACACCCTCGTGGCGGTGGCCCCCGCCGATTACGAGCGGGCGCACGCCTTCGGGGAGCAGCTCGTCCACCACGCCCTGGCGCTGGGGGGCACGGCGTCGGGCGAGCACGGCATCGGGCTGGTCAAACGGGGCTATATGGCCGAGGAACATGGCGCCGCCCTGGACTGGATGCGCCGGGTGAAGGCGCTCTTCGACCCGCAAGGCCTGCTGAACCCCGGCAAGATCATTTAGTAGCCGGTGCGACCTGAGCCGCATACCGGGAATCGAGGTATTCAACCCTTACGCACCGCGGGCGCTTGCCGCAAGGAGCATACATGATGCCGGAATCTGCCGCTACCCCCGGCCCCGATCCCGCCGAGGAACCCCTCGAACCGATCTCCGCCGCCGACCTGGCAACGCTCACCAAGGCGCGCGCGACGCCGGGGCCTTATACGCTCGGTCCCGACTCGACGCCGCAGGAGGGGGTACCCCGTGGGGAAGTGCACCGGCATCGTTGGGCGAGCGAGCGGATCTATCCTGGCGCGGAGCGCGATTACTGGGTGTATGTGCCCCAGCAGTACGACGGATCGCGCCCGGCCTGCTTAATGGTCTTCCAGGATGCGCCGCTCTATCTCGGCCCCGACGCCAGTATCCCCATCGCCTTCGACAATTTGATCCACCAGGGGGCTATGCCGCTGACGATTGGCCTGTTTGTCAGTCCCGGCGAGCAGGGGCCGGGGATGCCGCGCTGGGGTGGAACCGACAACCGCAGCGTCGAGTACGACACGCGGAGCGATCGCTATGCGCGCTTCTTGCTGGAAGAGATGCTGCCCTCGCTGGAGCAGCAATACAACCTGGTGGGCGACCCGGCCGGGCGGGCGATCTGCGGGATCAGTTCCGGCGGGATTTGCGCGTTCACCGTCGCCTGGGAGCGCCCGGACGCCTTCCGCAAAGTGGTCAGTCACTGCGGCAGCTTCACCGCCATTCGGGGCGGCAACCTCTATCCCTCGCTGATTCGCAAGAGTGCCGCCAGGCCGCTGCGGGTGTTCCTGCAGACGGGGACGCGCGATCTGGATGTCGTCTTCGGGAACTGGGTCATCGCCAACCAGGACATGGCCGCGGCGCTGGCATACAAAGGCTATGACTACCAGTTCGTGCTGGGCGAAGGCGGGCACTCGCCGGCACACGGCGGCGCGCTCTTCCCCGACACGATGCGCTGGCTATGGCGCGACTATCCCCGCTGACTCCGTGGGCATCCGGCCGCGCCGCCGCCCGCCCGCCTCTGCGCAGGCGAGATGGGGCGGCGGCGCGGCATTAGCGGCTGCTGACCGGCAGCAGGATAGCCGACGGGTGGCCGGCATCGTGGTACACGGTATGGTCGGCGGCGCAGAGGGTGGTGGCGGTGGCTAACGGCTCGCCGCTGCCGGGGTTGCGGGCGTAGCGCGGGTGCGACCCCCCGGCGACCTGCACGCGAATCCGGTGGCCTTTCAGGAAGCAATGCGCGGTGGCCCATAGTTCGACGTTGACTCGCCAGACGCCGCCGGGGCCGGCGGTTGGCGCGCCGGGGCGCAGCCGCACCAGGCCGTCGCTGATGTTGATGGACTTGCCCCGCGGGTCGACATCGCACAGGCGCACAAAAAAGTCGGTATGCTGCAGGCTCGACTGGACGAATAGTTCCGCGCGCACGGAGCCGATGACCTCGACATCCTGGTCCAGCACCGCGCTGGTATAGATCAGCACGTCCTTGCGCGCTTCGACCCCGCGGTTGTCCCGCGGGCCGGAGTTCTCGCTCAAGCTGGAGCCGCCCACGGCGGGCGTGGGGTCGGCGGGGTCATAGCGATAGCGATCGGGTGGGGCGGCGCCCGGCGGCTGCGGCGTGAGCCCGTGGCCCGGCTGTAAAAACCAGCGTTGCGCCTGGTAGCCGGGGGGCGGCCAATCGGGGAGGCGTTTCCACCGGTTGCGGCCCATGACGAACACGCGCACCGGCGCTGTGCGGACCCGTCCCCCGTCGCCCAGGAGGTGCGCCCGGAACCACGCCAGCGACTCGCGCAGCATAAAGGGAAACGCCCCAACCGACGTATGGGCCCAGGGACCGATCGTCAAATAGGGGCGCTTGCCCGCCTGGCGCAAGCGCCCGTAGTCGGCGAGGATCTGCGGCAGGAAAATATCGTACCAGCCGCCGATCAGGTTGACCGGTGCAGTAATCGCCCCGACCGTGGCGCTGAAATCGACCGGCTGCCACCAGGGGTCGCCGGGCAGATTGTGCTCCAACCAGTCCTGATAAAACCCGACCGTTTGCCCGGCGACGATGCGATCCGCCTCGCACAGCGGAAGGTGCCCGGCCGCCGCCTGCAGTTCCTGGGCGCGGCGCCGGGTATAGAGCAGCCGGCGGAGCAGACTGTCTTCCTGGTGCGCCATGAGTTGGATCCAGGTGAGCGCGGTGTCGAGGCCGAAGGACTCACTGGGATAGACCAGGCTGCGGAACTCCGAACTGGTGATCTGCACGCCCATCGCCTTGAGCAGCGGCCCCGCCTGGGCAGCGATCGCCCACTGGACGAGGCCCAGATAGCTCGGGCCGACTGTTGCCACCGCGCCGGTGAACCAGGGTTGCTGTTGCATCCAGGCCAGGGTATCCAGGCCGTCACGTTGCTCATTGCGGAAGGCGTTAAAGGTGCCTCCCGAGCCGAACGTGCCGCGGCAACTCTGGATCAGCACCTGGAATCCCCGCTCGGCAAAGGGCCGGGCAAACAACAGGGCAAAGACCCCGGCGCGGCCATAGGGCGAGCGGACGAGGACCGTGGGCGCGGGGCGGCGGTGCGGGGCGTAGTAGTGGTCGGCGCGCAACACCGTGCCGTCCTGCATCGGGACGCGCAGATTGCGCTCTACCACGACGTTATAGGTTTCGGCGGGCGGCAGCTTGAACAGCCGGGTCACCACCCGGCTAAGAATAGGCAGCATCGGTTTATCCTTCGTATGCATACAGGACCGCGGTCAACGGCCAGGGAATCGTCGGACACCCTCCGCAAGCAAACAGACGGCAGGGCTACGGAAGCGCTATGGGCAAGATTCGGACCCTGCGGCTCCGGGTATGGTGAACTCATATGCCGGGGGGCAAGGCGCCCCGCGCCCATGTTCAGCAAGCCTGGTTGCTCGTTTGCACCCAGTGCGATCCCTGCTACGAGGGGGGCGCGCCTGCCCGGAGGATCCCCGCGATCACAACGAGTTGTGCGCCCGCGCTGCGGAACCGGCTCCGCAGCGGGCGCGTGGTGGGCCACGACGGCCCGTCCTGCCGTTAGCGGGTCAGCGTCAGAGTCACCGTCTGGCTGTGCGACTTGCCGCCGCCCGTGCCGGTCACAGTCAGCGGGAAGCTGCCCGTGGGGCCGTTCCGCTGCGTGGTGATAGTCAGGGTGGATGTGCCGGTGGCGCCCGCCGCCAGGCTCACGGGATTGGGACTGAACGCCCCGCTGGTTTTACCCGGCAGGCCGCTCACGCTCAAACTGACGTTCCCCGCGAACCCGCTGAGGGAAGTTAGGGTGACCGTGTAGTTCGCGCTACCGGGCCGCCGCACACTCTGGCTCATCGGGGCCGCACTCAGGCTAAAGTCGGGACTGGACACCGGCGTGCGGGTCGGGGTGGCGGTCGGCGTGCGGGTCGGCGTATTCGTCGGGGTGCTCACCGGCGTGTTGGTCGGCATGTTGACCGGCGTGGGCGTGGCCTGCGTGCCCGCGTTGACCGCCGCCAAGGCGTCCACCCGCCCCCACCCAAACGAGTTATTCGGGATGCTGCTGCTGGATATGCCGCCGCAGGTCTGGACCGGGCTGACGACCACACCGGGGTTCGCCGTGTTTTGCAGGATCGTCTTGGTGGTGGCAATGTCGCGCACCAGCTCCGGATGCGCCGACCACAGCAGGGCCACCACGCCGACCACATGCGGCCCGGCCATCGACGTGCCGGAGAGGCTGGCGTAGCTCGTGTCGCTGTTGTAGTAAGCCGAACGCACGCTCACCCCCGGCGCCGAGATATTCGGCTTGAGCAGGTTAGGGCTGTAGTAGGTGCTCGGGCCCCGGCTGCTGAAGCTCGCCAGCGTGTTGCTGCTGTCAATGGCTCCCGTCGAGAAGGCGGCAGAGTAGATGGCCGGCGGGTCGCTCACGCTGGAGCAGCCGGGGCCACTGTTGCCCGCCGAGGCTTCGACAAAGATGCCCGCTGCCTGGGTGTTGTTGACGATGGTTTCCAGTTCGGCGCGCGTGGTGCAGCCCTCGGTGGTCGGGCACGTCCAACTGTCATTGATCACGTGCGGGCGCCGCGCCGGGTCGGGGTTGTTGCCGCTCAGGTCGGTCGGAGCGAGGAAGAACTGGAAGCACTCGGTGTAGGTCGCCGGGGTGCCGTTGCCCTGGTCCATATTGCGACAGCCGATCCACTGCGCGCCGGGGGCCACGCCCACCTGGTTGCCCGCCCCGTCATCACCGACCACGGTGCCGGTGGTGTGCGTGCCGTGCCCGTTGTCGTCACAGGGGGCCTGGGCATTGGGCCCGCAGATCCCCCCACCCGTGTGGATGGAGTCATGCCAGTTGTAGTTATGGTCGGCGCTGGTGCCGTTCCAGCCGCGATAGTGGGGCTTGAGGGCGGCGTGCGTCCAGCGCATGCCGGTATCCTGGTTGCCGATGACGATGCCTTGCCCGGTGTAACCCTGTGCCCAGACCGCCGGTGCGTTGACGTTCTGCACGCCCCACTCGACGGCTTGCGGGAGCGCCGGGGCCGCCTGCCGGTTGGCGATGACAGGATCCTCGATCCAGGGCTGGGGCCGGTTGGAGTCGATGCGCGCCACGTCGGGGCGGGCGGCCAGCCGGTCCAGGAGCGGCCCATCCACCGTCGTGACGATCATGTTCGCCGCCCAGTACGACTGGTAGTCCACACCCTGGGCTGTGAGCAGCGCCTGGAGGCCGGCCTGGGTGCGCGCGGCGTGGCTGGTCAGCGTCCGATAGACATACCAGCCGCGCGCATCCGGGTCTTTCATGGTATAGGCGGCGCTCACGTCAGCCTGGTCGGCCAGCATGATGACCACCGACGCGGGCTTGCCGCGGGTGGTGTCTGCCAGCACGCCCGGATCAATCTTGTCGACCGACGGGGTGCCGGGCGCGGGGTAGGCGGCGGCCGGGTGAGCACGGGCGGGGACACCCAGGCCCGGCACCCCGCCGGCCGTCGCCGGCAGCGCCAGCAGTAGCAGAATCCCCAGTAAAGCCGGGAGCATCCGGCGTCGGGTCATGATAGGCAACATCGGAGTCCTCCTTTGCGCGGCCCGGATCGTCCGGTGCCGCCTGGTTCCTGGGGTGCCGCCGTGGCGCGCACCGGACCGGCTAGCGTGTGATGGTCAGGGTGACGGTCTGGCTATGGGACTTGCCGCCCCCCGTGCCGGTCACGGTCAAGGTGTAGGTGCCCAGGGGCGCGTTCCGGTTGACGGTTACGGTCAGCGTCGACCCGCCTGCCCCGCCCGCTGGCAGCGCCACCGGGTTGGAGCTGAAGCGGGCACTCGTCCGGCTGGGCAGGCCGCTCACGCTCAGGCTGACGTTCCCCGCGAAGCTGTTGAGCGAGGTCAGCCCGATGCTATAGGTCGTGCTGCCGGGGCGCGCCACGGTGCGGGTCGCCGGTGTGACGCTCAGGCTGAAGTCGGCGCTGGGCGCGGGCGTGTTGGTCGGCGTGGCGGTGGGCGTGGCGGTGGGCGTGCTGGTTGGCGTGGCGGTGGGGCCACCGGCCTCGGTGACGGTGAGGAAGACGGCCGTGACCGGCCCCCAGGTCGGGAACCCCGCGTAGTCCGTGGCGCCTCGCCCGCGCACGAACAGAATATGCCGGCCCACGCTCAGCCCGCCGGTGGCCACCGTGGCGTTCACCGCCACCGTCGCCCCGGTGAAGGTGCCGTTCAGCGGGATGGCCGTACCGCCGGCCCAGGGCGGCGTGTCGATGTAGTATTCCGCCGCGCCCACGTTCTGGCTGAAGGCGTTGCCCGTCCAGGCGAAGTTGACCGTCGCGTTCAGCGTCGTGGCCGTGCCCTGTGCCACCGTAGCCGGCGACATGGTCACACTGCGGGTGTCGGGGCCGTGGGCCAGCAGGTAGGGCGTGCGCGCGATCTTAGCCTGGTAGAGCAGCGCCCCCTGGTTGGCCGGCCACAGCGTGTTCTGGACATACGACAGCGACACCAGGAAATCGGAGCCGCCGACCTCGGTGCTGAACGCCGCCGCCCCCAGGTCGCCGTAAGCCTGGTCCACCGCGTCGCCGTCCACGGCGTAGAGGCAGACGGGGGGCGCGCAGGCGGTATAGCCGTTGCCCGCCGGCGCGGCGTTGGTGGCGGCGAGGTGCTTACCCAGGTTGGCCAGTTCGGGGCCGTTGGGCGCGGCGGTGGTAGTCCAGCCCCAGGGGTAGAGGTTCAACGCCGCGTTGGCGTGCATATCCTGGAAGACGCCGGTGGCGGTCAGGGGGGCCGCGTCGGTATTGTTCGGCCCGCGCTGGTCGGGGATCAGCGCGCGGATCTGGTTGACCACGGCCTGGGTTTCGGGGTCCGAGTCCGCGCTGGTGCCGCGATAGGTCTGGCTGCAGGCCGCGCTGCTGGAGCCGCCGCAACACGCCCACAGGAAGGGGAAGTTGCGGTTGTTGTCGGTGCCGAACTGCGTGCTGGAGGTGGGCGGCCAGACGGTGCAGCCGTTAGTGTTGTTGGCGTTTTTGCGTTGATAGTAGGGGCTGCTGCCCCCGCCGCCCGCTTCGACGATATGGTGGCCGTCGGGGTTGATCGTGGGCACCACCCAGATGTCGTGCCAGTCCACCAGCCAGTGGGCGTCGGGATTGGTATCATACTGGTCCAGTAAGAGCTGGATGTAGAGCATGGCGAGTTCCGGCGTGGCGATCTCGCGGGCGTGGATGCCGGCTTCGTACCAGAAGACGGGCTTGGGACCGGGAATGGCCTGGTTGGTGATATGCAGCGCCCACAGGTCATAGCCGTTGTAGGCCGCGGGCCGGGTGCAGGCGCCGGGGTGGACCTTGCACCACGAGTCGCCGATATCGACCTTCTGGGCCAGGGTGGGGTGGGCGGCGACCTCCTGGTCGAGGAAGGTCTGCATCTCCTCCACGGTCTTGTAGCCGCTGTAGAAGCTGTCACCGAACAGGTGCGGGTCGTTGAGCAGGGCGGTCTCTTTCTGGTCGATCTCATACTTGAGGCCGAGGGCCTGGATATGGGCCAGCAGGGCGCGGTCGGCCCAGACGGTGAGGTAGCCGCCGGTGGTGGCCACTTCTTCGGCGCCGAGGTCGGTGGCGAGGCGGTCGCGCTCGGCGGAGTCGCGGAAATAGACGTGCAGCGACCAGATGGCCGGCGCAGAACCGGCGGGGCCGGGCGTGGGGGCGGTGGCCTGGGCCGCTTCAGAGGCAGGCGCGGCGGCAATGGCATGGGGCCAGGCGGGGCTACCGGCGGTGAGCACGCCCAGAACCAGGGCGAGCGCCGCCACGGTGCGGATCAGGGTCTTGGCGTTGCGGTTCATAGAGTCCTCCCTTATGGTGCGTACCGGGTCGGGTGTCGCGCGCGATAGGGAATACAGTTACCGCCTCCTGGGCGCCGTCCGGCGGCCAGGGCGCCCCAACCGGGCCGGCGGCCCCCGTGATCGCCCGCCGGCGCCACCGCGTGGCGCGGAGCGAGGCGCGCGCCGGGCAGGGCCGGGCGCCCCGGCGCGGGCAGCGCTTTGTGCTTGCACATAGTCGTCTCCAGCCATGGCCCAGAGTCTTTCTGCGCGCGCCAATATGCACGAATACGGGTCGGGGGTGGTGGGCTTGCGGGGGTGGCGACGCCCTCGTGGTGCGGAGGCGAGGGCTGGGGCAAGGCAGGCCGCTTACCACCCTCAGTATAGCATAGGGCGCCGCGGGGCGCTAGCCTGGATGGCGGTGCGAAACTCGTGTAGAGCACGCTGAGACCGCATCACGCCTCGCCCCAGGCGGGCCCGGATGCGAGGTCTCGTTCTAGGATGGTCCTCCGGCATAGAGGGCTGCGGTGCTACGCGGGCGTTGGGCCGATGGGCTATAATGGATCCGTGTCGATTCCAGTGTTAGCCACGAAACTCTATATCCCCCCGCCGCCCCCGCAGGCGGTGCAGCGGTCCCGCCTGCTGGAGCGGCTGACTGCCGGGCTGCACCGCAAGCTGACGCTCATCGCGGCCCCCGCCGGCTTCGGCAAAACCACGCTGGTCAGCGCCTGGGTCGCCGGGTGCGCCCGGCCGGTGGCCTGGTTGTCGCTGGAC
>DASSGZ010000466.1:0-6567 GCA_035693165.1 Chloroflexia bacterium | reverse complement strand
CGTCGCGACTGGGAGTGAAGTGGCCCTCGCGGGTGATGATCCGCCCATCGGGCCGCCGTTCCCGGATCTCGGGCGGGATCGGCATCCCGCGCAGGATCGAGTCGACCACCTCGGCCACGTCCTGGTGCACCGCCACGCGGTCGCGGTCCAGGATTTCGACCATCACGTCGAAGGTCGGCGGGGCCTTGCGCTCCAGGACCGACTTTTGCGTGCCGCGCCGCCGCGCCTCTTCGTCGCCCAGCGTCACGGTCTGGATCCCGCCGATGAGGTCGGACAGGGTGGGGTTGAGCATCAGGTTTTCGAGCGTGGTGCCGTGTGCCGTGCCCACCAGTTGCACGCCGCGCTCGGCGATGGTCCGCGCCGCCGCCGCTTCCAACTCGGTGCCGATCTCGTCGATGACGATCACTTCGGGCATGTGGTTTTCCACCGCCTCGATCATCACGGCGTGCTGCCGCTCGGGGCTGGGCACCTGCATGCGCCGCGCCCGGCCAATCGACGGATGGGGAATGTCGCCGTCGCCCGCGATCTCGTTGCTGGTATCGACGATCACGACGCGCTTGCGGAACTCGTCGCTGAGCACGCGAGCCACCTCGCGCAGCAGCGTCGTCTTGCCGACGCCGGGCGGCCCCAGCAACAGGATGCTCTTGCCCGATTCCACCAGGTCGCGGATGATGTTGATGGTGCCGTAGACGGCCCGCCCGATGCGGCAGGTCAGCCCGATCACCTCGCCCGAGCGGTTGCGGATGCAGGAGATGCGGTGCAGCGTGCGCTCGATACCGGCGCGGTTGTCCTCGCCGAAGTGGCCGATGCGCTCGACCACATAGCGCAGATCGTCGCGCGTGATCTCCAGGTCGCTGAGCAGCACCTCGCTGCCGTGATAGCGCGCCTCGGGATTGCGCCCCAGGTCCATCACGACTTCGATCAATTGCGAGCGATTATTCTGCGCCTCCAGGTTGCGCAAGATGGCGGGCGGCAGTGTTTGCAGCAGTTCCTCCAGGTCGTCGGTAATTTCCTGTTCGCCGGCGGGCCGGTTGCCGCCCGGCGCTAGCGGTTCCGCGGGGCTACCGCTGCCGCCGACATGGCGCTGCGTCAATGCGGTATAGTCTAAGGGTTCGTCGGACATGCAATCACCTGGTCCGGTGCCGCGCGGGACATAGTCCAATCGCTGACAACCAGACGATGGCCGCGCTGCAACGCAAACGCCGGGGCCACCTGGCGTTCCAGCACCGCGGTATATTTCACCAGTAGGGCTTGCTCGGTGAGCAAGTGGAAGCCGCGATCTTCAAGCAAGGGTTCGAGTTCCACCTGGTATTCGCGCAGCGCTACGTACATCGGCTTGGGCGCGCTCTTGCGGGCTGTCCACAAGATGTAATCGACGGCATCCTGCGCCGTGCCGCGCTGCTCAGGGCGGAACAGAGTCGTGATCCAGTGCCCGCGCGGCCCGGTCAGCAGGCGCACCCACCCGCCGATGCCGTGCTGGGCAAACGTGCTGTCATGCGGGACGCTGGCCGTGTCCCAGACAAAGGCCCGCGCCGCCAACCCGCCCACCGCCAACCGTGAGCCGGGGTGCCACTGCTTACTGGTCAACGCTTCGGCCTGCTGGACCGCGCGCGGCGTGACCTGGCGATATAACTGCGACAGATCAAAGGCGTCCCGGCTCTCCAGCGTCCGCAACGGCCCGCGGCGCGGATGCTCCAGTTCGGCCCCCTTCACGTACAGATTGCCCCAGACCCGCTCATGCGAGTAGACGGCGAAGCCCAGATTGCGGAATAGCTCGATGCGGTCGTCGTCCACGGGCACCTTGGTGAACACGCGGGTGATGCCGCGCTCGCCGGCCTGGCGCAGCGCCTCCTCCAGCAGCAGGCTCCAGAGCTGGTGCCCGTCGCGCTCGGTCGTCGCCAGCGTGGTGATCGTCCACTCGTCGTGGCGCTGCCAGCGGCAGCGGGCTTGCAGGTAGGCCGAGACGTGGCTGTCTTCGAGATAGACGAGCGTGTGGCAGCGGCGCCGCGGCGCCGGGTTCTGCGCGCGCACCAGATCGGTCAGCACCGCTTCGGGCTGAATGATGGTGTAGGGGGGATTGAGGCGCAAGATCTGCTGCTGGCCGCGCGTCGCCAGGATCCGCAGAATATCGGCCCAGCCGGCATTGCGGATCAAGCTGTCTTTCTCCGCGGCGCTGCCGCCGCGGGCGCGCCCGCCGCGGCGCATTGCTCCAGGAAGTAGCGATGGATGCGCAGGTCCCCGGTCAACTCGGGGTGGAAGGAAGTCACCAGCACGCGCCCGGCCTGCGCGGCCACGGGGCGCCCGTCGGCCAGCCGGGCCAGCACCTGCACCTCGGGGCCGGTCTCGCCGATCAGCGGGGCGCGGATGAACACCGCCGGGAACGGCTCCTCGCCCAGCGCGGGGATCGGCAGGTCGGTTTCAAAGCTGTCGACCTGGCGGCCAAAGGCGTTGCGCTCGACGCTGAGATCGATCAGCGACAGCACCGGCTGCGGGCGCCCGGCATCGCGCGAGACATAGATCATGCCCGCGCAAGTGCCCCAGACGGGCCGCGCCTGGTCCTCGTTGAAGCGCCGGATGGCCTCGTCCAGCCCGTACATGGCGGCCAGCTTGCCGATGGTCGTGCTCTCGCCGCCGGGGATGATCAGCCCGTCCAGCCCGTCGAGGTGCTCCGGCAAGCGCACCTCGACACATTCCGCGCCAAGCGCCCGGATCGCTTCACAATGTTCGCGAAAGGCCCCCTGCAGGGCCAGCACACCAATTTTCAAAGGCATAATCCACAAAAGCGGTCAGCCATCAGCCGTCAGCTATCAGGGATGAGGATTCAGTCCAGCAACCGCCATAACCCAATAACGGCGATCTCGGCTTTACGAACCAGCCCCTGACGGCTGATAGCTGATGGCTCGTCTACCAGCCGCGCGATGCCAGCAGGTCGTTCTGCGGGATCGCGCTGATCTCGATGCCGACCATGGCCTCGCCCAGGTTGCGCGACACGTCGGCCAGGATATGGGCATCGCGGTAGTGCGTCACCGCCTGGACGATAGCCTTGGCGCGCACCGCCGGGTTGCCCGACTTGAAGATCCCGGAGCCGACGAACACGCCGTCGCAGCCCAACTGCATCATCAACGCGGCATCGGCGGGCGTGGCCACCCCACCCGCAGCAAAGTTCACCACGGGCAGTTTGCCGGTCTCCGCCACCAGTTTCACCAGGTCATAGGGCGCCTGGAGTTCCTTCGCCGCGGCGAACAACTCGTCGGGCGCCATCGAGTGGAGCCGGCGGATCTCGGACTGCACCGTGCGCATGTGGCGCACCGCCTCGACCACGTTGCCGGTCCCGGCCTCGCCCTTGGTGCGGATCATGGCCGCGCCCTCGCTGATGCGCCGCAGCGCCTCGCCCAGGTTACGGCAACCGCAGACGAACGGCACGCGGAACTCATGCTTGTTGATGTGGTTCTGCTCGTCGGCGGGCGTGAGCACTTCGCTCTCGTCGATATAGTCCACCCCGATGGCTTCCAGGATCTGGGCTTCCACAAAATGGCCGATCCGGCATTTCGCCATCACCGGGATGGACACCGCTTCCATAATGCTCTGGATCATATCGGGGTCGCTCATGCGCGCCACGCCGCCATGGGCGCGAATATCGGCGGGCACCCGCTCCAGGGCCATGACCGCGGCGGCCCCGGCCTCTTCAGCGATCCGCGCCTGCTCCGGCGTCACCACATCCATGATCACACCGCCCTTGAGCATCTGCGCAAGGCCCTTCTTTGTTACCCACGTCGATTTCTCGACGTTACTCGTCTCACTATTCTCCGACATTGGAGCCTCCTCAACCCAAACCAAACCTGGCCTGATACAGGTCGCGGAACGCTACACGGAAGCACATTCCGGACCCCTAATTCACACTTACCCACTGTCTATTGTAACCCTTTTACGGGTACGGCGCAAGTTCAGCCGGTTAGCCGCCAGCGGTGTGCTACGCACCGCTACGCGAGCAGCCGTCAGGAGACGAGTGGTCAGTGGTCAGTTATGGGCTTTGTCGCGTTGCCTGGGTGATCGCGTGTCCCTATCGCGGTGTAGGGGCCGATTTCAAACCGGCCCGCTACGGTTCCGATTGCTCCTATCCTTGTCCCCGCTCACCCACAGGTGAAGAATGTCGATGATTCCTGATAGCTGACGGCTGACTGCTGACTGCTTGTTGGCCGAAAAAGATACAAACCCATTACCCGATTTTGGTAAAACCCAATCCGATCAACAACCTCCGGGGTATAAGGAGAGAGTGAAACACCCAACCGGCCGGACGGGCGACACACCCCGCCGGGAGCATCCGGCTCCCGGCCACACAGTTGAGAGGAGCACATTCTAATGGAACTAGAGAACGGCGGCGGCCTGAACCGCCGCGATTTTGCGAAGGGGGCCGTGGGCCTCGGGGGCGCCGCGGTGCTGAGCGCCGTCGCGCTGGCCGCGAGCCGCAACGGGGGCCGCGCCTTCGCCGCCGACGCACCCTTCAAGAACGATATCGATGTCCTCAACTACGCCCTGACGCTGGAGTATTTCGAGGCGACGCTGTACAAGACGATCATCGACAGCGGCAAGCTCCAGGGCCGCGATCAGCAGTATATCACGCTGTTCGGCCAGCAGGAGCAGGCGCATGTGGACGCGGTGAAGGCGACCGTCGAGAAGCTGGGCGGGACGCCCGTGCAGAAGGCCGATTACAACTTCCCCGCGCTGGCCGATCGGGCCGCCGTCTTGAACCTGCTGAATATCGTCGAACAGACCGGTGTGGGCGCCTATCTGGGCGCGGCCGGCTATATCCAGAACAAAGACATCCTGGCCGCCGCCGCCAGCATCATGCAGGTCGAGGCGCGGCACACCGCGCTGATCCGCTACCTCCTGGATATTCCTCCGGTGCCGGATGCCTTCACCCCGGCCTTTACGCCGGACGAAGTGCTGGCGAAGGTGGCCCCGTTCTTCAAAAAGTAACATCGCTAGCGGGGCGCACCACCTGCCGGTGGGCGCCCTGATGAGAGGAGTCTAAGTGATGAGCAACGTCATTCTACCCGAGGGTGCCGGGAACGGCATCTCGCGCCGGCAATTCCTGGCCGGATCGGGGGCGCTGGCCGGCGCCGCCGCGCTCCTGGGCATGGCCGGGCTGACCCCCGGCCAGCGCGCCGGGGTGCGCATGGCCGCCGCCGCGGAGTTGAAAACCGACCTGGATATTCTCCAGTTCGCGCTGACCCTGGAACACGTCGAAGACGCCGCCTATCGCGCCGTGAACAGCAGCGGGCTGCTGAGCGGCAAGGTGGCCGAGTATTTCAAGACCTTTGGCGATCACGAGCACGCCCACGTCGTCGCGCTGACCGGCGTGATCAACAAGATGGGCGCGCAGCCCGTGGCCGAGCAGTCGATGTACTATTTCCCCAAGTTCGGCAGCCAGGACGAAGTCGTCAAGTTCTTCGCCCAGGTGGAGGAAGTGGGCGCGGGGGCTTACCTGGGCGCGGCCCCCATGCTCCAGGACAAGAACCTGCTGGGCGCCGCGGCGAGTATCCACAACGTGGAAGCCCAGCACGCCTCGACCCTGCGCGCCGTGATGAACGACCCGGCTCCCTCGCCCGCGTTCGGCTCGCCGCTGACCGTGGACCAGGTGCTGGCCGCCGTGACGCCGCTGCTCAAGCCGAACAGCGCGCCGCCCGCGGGCAAATACTACACCAACATGGACCCGGCGCCCAACATCACCGTGGCGACCCAACCTGTCGCCCAGGTGGCGAACAGCGCCGGCCTGGTCTACTTCGCGGAGACCCAGCACACCGCGGCGGGGCCCTTCCTCGACTACTGGAACCGCCACGGCGGCCTGGTCCAACTGGGCTTCCCGATCACCGAGCCGTACAAGGGGCCGAGTCCGACCAACGGCCAGGAATATGTGCAGCAGTACTTCCAGCGCGCCCGCCTCGAATGGCACCCCGAGCACAAGGGGACCGAGTTCGAGGTGCAGTTGGGCCTGCTGGGCGCCGAGCAGCTCTTCCACGACATGATGGGCCGCTAACCGGCGCGCATCCCGGCCTGCCGGGGCGGGAACGGGCCGGCGCGCCCGGCTCTGCCCCGGCACCGGGAGTACCCATCGCAGGGAGGGTTGACGATGGAAATCTTTGGTATGGGACCCGGCGAAATGCTGATTATCCTGGTCCTGGCGCTGATTATCGTGGGACCGCAGAAGCTGCCGGAACTGGGCCGCAATCTGGGCCGGACTATTGGCGAGTTCAAGGCGCAGACCGATTCGCTGCGCAGCGTGATGACCTTTGAGCCGGCCCCGCCGTCCGCCACCACGCAGGTCCAGGTGGCACACCCCGCCGAGCGGCAGGACGAGCGCGTGAGCGGCCTGCTGGCCTACAGCAGCCGCGCCGTGGAACCCGCTTCGCCCGCCGCCGAGGCGATCGTTACTGACGAACAACGAGCCTCCTGAGCGGGAGGCGACATCGAGAGGAGACAGACCATGTTTGGATTAGGCGCCCCCGAGCTGTTGCTCATCATGGGCATTGTGATTATCATTTTCGGCGCGGGCAAGCTGCCGGAGGT
>DASSGZ010000465.1:0-11328 GCA_035693165.1 Chloroflexia bacterium | reverse complement strand
TCGGCGGCGCGCATCAGGCCGATGTTGCCTTCCTGGATCAGGTCGAGCAACGAGAGGCCGCGGCCCAGGTAGCGCCGGGCGATGCTGACCACCAGGCGCAGGTTGGCCTGCACCAGTTGCTGCTTGGCGGCGATGCCGCTGTCGCGGATGATCAGCAGGCGCATCACCTCGGCCTTGGCTTCCGCCGCCTCTTCGGGCGACATCTCCGAGCCGACGATAGCCTGCACCGTCGTGACCGGCACGTTGGTGGTCACGGTGGCGATCTGCATATTGTTGCGGCCAAAATTGGAGACATGGACCGTGCTCGACGAGGCGGCCTCCGCCCAGTCGGGCACCGGCGAATGGTAGCCGAGTTCTTCCAACCGGGCGTTCGCCTTGCGCCCGGCCTCCATGCGCTGGGCCAGGGCCTGTTCGTCGGGCGCCTTGAGCAGCGCCGTCTTGCCGATTTCGCGCAGGTAGAGGCGCACCGGATCGTCGACGCTCATGCCGTCCATGTGCAGCGTCCGCTCGATCACCCGCTCCAGCTCTTCGCCCTCGACATCGTCCTCCTTCGCCACGGCGACCAGTTCGGCCTCCGGGGGTTCGGGCAGGTCGGTGATATCGGGCGCGGGTTCCAGTTCGGGTTCCAGCGCGTTCTCGTCGAGGTCGTCGGGCACGCTCTCGACGGGCGCAGCGTCGAGCACCTCGGCATCGAGGGCCGGGGTGGCAGCCGCGTCCTGGGGCACGCTCTTACCCCCGCGCCCGGCTGCCGGAGCCGAGGCGGCGGAGGTCGCTTTAGGAGCGCGTGGTTTGCGCGGCGAGGATGATGAGTTGGACATGGCGAACTCCTGGGGATCTGCAAACGGATGCCGGCACACCCGCGCCGGGCGAGTTACTCGACTTCGATTTCGACGCGGCGGCGCGCAGGCGGAGCGCCGCTCGCGGTGCTGTTGCGGGCGGTGTAATCCTTGAGCGACTCCGCCGCCACGTTCAGGGCAATGGCCGCACCCTTGAGCACGGTGCCGGCCAGGCTGGTCAGCGTAAGCGCGACTTCGCGGCCCGCCGTGCGCAGATGGGCGCGGGTTTCCGGCGGCAGCACGTTCAACGGCGCCAGCACTACCTCACTAAGCCCGGCCACGAGATCCGGCTCGTCGGGCAAACGGTGCGTGGCCCGCGAGGCCGCCGCGGCAGGCACCCCATCGAGGGTCACTTCAGTCATCTCGGCATCCATGCCGGCATCGGACGCAGCGTTGGGTCCACTGGGGAAAGGAATGGGTTCGCTCATGATCGTGTCTCCTCGGGCGGCACCGGCACCGGGACCGGTTACCGGGGTAGGTGCCCGCCGGGTATGGTAACTATACAGGATCGTCCCTCGTTTGTCCAGCGCCCGCTGCAGGCCGGCCGCCGGAGCCGCCGGCCCCCCTAGCGCCGGGTCGCGGGGGCCTCCACCGGGTCAAACGGGCGGAAGGCAACACGCAACTCGCCCCCGTCCAGTTTCGCGCTGCTGGCGCGCAAAGTCGCCAGGGCGCGCGGCAAAATCATATTCCGCTTGTAACTGCCCACCTGGACGATCAGTTCATCGCCCACCTGGGTCATCTCGACGGCGCCCTTCTCGGCGAAGGGCATCGGCAGGCGCAGCAGATAGCCGTCGCCCTGCGACTCGATCTCCTCGGTCTTGCCGGTGAAGAAGACCTGGCTGGGGTCTTTGTCGCCATAGATGGCCTCGGCCATGCGCCCCAGCATCTCCAGCCCGACCACTTCCTGGTCGAACAACGGCACGTCGAGCACCGGCAGCGGCGAGAAGCCCTCGACCACCAACTGGCGATAGCGCTCCTGCGACTGCTTCCACCCGGCGAAATAGCTGTCGTGGACCGCCGCCGGCAACACGCGGTTGCATATCACGAGATCGGTCGCGTAGCCGAACAGGTTCAAGTAGGTGAAGACTCGCTGCGCCTCTTTGACCACCATCTTCTCGGGATTGAGCACAATGCGCACCGAGGTCAGTTCCGGGTCGGCCAGCAACTCGTGGATGCGGTCGATCTGCAGCAGCAGGCGCTCCACCGAGTCGAAGATGTTGTCCTGCGGCATGGGCACGTCGGGCATGACCATGCGGCCCACCGGGCGCAGCAGTTTCGCCATCTTGCGCTGGATCGGGAACAGCTTCTGCAACCACCAGCGCGCCGCGTCGGGGAACGACAGCAGGCGCAGCGTCTCGCCCGTGGGCGCGCAGTCGACCACGACCACGTCGAACCGCTTGCTGTCGTAGTGCTGGATGATACGCACCAGCCCGGCCAGCTCCTCGGCCCCCGGCAGTACGGTCATCTCCTCGGCCACCACGCTCTCCAGGCCCTGCGAGGACAGCAGCGCGTTCATATAGGTTTGCAGCGTGACCCAGTGCTCGTCCATTTCATGCAGCACTTCGACCTCGTGCGCCCAGAGGTTGGGCGCGATCTCGCGGGGTTCGGGCCCGAGGCGGGTGTCCAGCGAATCGCCGAGGCTATGGGCGGCGTCGGTGCTCAGCACCACGGTGCGGTGGCCCTGCTGCGCCAGGCGCAGCGCGGTGGCTGCGGAGACGGACGTTTTGCCGACTCCACCCTTGCCGGTATAAAGCAGAATACGCACGAAATGTCCTTTCCAGGCAGGCGGCGCAAAAACCAATCTGCGCCGATTCTACCATTGTCGGCGAAGTGTCGCAAGTTACGGGTGCGCGCCGCGGGCTAGCCGCCGCTCATACCCCCACGCAGCCGCGCATCACGCCCGGACCTGACCTACTATAAATAAACTTTTGTGCAACTGGCGCCTGCGCGATGCAATGTGCAAATCGATCTACGACCGCGCACGGGATCCGGTTGCGCCGGATCCCCGCCGGCATCTGCGCTGTAGGGGCCGGTTGCAAACCGGCCCGCGCCGCCCACCCGAATGACGGCAATGGGCGACGCCATCGGGCACCCGTTTACCCGATCCGGCTATTGATAGTGAAGTGGGCGCCTAGCCACGCTTCGATGCGCTCCAGGACCGCCGGGGTGTCGGGGTCCCAGAACATGGTGTGCCAGACTTCCGGGAACAGGACCAGCGCCTTGTCCTCGGCGCCGAGCATATGGTAGAGCATCAGCGACCCCTGGTAGGGCACGATGCCGTCGCGCTTGCCGTGAATGATCAGTGTGGGCGGCGTGCAGCGGCGGGCCGTCACCGAGCAGCGCATACTCATGGCGATAATCGTCAGCATATAACGGCCGCTGACGCCGGGCAACACGAGCGGGTCGTTATCGCGGGCTTGCATCCAGGCGGCATCGCGCGACCCCGCGAGCGCGGCGCGCCAGGCGCGCATGGCCCGCCCATGCGCCGCGGCGGCGCGGCGCGCCTGCGGCGTGTGCCGCACCACGGTGAAATCGGCGATCTGGCGCGGATGGATCAGCAGCCCCGGCGCGACCAGCAGCACGCCGGCCACCTGGTGGGGCCGGCCGGCATACAGCGCCGCATAGTTGAGCGCGAACAGCCCGCCCATGCTCTCGCCGATCAGCACCACCGGGCGGTTGGGATAGTGCCGCCGCACCCAGCAGACCACGGCATGAAGATCGCGCAGCATGGTCCGCCCGCTGACCATCTCGCCGCGGGCGCCGCCCGACCGCCCGTGGCCGCGCGCATCGGGCGCGCAAAGCGGCACGCCCAGCCCGGCCAGGAAGCGGCCCAACCCCGCGTAGGCCGCGCCGTAGTAGGCGACGCCGTGATGCAACACGGCGACAGGGCTGCCGGGCCGCCCGACCCCCGCCGGCTCCCAGACACGCACAGCGATCTCGGTGCCGTCAAACGACT
The DNA here is from genome assembly GCA_035693165.1 of Chloroflexia bacterium. Taxonomy (GTDB): domain Bacteria; phylum Chloroflexota; class Chloroflexia; order QHBQ01; family JAICKM01; genus JAICKM01. Next base: position 7,536 of record DASSGZ010000465.1, on the reverse strand, counting down.
CGACCCGGTCGTCCAATTGCCGGATGGTGTCTACCTCATCCTTCGCCCGCATGCGGCGCATCGTCCTCCTTTGCCTGCTCGGCCTGCAACTCGGCCAGCCAGGCTTGCTCTTGCTTCGTCAGTGTGCGATCGGCCAGCAGGTCGGGGCGGCGCGCGACCGTCCGCCGCAACGCCTCGCGGCGCCGCCACTCGGCCACCCGCGCATGGTGCCCGCTGACCAGCAGCGGCGGCACATCCCAGCCGCGAAAGTTCGCCGGGCGAGTGTACTGCGGATACTCCAGCAGGCCCGATGTGTGCGACTCGTCCTCCGCCGAGCCTTCGGCCAGCACGCCCGGCACCAGCCGGGCCACCGCATCCACGACCACCAGCGCCGCCAGTTCCCCTCCGGTGAGCACATAGTCGCCGATCGACAGCTCGTCGGTGATCAGGTGTTCGCGCACCCGCTCGTCCACGCCCTCGTAATGGCCGCAGACCAGCACCAGGCGCGGCAGCGCCGCCAGTTCGGCGGCCCCACGCTGCGTCAAGACCCGGCCCGCCGGACTCATCAGGATCACCGGCGGCGGCGCGGCGGGCGGGCCGCCAGCAGCGGCGTCCGGTTGCGGCGCGTCAGAGTCGGGGGGAAGCATATCGGGGGCCACCAGTGTCTCGGTCGGGCCGTCCTGATGCCACAGGTAGAGGCCGGGCGGCCCCGGCGGCAAGGACAGCACCGTCTCGACGGCTTCAAACAGCGGCGGCGCTTTCATCACCATGCCCGCGCCGCCGCCGTAGGGGTAATCGTCCACGGTGTGGTGCCGGTCGTAGGTATAATCGCGGATCTGGTGCAGGCGCACCCCCAGGCGCCCCGCCTGCATGGCGCGCTTGAGGATACTGGCCCCCAGCGGGCCGGGGAACATTTCGGGGAAGAGCGTCAGGATGTCAACACGCATAGGCAGGGCGGGGCAGGCTAAATGTCGTCAAACAACGGATCGAGGTCGCCGGGCGCGGCGGGTTTGCGCTGTGGCCCGGTGGTGGGCGGCAGCCCGCGGCGGCCCGGCCCACCCAGCGGTCCGGCCGGCGGCCCCTTCGGCGGCTCGGCAGGGCGCGCGGCGGGCGCGGGGGTGTCGCCGTCGATCAACGCCTCCATCTCTTCGGGCGCCAGTTGGCCCACCTGCTGCACGCGCAATTCGGCCTGGTCGAGCAGCGTGCCGCAATAATTCGCCAGTGCCATGCCCTGCTCGAAGCGGGCCAGCGCTTCCTCCAGGCTCAGCCCGCCCGCGCTGAGCTGGGCCACGGCCTCTTCCAGGCGCTTGTACGCCTCTTCATACGATAGGTTAGGTTTGGACGGGGCGTTCACATATGGCTCCTTCGAGTGTTCATTGCTGAATAGCGACGCGAGTAATCCGCGTCGCAGGTGGATATGATAGGCCCGGCATATTCCACGAGGCAATACGGAATTATACCACACGCGGGCGGTGGCTACATAAAGCTACGTAGCCGGTGTCGATCCCACTCATGGTGCCCCTTCCCCCACGATACGTAACCCGTGACCGTAATTCCTCTGATGTGCGGGCGCCGGCGGGCCGGTATAGTGAAAACGTGAGCAATTGTCCGGCAATGTGGGGGAAAGTGGGCGGACAGTGAACATCTTTTGATCTGGTGAGTGAGCAAACGCCAGGGATACAGTAGAGATGAGACGCAGGAGACACCGGGCACGAACCGCAATCTCCGGCAGGCCACGACGGGAGGCCGCTGCAAGGGCACCGCGCTACGACTCAACGGCGAGCGCGTAGAGTATGGAGGTTATTTCTCATGGTCGCAACAGCAAATCGAGGCCTGATCGATCAGGCGAGCCTGCCGGGCATCATCAAAGCGCAACCGTGGCAACGCACCCTGGCCCGCGTCACCCGCGAACTGGCCCAACTGGTGGATCTGCCCGCGCCGCTGGCCGTGCGCGAAGGCCGCGCCGTACTGGCCCACCTGACGCAAGATCGCGAGTTCCTGATGGCGCAGATCTGGCCCATTCTGGCCGAGGTCCAGGCCGAAGGCCCCTATGTGGCGCGACGCTACGAGGCGCCGGGCGGGGCCTATTCCCTGCAAGTCTTCGTCTGGCCGGCGGGCGCCCAGACGCAAATCCACGACCATTCGTGCTGGGGCATCTTCGGCCCGGTGGCGGGCACCCTGCGCGAAGAGCGCTACCTGCGGCTCGACGACGGCGCGCGTGCCGATGAAGCCCATCTGCGGGCGGACTGGCGCCGCCTCTGGACGCCGGACGACGGCCTGTCCACCCTGCTGCCCTATGCCGGCGGCGTCCACCGGGTGAGCAACCGCAGCCTGCGCCCCGCCATCTCGGTCCACGTCTACGGTCCCGCGGGCGCCATCGACGGGCGCGACTACGACCCCCTGCGCGACTACGTCTGCGACCGCCTGACGGACGACACGCCGGGCGGGCTGCTGCTGGACGACCTCATCGCCGCCTGCTGATCCGGAACACTCACGCGGCGGGCGCTGGATGCAACGCCCGCCGTCAGGATTGCGCCGGCTTGGGATGCCCGGCGCGGACGGGCACGGTGCCGTCGCGGAACTGGAGATCGAGGATGTCGCCGCCAGCAATATCGGCGATGGAGGCGGCGACGTGGCCGGTGCGGCGGTTGCGCGCGATGACGTAGCCGCGGGTCAGGATCGCCGTGGGGGCCAGGGCTTGCAGGCGCCCCTGCTGGGTGGCCAGGCCGGCGCGCTGCAGGGCCAGGCGATGGCTCAGGTGCAGGCGGGCCGCCTCGGCCAGGCTGTCGAGGCGCTGGCGCTGCTGCTCCACCTGGGCGCGCGGCGAATGGCGGGCCAGCACGGCGCGCTGCTCAGCCAGGTCGCCCGCCGCCGTCTCCAGGCAGCCGTTCATCAGGTCCCACAGTTCCTGGCGCAGGGCTTCCACGTCGTCGATCAGTTCGCGGATGTCGGGCGCCACCAGTTCGGCGGCGGCAGAGGGCGTCGGCGCGCGCAGGTCGGCCACGTAGTCCACGATGGTCGTATCGGTCTCGTGGCCCACGCCGGTCACGACGGGCACAATCGAGGCATAGACGGCGCGGGCCACGCGCTCGTCGTTGAAGGCGGCCAGTTCTTCGGGCGCGCCGCCGCCGCGGGCCAGGATAATCACATCGACGGCCCGCTCGTCGCGCAGGGCGGTGAGCCGTTGCAGCGCGGCGACGATCTGGGCGGGCGCCTGGTCGCCCTGCACCAGCGTCGCGGACAGCACCACCTGGGCCAGGGGGTAGCGGCGGCCCAGCACCTTGAGGATGTCCTGGAAAGCAGCGGCGCCCGGCGAGGTGACGATGCCGATGCGGCGGGGGTGGGCAGGCAGCGGGCGCTTGCGCTCCTCGGCGAACAGCCCCTCGGCCTCCAATCGCTCTTTCAGCCGCTCGAACTCCTGCGCCGCGGCGCCCTGGCCCTGCAACTCGACCAGATCGACCATGATCTGCACCGAGCCGCTTGCTTCGTACATGGTCACGCGGCCATGGACCAGCACGGCCAGGCCGTTGGCCGGGCGCACCGTCTGCCAGCCCGCGTGGCCGCGGAACAGCACGCACTTGATCTGCGCGTTGGGTTCCTTGAGCGTGAAGTAGTAGTGCCCCGACGGCGACTGGCTGCAGTTGCCGATCTCGCCGGCCACCCAGCAGTCTTGCAGCGCGTCGTTGACCTCGAACAGCTCTTTGAGGTAGGAGACCAGTTCGCCGACGGCGAAGATTTGCACGCAGTCCTAACTTTCGGCGATCACCATGAGCGGCTGGCCGTACTCCACGCCCTGCGCGTCGCGCACCAGGATGCGGGTCACCCGCCCGGCCACCTCGGCCTCGATGGGGTTCATCATCTTCATCGCCTCGACGATGCCCACCGTCTGGCCCACGGCCACCTCGGCGCCTTCGACCACGTAGGGCGGCTCCTGCGGGGCGGGCGCGGCGTAGAAAGTGCCGACCATCGGCGAGCTAACCAGGTGTTCGCCGGGACCAAGGGCGGGCGCCGCCGGGTGGCCGTGCGCGCCGGGCGCGGGGAGCGGCGTCGCGGGCGGCGCGGCGGCGGCAGCCGGTTTGGCCGGCGCGGCGGGCGCTTCCACAGGGGCGGGCGCGACAGCCGGCAGCGCGGGCGGCACCATCAGCACGGGCGCCTGGGCGGCGGCGGGCGCATTGCCGTGGCCGCGCCGGATCAGCAGCTTGAGGCCGCCGCTCTCGATCTGCAGCTCGTTGACATCGGTCGAGGTCATCAGCCGGATCAGCGTCTCGACCTCGCCGGTCAGCGTGGACAGATCCACGCCGGGCGCGGCGGCGGGCGCCGGCTCGGCTACTTCTTCGCGCGGGCGCTCCGGGCGGCGGCGATTTGTGCCGGCCGGGTCGCGGGAGCGATCCAGTCGGTTGCCGGGCGGGGCATCCAGGCGATTGCCGATCATCTCGTCACGCGAGCGATCGGCCCGATTGCCGGGCAGATCGTCCCGGCGATTACCGGCCATCTCGTCGCGCGGACGTTCGGGCCGGTTGCCGGGCAAATCATCCCGGCGATTGGGGTCTCGGAAGGGAAAGCGGGATCCTACCACTAGCTCACACTCGCTCGATATACCCGCCGGTGCGGGTGTCCACTTTAATCTTGTCGCCGATGTTGACGAACAACGGCACATTCACCACCAGGCCCGTGTCCATGGTCGCCGGCTTGTTCGCGGCGGTGGCGGTATCGCCGCGCACCCCCGGCTCGGTCCAGGCGACTTCGAGCACCACCGCGGTGGGCAGTTCCACGTCGATGGCCTTGCCCTCGTAGGAGAGCAGGTCGATGGTGTCCTGTTCGCGCAGGTAGTTACGGGCCGCGCCCAGTTCCTTGGCCGTCAGGGTAACCTGGTCGTAGCTGGCCGTGTCCATGAAATGATACGTATCGCCGTCGGCGTACTGGTATTGCACCACGGCGCGGTCCAGTTCCACATCCTCGAACTTGCTGCCCGCGGGGAAGGTGCGCTCAGTGGTGGCGCCGGTGCGCAGGTTACGCAACGTGATGCGGACCATGGCGCTGCCCCGCCCCTGCTTGACGTGCTGGTAATCAAGCACCCGATATAGCTCACCGTCCAGCACCAGCACAATGCTCTTTTTCAGTTCCCCGGTCGTGATCATGCGCCGTTGCGTCTCCTAGTCGTAGTAGCCGTGCTTGCGGGCCTGGGTCAGCACTTCGGCGCCGTCCGGCCCCAGCAGCACCAGGTCCTCGATGCGCACGCCGCCCCACCCCGGCAGGTAAATCCCCGGCTCGATGCTGATCACCACGCCGGCATCCAGCGACTCGTCGGTCGAGGCCGCCGCCGCGCGAGGGCCTTCATGTACCTCCAGGCCGATGCCGTGGCCGGTGCCGTGGCCGAAGTTGTCGCCGTAGCCCGCCGCCTTGATCACGTCGCGCGCCGCGGCGTCTACCGCCACGCCCGACACGCCACTGCGGGCCGCCACCTCGGAGTCCAGGTGCGCGCGCAGGACGATATTATAGATCTCCTTGAACCGCGCGTCCGGCTCGCCCAGGACAATGGTGCGCGTCATGTCCGAGTTATACCCGTGGTAGCGCGCGCCCATGTCGATGACGATCGGCTCGCCCGCCTGGATCGCCCGGTCGCCGGGGATCGCGTGGGGCATGGCGGCGTTGGGGCCGGAGGCAACGATGGTGCTGAAGGCCGGGCCTTCGGCGCCCAACTCGATCATGCGCGCCTCGATCAGGCGCGCCACCTGCTTCTCGGTCATGCCCGGCTGGATCTGCGCGCTCACCTCGTCGAAAGCCTGGTCGGAGATCGCCACCGCATGGCGCAGCAGCGCCAGTTCGGCCTCGTCCTTCACCGTGCGCTGCTTGTCGATCAGGCCGCGCGTGGGCACCAGTTCGACCTCGGGCAGGGCCTTGTGCAGGTCTTCGTAATGGCTATACAGCAGATGCTGGGCCTCGAACCCGATCCGATGCACGCCCAGCCCCCGGATCTGCTCGGCCAGGCTCTCGATCAGGCGCGGGCCGCGCACGCGCACGGTGCCGCCCGCGAATTCATCGGCGGCCTGGATGTCGAAGCGTGAGTCGGTGAGCAAGATGGCCTCGTATGGCGTGACCAGCAGCACGCCCGCCGTGTCGAGCGGGGGCATATCCTCGCCGGTGAAGCCGCTCAGGTAGCGGCGGTTGTGCGGGTGAGTCACAAGGAAAGCATCGAGGTTCTGGGCCGCCAGGGCCGCCAGCAGTGTTGCGCGGCGGTCGTGCAGCACGGTGGCCGAGGGCCGGCCGGTTTCGGCCACGGCCGGATCAACTTGCGTGGTCAACGCGGGATCTCCTTCTTGGGCGAACAGGGCGGCGCCTGACTCCGCAAGGCGCGCTTTCGGGATTATACCACAATCGCCCGGATTGCGCATTCGCAATCCGGCCCGTTGCGGGGCATATGCTGATTTTTCGCCCGAAGAGCAGCATCCGGGTGGAGGAACAACCTAACCCCCCTGCCCCCTTCCCGCCGCGAGAAGGGGGGAATCGCTACCGCGAGGGAAAGTGACTCCCCTCTCCGTGGCGGAGAAGGGCCGGGGGAGAGGTTGCCCGCCGCTTGCGGGATGCGGGGCGCCGTCAGGCGGGCGCGGCGGTGGCGGCATAGGCGACCGCCTGGTCCAGGGGCAAGGCCCGCCCTGCCGCCCACTCGGCGGTCCAGGTGGCGCCGTCCACCAGGGAGCGCGCCGTGGCGACCATCCGCTCGTAGCCGGGCAGGTTCGAGGGGTGTACCTGCGTGCCCATGGACTCGCGCAGGGCTTCCGCCGCGCCCAGCAGGCGGGCCGCCCGCGCGCCGTCGCCGTGCGCCCCGGCCACCGCCGCCAGCCGTTCCAGGCAGAGCAGAATGCCGTGCAGGTCGCCGACTTCCTGGTAGAGCTTCAGACTCTCGTGGTGCAGTGCGTCCGCCTCGCCGTAGCGCCCCTGTTCGAGCGCCACTTCGCCCAGGTTGATCAACGTGGCGGCGATGCCCATTTGATCGCCCATCTGCCGCGCCAGCACCAGGCTGGCCTCGTAGAAGCGCGTGGCCTCGGCGAAATCGCCCAGGTACTGGGCCACGCTGCCCAGGTTGTTGAGCACCACTGCCTCGCCATAGGCATCGTGCAATTCGCGGCGCAGCGCCAGCCCTTGCTCGTAGAAGTCACGGGCGCAGGCATAATCCGCGGTGTTCATCGCCACCATGCCCAGGCTGTTCAGCGCCGTCGCGGTCAGCCGGCGGTCGCCCAATTCGCGGCTCATTGCCAGAATTTCCTCGAAGACGGCTTGCGCCCGCGCGTAGTCGCCCTGCTCGGCGGCCAGAATCCCGGCCCCGCGTAATGCCAGCGCGCGCAGAGCCGGCGGCAGGGCCGCGCTCTGGGCCAGGGCCGCATCCAGGCGGCGCCGCCCCTCGCTCAGGTAGCCGTGCGTCAGCCAGAACGACCAGAGCGCCGCGCCCATGCGCACGCCGATTTCGGCGTCGCCCTGGTCGAGCGCCCAGGCCAGCGCGGCGCGCAGGTTATCGTGCTCCCGCTCCAGCCGGGCCATCCAGCGCGCCTGCTCCGGGCC
>DASSGZ010000464.1:0-26847 GCA_035693165.1 Chloroflexia bacterium | reverse complement strand
AAAAGAATAACCTTTCCGGGTATATTGGAATCAGTTTCGGTTGAACTGCCGCTTGCGTGACATTCAAGCCCGGTTGGCGGCGGCTGTCACTTTGCGGGTTGTGCGATCCCGACACGGTCCGCCTGGACCGTGACCCGGCGGATAACCTCTTGTTCGGCGCGGGCATTCACGATTGCCTGGGCGCGCCGCCGGCGCGCCTCGAGATGCGGGCCGCCCTGGAAGAGATGCCGGCGCGCACGACCACGATCGCGCTTGGGGCGGATGATCTGCCGAGGCGGCATATCTACCCGAGCAATGGATTCGGGGAGCTACCCGTGCGCCTGCGCTGACCGGGCCGCGGGCGGCGCCCGGACAGGCTACCATCCTGTTTCACATCCTGGCCCGGTGTGCACAGCCGGGGCGCGAGCGAGCAGGTAGCCTGCCGCGCGCGGGGCCGATCCTCTCTGGCGAACAAGGGGCGCCGTCTGGACAACCAGACGGCGGTTACGCCCCCTGGGCGCGACGCCCCTCGTCCCCCAGGTCGATATAGGCTTCTACGGTCCCGCCACCCATATCGCCCGCGTGGCTGCGGATCTGGAAGCCTACATTCCTGCTGGTGCGTACCATGCCGGAGTTCTCGATCAGGATTTCGCCGGTGATCCGGCTTAGCTTCTCGTCACGACCTATCTGCACCAGCCGGCGCAGTAGCTCCGTGCCGATGCCGCGACGCTGGTACGCGTCGGCCACCAGCACCGCGAACTCGGCGTCGTTTGCCGTGCGCGACTTGCTGAGGCGCCCCACGCCCACCAGCGCGCGCTCGCCCGTCGCCGGATCTTCGTGCTCGGCCACCAGGGCGATCTCCCGGTCGTAGTCGTTGAAGCAGATGCGCGTCAGCCGCTCGTGCCGGATCCGGTCTGACAGACGCAGATGTTGGAAATAGCGCCGGTACACCGTTTGCTCCGACAATTTCTCGTGGAACTTCACAATCAGGGGCTCGTCCTCCGGGCGGATCGGCCGGATGACCAGCGGAGTGCCGTCCTTTGCCGTCCACGGCTGCACGTACTGGAGCGGGTAAGGCCGGATGGCGAGCGGCGGCACATCGGCGGCACTTACTCCAGGCTCATACAACACCACCCGCGCATCCAGCGCGATCAGGCGGTCCGGCGACGCCAGCAGCGGGTTGATGTCGATCTCCTTGATCAGCCGCTGCTCGACCACTAACTGGCTGAACCGCACCAGCAAGTGCTGCAAGCCGGCAATGTCGACGGGTCGGCGCCCCCGCACGCCTTGCAGCGCCGTATAGATCCGAGTGCGCTCCATCATCCGCAGCGCCAGGGTAGAGTTGAGGGGCGGGAGCGCCAGCGCGCGGTCCTTGAAGACCTCCACCAGCTGCCCGCCCATACCGAACAGCAGCACTGGCCCGAACTGCGGGTCGATGCTCGATCCGATGATGATCTCGTAGCCTGTCCACTGGATCATCGGCTGCACCGTCACGCCCTGGATGTGGGCGGCGCCCGCGCGTTCGCGTACCGATTCCTCGATGGCCCGGTAGGCCGTGCGCACCTCCTCCTCATTCGCGAGGTTTAGCTGCACGCCGCCGACGTCGGTCTTGTGCGTGATTGTGGTGGAGTAGACCTTGAGCACCACCGGGTAGCCCATTGCCGCGGCGCACGCCACGGCTTCATCTTCGCTCCCGGCGACGCGCGTCTCGACCACCGGTATCTCGTATGCCGCCAGCAGCTGCTTCGACTCGACCTCGGTCAGGAGGGTCCGTCCCTCCTGGCGCACCGCTTCGAGGATCTGCCTGGCCCGCTCGCGGTTCATCGAGCTGCCCGCGTCGCCAGGTAAGACAGGGGTCTCGTAGAGCGCGCGCAGGTTGTAGTTGTAGCGCCACATGTAATTGAACATTCTCGCCGCGGTATCCGGGTAGGGGAAGTTCGGGATGTTGGCGCCGCGCAAGACTTCCTCACCCGGCTCGATCTCCTCTCCACCCATCCAGCTCGCCAGCACAGGCTTCCCCGCTATCTGTGCATATGGCCGCAGTTGCTCCGCCGTGGCGACCGGGTCGGTCATCGCCTGGGGCGTCAAGATTACCAGCAAGCCGTCGCTGTTGGGGTCCTGCGCGGCCGTCGCCAGGGCCTCGGCATAGCGCTGGGGAGAGGCATCCCCCAGGATATCCACCGGGTTGTTGTGGCTCCAGGCGGCCGGGAGTAGGCCGTCCAGGACGGTCAGGGTCTCCGCTGATAACTGGGCCAGCTCGCCCCCACCCGTGACGAGCGCGTCGGTCGCCAGCACGCCCGGTCCGCCAGCGTTGGTCACGATCGTGAGGCGCGGGCCTTTGGGCTGCGGCTGCTTCCCCAGCACCTCGGACATGTAGAAGAGCTCGGCGATCGTGTCCACGCGCAGCACGCCCACGCGGCTGAACGCCGCCGCCAGCACCTCGTCCGATCCGGTGAGCGACCCTGTGTGCGAGGCGGCGGCATGGCTGCCCTGCGCGGTGCGCCCCGGCTTGATCACAATAATGGGCTTGGTCAGCGCGACCTCTCGCGCCGCGGAGAGGAACGAGCGCGCATCCCCGATAGTCTCCATGTAAATGACAATTGAGCGGGTGTGGGGATCGTCGCCCAGGTAGTAGATCAGGTCGCCCCAGCCCACGTCCAGCATCGAGCCCAGGGATGCGAACGCCGAGAAGCCCACGTTCTCGCGCCGGCTCCAGTCGAGCACCGCCGTGAGCAGGGCCCCACTCTGGCTGATGAAGCCGACCGATCCGGGATGGGCAATGCCGCTCGCAAAGGTAGCGTTCAGCCCGGAGGGCGGCCGCATCACCCCCAGGCAGTTCGGCCCCACTAGCCGGATGTTGCCTCGCCGCGCCTGTTCGAGGACCTTCTTTTCCAGCTCTACCCCCTCAGATCCGGTCTCCTTGAACCCCGCCGAGATGACGATCACCCCCTTGACGCCCTTCTCGACACACTCGGCCATGATGCCGGGCACGGTAGGGGCAGGAGTGACAATTACGGCCAGATCCACCGGGTCGGGGATTGCCGCCAGGTTGGGATAGGCTTTCACGCCCAGGATGCTGGGGCGGGTGGGGTTGACCGGGTAGACGGTGCCGCCGAAGGGGCTGCTGATCAGGTTCCAGAGGATGGTGCGCCCGACCGAGCCTGTCTTTTCGCTCGCGCCGATCACGGCCACGGATCGCGGCTCGAAGATCGCGCTCAGCGGGTGCCGCTCATACTTCAGAATATCATGGGAGGGCGCCACATGCGCGGCTGTTCGTGACGGGGTAGCTGTGTCCATGGTATTGTTACCCGACTCCCCAGCATTCGCGCTCGTCCGTGTTCAGCAACTGGTAAGAGCCGATTCTCCTCCCTATGGATGTTGGAGCAAGGGGCGAATGGGGCCCGTGCAACGGCGATGCCCACTTACTGCCTGACGGCATCCCGGCGTCTTACCGGTACAACTGGGTGCTAAGCCAAAAGGCCGGCTATAGACCCGGCGGCACACGTCAAGCATCTTGGGTATAGGAGCGGCGTGAGCGTTAGTCATGCAGATGCCGTTCCGCGACCACATCTGCATATGCTCATTATAGCCCAGCCTAGTGCGCTATACAAGGCTGGGCTTAAGCTTGCAGCAGGCTCCGCTGGGGCCTGCTGCGTAATGGCGGCTGCTGTATCCCCACGGCTAACGACCGGGGTCGTTGCCGCTTGTGGAACCGAGACACAGCTATTTACCGGCGGCATAGAATTGCGGTCACCTCGCTAAAGTACGCCCCGAGCCGGGCACTCTCACAGTCGTTGCGTGCCTGGAGCGCGATATGCGCCGGGTTATGACGGTTATCATCTGCCCTACTATTTTATGACTACGTAGTCGGTGTAGATAGCCCCTGGCCCGGTGCCCAATTGTCCCCACCTCGCGAAATGCCTTTGTAGGGCTTCGGACTCGAAATACTGTCGAGCCTCTTCGCTAAACCAAGCCTCAGTCGGAAATAGCTGCAGGAGTCGTTCAATACTCTCAGTCTCAAGTAGAATTGCATACTTACCTGCACGCTCACCCCGATAACCCTTGACATAATAGGTTTTTGTTCCAGGCATGTCAGGATACGACGATTCGGCTATGAAGCGTTCAAACTCTGCGGGGTCCACGCCTGAGTGCAGTTCGATATCATGAATGGAAAAGACCTTTGCCATGGTAGTCTCCTTCTCTTCTGGGATAGCTCTCACCCGTACCCTTCGCGTGGTGAGCAGGGATGACAGGATTCACCAGCGCATGCGGCTTCCTACTCATAAGGAAGTCGTTGTTCGTGCTCTACTCGGTTAGCCCTCGTCCCAGCAGATATAAACCCGTGGGCCTCCGCCTTCGTCCGGAATCCACTCGCTCGGGGAGGAACGTCTGCCTTCGCGCACCACTTTGCCGTTGCGTGGGTCCACAACACGATAGCTTAGGGGCGCCTGGTCGCCAAACATCATCAGCGGCCCGCCTTCCTCAGTGTAGCCGACATACAGTTTGTGTGGCACCAGCAGCCCGCGCCGTCCCAGAGTTACCTCCCAGTTCGGCGCCATATCAGTGATCGGCAATCCATCCAGGATGCGCGAAATCAGGCCGACGTAGCGGGAGCCATCGAAGTCCAGCGCCTCCCGCCAACTCGCCCCTTCTACCAGGAAGAATGTGCTGTGGCCGGGCTCATCCGGGTGCAGCCGCCACTGCCACAGGCTCCCCGCCCCGTAAACCACCCCCATGGTGCCGCCCGCGCAGAGATTGCTCCATGCTTCGTGGCCCTGCCACCAACCCTGCGCGCGGCCCCGTTGGCCGCCATGCTCGTACGTGGGCTCACCGTTCGCTACCGCCTTGGCTGGTGTGTTGCGCCACATGTCGGCTACCCGCTCAGGGACGTGCTCGCCACTATGGCCGGTCTGGCACCACTGGAAATCGAGCCAGGCCGCGTCCTGCCAGGCGCGGTTGCCGGCGTGCGGGCGGTAATGAATGCCGGCGGGCTGCGCGTACGCATCCCACTGCTCGATCTCCTCGCCGCCCGCCGGTACCTGCGGCTCGTAGCCCGACCCGTCGGCTCCTACCAGATAGATGACCGGTCGGGCGCCGTAGCGGGCAACCAGATAACGGCAATAGCGGGCATATTCATGCGGCGGGACGACGGGGCCCGCCACACCCAGCCCCTTCCAGCCGAAGCCGAAGAAGACGGGTTGCAGCACCGGGACGATCTCATGCTCGACCAGGATACTTATCAACCGATCCAGATACTGGAAATAGCCAGGGTTCAGTTGGTTGATATGTCCGTTCGGCAGGTCCTCGAAACCCACATCGAAGCCCTCGTCTGCCGTCCGGTCGCGCGGCCCGCGCGCCCCCATGTCCGGCTGCACGCTCATGAGCAGCACGGCGTTGAAGCCTTTGGCTTGGCGGTCGGCCGCATAGGTCCGGCACTGCTCCTCAGTGGCGCGCCAGGGCAACGCCCAGGCCGTGTCTCCCACGAGCACGGCAGGCGTCCCGTCCGCGTGCACCAGACTGCGGCGTCCTGACGACATATGCCAGAAGCCGTGCTTGTAGAAGCGGTGCGCGGGGGACACCGCGGCCCCGCAGACGTACTCGCCGGACTGTCCGCCCAATCCGGGATCTTCCAGAGAGCTAAAGCTGCGCCAGGTCCATCGCCCCGTCGCGAGGGGCGACGCAAAGCGGATCTTCCAGCTACGTGCGCCATCCCAAAAAGCGGGACGACGCAACATGACCCCCGTATCGTGCGTGAACTCCGCCCATACCTCCACATCGGTGTACGGATTCGGGTAGTCGCGCTGTGTGGTCAGTGCAATCTCGCGCTCACGCCATGGCTCTGCCGGTATGCTGTCTCCTTCAACCATAATTTCTCCTCCGCCTCACTCTGCTTGATTGCGGGTGTTACAGACAGGGCAAGGCTCATCCTGGATCCGGGCGGGGCAAGCGCAAGAAATGTTCGGCGTGCCCGCCCTATAGCCAGCATGTTACCTTGTTATTGCACCATAAGGGTTAGACCCTCGCCCCGACAAGTTCCAACGCGGCCTCGCAGATGCCCTGAGCGGTCAACCCGAAGTGCTCCAGCAGCCAGGAGGCCGAGCCGGTCGGCGCGAACACGCCCGGCACGCCCAGGATGCGCATGGGCACGGGGTGGTGCTGGACGACCACCTCCGCGACCGCGCTGCCCAGCCCGCCGAAGACGGTGTGCTCCTCGGCGGTCACAATCCCGCCGGTTTCCGCCGCGGCGGCCAGCACCGCCTCTTGATCCAGCGGCCGCACCGTACTCATGTTGAGCACCCGCGCCTGGACCCCTTCCCGCGCCAGCATTTCAGCGGCTTCCAACGCCCGCGGCACCAATACGCCGTTAGCGATGAGCGTGACATCGCCACCATCGCGCAGCAGCGCTGCCTTGCCGATCGCGAACTGGTAATTCTCGTCATGCACAATCGGCACGGGCAGCCGGCTGATGCGGATGAACATCGGGCCATAGGTGCGCGCCGCCACCTCCACCGCCTGTGCCGTCTCGATCGGGTCCGCCGGCACGATGACCGTCATGTTGGCGATGGCGCGCAGCCAGGCCACATCCTCGATCGAGTGATGTGTCGGCCCCAGTTCGCCGTAGGCCATGCCGCTGCTGATGCCGCAGAGCTTGACGTTCTGATTCGAGTAGGCCAGGTCGGCTTTGATCTGCTCCAGCGCCCGCCCCGTCAGGAAGGGCGCTGCGCCGGTAACAAAGGGGATCAGCCCGCCGTTGGCGAGCCCGGCGCCCACGCCGACCATGTTCTGCTCGGCGATGCCGACATTGACCAGCCGGATCGGGAACATCTGGCCGAAGGCGTTCAGCTTACTGGAGCCGACCGAGTCGTTGACCACGGCGACGATACGGTGATCTTCGGATGCCAGCTCGCGGAGCTTGGTTTCAAAGGCGTCGCGGCAATCGTAGAGCTGAGTCATGGCGTCACCTCTTCGAGTTCTTTCAGGGCTACGGCGAGTTCTTCCGCGTTAGGAACCTTGTGGTGCCAGGCCGCTTTGTCGCGCATCAGCGAGACGCCCTGGCCTTTGTGGGTGTGCGCGATAATGCAATTGGGCTTGCCGGCTTCGAAGGGCAGGCGGGAGAACGTCTGCAGCAGTTGGGCGATATTGTGACCGTCCACTTCGGTAACCGCCCAACCGAAGGCGCGCCATTTGTCAGCCAGCGGCTCCAGGTGCATGGTCTGCTCGGTCCAGTCGCCTTGCTGCAAGCGGTTGCGATCGACGATCACCGTCAGGTTGTCGAGCTTGTAATGGGCGGCGGCCATCGCGGCCTCCCAGTTGCTGCCCTCCTGCAACTCCCCGTCGCCGGTCAGCACAAATACCCGCCAGCTACAGTCTTGCAACTTGGCCGCCAGGGCCGCCCCGACAGCGACCGGCAGCCCGTGGCCCAGCGGCCCGGTGTTGGTCTCCACCCCCGGCACCTTGTTGCGGTCGGGGTGGCCGTTGAGCATGGAGAGCGGCTGGGCGAAGGTATCGAGCTGCTCCATGGGAATGAAACCGCGATGAGCGAGCGTGGTGTACAGCGCGACGGCGGAGTGGCCCTTGCTCAAGATGAAGCGGTCGCGATCGGGATCGTCGGGGCGGGCCGGATCGACATGGAGCACGGCGAAATAGAGCGTCACCAGGATGTCGATGGCCGACATCTCGCCGCCCACATGTCCCAGTTTGGCGTTGTATACCGTTTGCAGGTCGCGGCGGCGCACCGAACTCGCCAGCTTGCGGAGCTTTTCGACCTGCTGAGTTTCTACCTGCAGTGTATCGATCATCTTGCGGCCTCCGTGACCGTGGCACCCAGCAGCATATCCATCACGATGCGCTGGGCTTCGAGCGCATCCTGACGGTCCTGGGCGGCGGTGAGCGCGGTCAGGTCAATGCGGTCCAGCAAGCCGTCGAGCGCGCGAATCGTGCGGATGCTGCTGTGCGCCGCCTGGATGGGGTCCTCGCGGAAGGGGAACTGGTCCAGTAGGATCGGGCCCTGCCAGTCGATCTGGCGCAGGGCATGGAGGAACTCCAACGTCTCAATCAGGTGAACCGAGCCGACGGCCATATCGTCGTCCCACTCACGCCAGTTGTCGTTCACCTCCACACTGACCAGCTTGCCCCGGCGCGCCACCAGATGCACCACCTCGGCGGGGGTCTCTTTGGCGAACAGCGAATGGCCCAGGTCGAGCAGGATGCCGACATTGGCCACGCCCATGTCCTCGATGGCCAGCAGGGTGCGCGCGGCGGAGCCGAAGAACATCTGCACGCGCGGCTCTTTGGCCTTGTATTCGATGGCGAACTGCATGCCGGGGTCGCGCTGGGCGACGGCCCGCACCCCCGCGACGGAATAGTCCCAGAGCCGGCGATAATCGACCTGGAAGGGGTAGTCGAAGCCATCCTGACCGGGCCAGAATTTCACATATTTCGCATCAAGCTGCCGGGCGATCGCGATGGCCTGCGTACCCAGGTCGATGGCCTTCTGGCGCACGGCGGGGTCGGGGTTGGTGAAGCTGCCCTGCTGGAACTCGCGCATGTAGAGATGGGGCGTGATGGCCTGGGCGCGCAGTCCAGTGCGTTCGAGCGTATCCCGCACCTGCGCGACGGTAACGTCGTCGCCCGCGAACGGGTAGTTGATATCGAGGACTTTGATATCCCCGACGGCGGCGGCCCGTTCGATTGCTTCAATCGTACTCACGGGAGGACCGTAGGCATCGGTGGCGTAGCGGTCGACAAACTGCTGAAACATCCATAACCCGGCGCCGAACTGATAATTCTGCATCGTTGTCCCCCTTGAATATATATTCATAGCATCATATATATGCGACCTGTGGGCATTATACTGCGCTTCGCGTGAAAAAGCAAGAGGTTTCTCGTGAACTTATGGTAACAGTTTCAAAGGAGACCACCAGCCGCTGCGCATGACCCTACCAGCAGCAATGGCCTGGATCCAACCGGCAGTGCGGGACAAAACGATGAGGATCTCGACAGAGCCGTGGTCAGCTAACCGGGGCTGAGGTTGCCAACGGATTCGCAAGTGCGAGGATTCTCAAATTCGGCGTCTCCAACAGGGGGCGCTGCCCCTAGCAACCTGACCGGGCGGCGTTCCTGATGGTGTAGCTCGTTCCGCCCATATAGCGCTATACGGCACAGTGGTATACTTATGGTAGCCGGCGATCTGGCTGCGCCGGCTAACCGTAAGCAGAAACCGAGCATGATGCAACACGACGAGGAAGACGCTGTCGAGCGACTCGACGAACAGCCGCCGCACACCGGCAAGCGCCCTGCCTGGGTCGCGCTGGAGTGGTTGGTGGGCGTGCTCTTGCTGGTGGGCGTGGCCGGCTGGAGCAGTTGGGACTGGTGGCAGCAGCAGACCGGCCTGTCAAACTACCGCGCCGGAGATCACTATGCGAGCGCCCACGATTGGGATGCCGCGCGGACAGCCTTCCTCACCGCGGGTGATTTTAAGGATGCCCGAGCGCGCGCCGCCGGCGCCGCGCAGAAGATACATGACCGCGATAGCGCTTACGCCGCAGCACAGGCCGAGAGCGCGGCCGGGAAGTGGGCCGCGGCCCTGCGCGACTTCCGCCATGTGCGCGAGATAACACCCGGTTTTCGCGACAGCGTCTCCATGGAGCGGCACGCCGAGCAGCAGGTTTACATGCTGGCGTTAAGCGGCGCGGTAGCCTTGCGCGCGCCGGCAGCAGGCTCCCCTGGCCTCTATCTCTACATGGCTAACGGCTGGAACTACCTGCCGGGCAGTGATGCATCCAGCCAGGTGCGCAGCAACAGCGCATCCCCATGCGTGGTCTATGACACGCCCTTCCCGCCCGGACCCGGCGGGCCAACGCCAGGCGCAACAGTTATTCCGGGTGGGCCCCGTGACGATCTCGGGGTACCTCTGCGGCTGCGGACACTAATGGTAGCCCAATCTGGGGGCGGCATGATCACTGCCCGGCCCCTGGCTTTCGATCCGATGGAGTTCAGCGGGTTCACTTGCGACGACAGCGGGGTGATGGGCGAGAACTACACCGCAGACGGCAACTACCTGGACGTGCGTCTCGCCTATGCCCGTGACGTGCAGTTCTATACGCCCGGCTACCAGGCTTACACCAGCACAATGGTCACGCGCGTGCCCCTGCCTGGCCCGGCCTGGGCAATCCTCGCCGGCAACAGCTATAAGCGCCTGGTTGTCGGCAATTACACAAACGTGCTGGGATATCATCCGGAGACTGAACTCTACGTAAGCGATCCCCAGGGCCGGCTTGGGCTCGTGGCCACCCGCCAGGCGATAGTCCAGGCGGCGTGGCTCAGCCCCGATGGGCGCTACTTGCTCTCAGATGAGTTCATACCGGATGCATCCGGCCCGCAAGATCATCGCCTTGTTCTGCTGACCACCGACGAGAGCCGCTTACCAGAAGTGCTGATGTCTACAAAGCGCCACGATTTGCTGGTCGTGGGCAATGCCTGGTATGATGCGGCCTTCATCGACTCCGGAGTGTTTGCGGGCAAGTTGCTGATCGAGCGCAAAACCTATCCCGCGGGAGAGCTGCGCCTGATCGATCCGACCAACCCGCGATGGACGATTTGGACCACGGATCAGATCGACTTTGTAGATCGATTGCAGGTCATGAATCTGAGCAACGGTATGCTCCTACCGCTCAGCAGCATGTCCACAACCGTACTACCGGCTCTCTACCTGGATGCGCACGGCAAGGCCACGACGTTGGCGCTGCCGGTCCGCTACGGCGACAGCTTAGCAGCGGCGCGGGAAGTCGAGGGTTATCTCGTCTATACCCTTCTAAACCGGAGCGCGGGCACTGATTTGCTTGCCACAGTGCATAGTATTGCACTCCCCGGTACACCGACCACAGATAGTACCCCCATAGAAGTGATCTCCCTCGCCGGTGTGCCCAGTCATCCCGGACAACAATCGAAGCTTTACGGCGGGGCCGCCCAGCGCTGGAACCTCGGTCCTGGGCTGCTCGCCTATACGAAGGACGGACAACTGCAGGTCGGGACATATGACGGCGCAATCTCTCTGTCGTTGCAAGAAGCGGTACTAGCGCTATACCCATTGCGCCGCTGATCTCAGAGCAACCCGCGGTTGGCGACGATCGAAAGCACCTACGCGGCAAGTTATGCTACCTTTTCTGAAGCGTGGTGCCTGGCTGGGGATAGGATCGATCTACCGCGGACAGCGGTTCAGGGGGCGAGTCCGTTTGCAGCAGATGCTGTGCAGTAAAGCGGTCCGTGATCAAGACGTTAATCAAACGGTCCTGCAGCGCACCCCGAATCGCACTCAACTTGCGCTTGCCGCCTGCGATCCCCACCGCTCTTTTCACCTGACGCAGTTGCTCCAGCCGCATCCCGATAACCCGCTCGTCGAGTGGTGTTACAGCCGGCTTGCCCGCCGCATCGAAAAACCGCAGGCAGATGTCGCCAACGGCACCGGCTGCGCGCAGAATGTCCAACTCTTCCGGTGAGAAGATATTACCGCTGCTAGCCAGCAGGCCCGAGGGTTCAACCGTGCCGATACCTACCAGGGCAATCGTCACTTTGCTGAACATGTCCATCGCGTTGCGGACGTAGCGATCCTCCAGTAGTATCGGCATGGCTTCCGCCGACCCGACGATGCCGGGAGCCGGCAGGAGAACCGCCTCGCCACGGACTAGACTGGCGAGGCGACCGATCAGCCGGCTCGCGTAAATCTCGGCCGATGGGCTGCCGAGGCCGCCGAGTATCTGCACCACCTGTATCCCGCTGAGCCGGGACAGCGGTTGCAACGCATCGACCATCGCCAGCAGCGTTGCGCTCCACGAAGAGACACCGATCACATCCCCCGAGCGTAGCGTGGTCTCCAGGTAGTAGGCTGCGGCCGCGCCAATGTCACGCAGACTCTGGTCGCCGTGATCGATGCTGTCCACTACGACCGCTTCTTTCAGCCCATATCGCTCTTGCAACTGTTCTTCGAGTTCGGGATAAGCCCCATGGGGCACATTTACCGTCACACGTACTATCTGCTCTTGCTTGGCCCGCTTGAGCAGGCGCGAAACCGTAGCCTGTGACAGGTCGAACTGGGCGGCGATCTCGGGTTGGGTCATGTCATGCTCATAGTAGAGCCGCGCTATCTTCGTCATCAGGCGCAATTCGTCGACTCGTGCCATGCTCTATCCTCCGTCACGATCAGGATTAAGTGCGAGAGCGCGGATGCCGGTTATCTGTACCCGTGAGAACGCGGAGCGGACCTATTGCGGCTGTTATGAATAAAACGCCCACCACTGGACGGCCAGTACGCAAGGAGCAGACCAACACCAGTATGCGACCGGATTCATAAGGTGCCGGAACTGGGAAGGAAGACCAGCAGAGCCGCCTCGCTGCCGGAACACATCTTCAGTCCCCGTCCGGGTCGTGGAGCGCTATGGCGATAGCCCGATCCAGGTCCATAGCTTGCCCGGTAGCCCAGGCCGCGGCCTGCTCCTCGGGGCTGAGCCGCTGCTGCGCCAATGCCCACATTTGGGCCAGCCGGCTGTCCTCCGATGAATAGGCCGAGACGAGGGCTGTCTGCGAGAGCGCGGTGGCCGCGCCGGCCAACTGCAGGGCGCGCACCGGCTGGGCGGTCGCGGCGGCCAACGTAGCCATACCCCAGAGCGTCCGGACACTGCGCGGCACCTCACCCATGGCCCGCAGCGTCTCCAGACACTGCAGATAGTAGGACCGCGCCGCCGTGAGGTCACCGGCCGCCTGGGCCAGGTCGCCCAGCAAGCCCAGCACATGCCCGCAACCGTGCTGATCCCCGATAGCCTGATGTTGTTCCAGCGACTGCCCGGCTAAGCGCCGGGCGGCCGCGATGTCGCCGCTGAGCCACGTGGTCTCGGATAGCCCGGTCAGGGCCATACCGGCTGACCAAGCGTCGCCGTGGGTTTGCGCGAGTCTTAAGCCCTCCCTAAATCGCGCTGCGGCGCCAGGGAAATCGCCGTTCCTCAGCAAACGAAATCCAAACCACAGCAGGGCCTGTACCTCCCCCACCGGGTCGCCCGTGGCGCGCATCAACTGGAGTGCTTCCTCCAGGCGGCGGGATCCACCATTCCCTAGCAGCGCATCGGGCGGAGATAGCGAGACGTCGAGAGAACCCAGGTTGAGCAGGGCGTACGCGAGTTCGTGCGGGTCGCCGAGTTCCTGGCAGATGGTCAGGCTCTCGTGGCTCTGCGCGTACGCGGTAACGCGATCTCCGACAGACGTCTTTAAAGAGGCGGATGTCTGGAGCGCACGGGCGCGTCCGGCACTGGGCCGGGTTAGAGAGGGCGCGGTGAGTAACGCCTGCAGCCACAGCAGCCCTTCCGAGTAGCGCCCGCGCAAATGCCAGTAGGGATATAACTTCCCCGCGACGAGTAAACCCTGTGCGATCAACGGGTCTCCGGCAGACCCCTGTTCCACGCAGCAGGCAAAGGCCATGCGCAGATTGTCAAGATCGCGGTCAAGCCTTTCCAACCATTCAACCTGTGCCGCGCTGCTCAAATGCGGCACCGCCTCTTCGGCAAACCTCAGATAGTAGGCGGCATGCCGGCGGCCCACCATGTCCGCTTCACCGGTGGCCTCCAGTTGCTCCAGACCATACTGGCGGATAGTCTCCAGCATCCTGAACCGCGCCCCGGCCGGCACCTGTTCTTCCACCTGAAGCAGACTCTTTTCAGCCAGCGACAGCAAACCGTCGCGCACTACCTCCCCCATCGCCGGCGCGGATGCTTCCCCACCCTCCTGGTAGATCGCGCCGGCCGCTTCCTCCATACAACCGCCCGCGCAAACCGATAGCCGGCGAAATAGCACCTGTTCGGATTCTGAAAGCAGGTTGTAACTCCAGGCTATCGTGTCGCGCAGGGATTGCTGGCGCGGGGGCAAATCACGGGACCCACCCTTGAGCACACGCAGCGGATGCGCTAAGCGCTCCAGTAGCGCCTGCGGGGACAATACCGCGAGCCGTGCGGCGGCGAGTTCGATTGCCAGGGGTAACCCATCGAGTTGCCGGGTAATCGTCACTACGGCCGCTACGTTCGATTCGTCCAGCGCAAAAGTTGGTTTTGCGAGCATAGCCCGCTGCACGAACAGGCGCACCGCATCGCTCTGGGCGGTGAGCGTGTGTAACGGCGACTGCTCAGGGTCGGGCAGCGGCAGCGGCACTATCGGGAACAATTGCTCACCTTGCAGCCGTAACGGCACCCTGCTGGTGATCAGCACCTTCAGGTCGGCGGACATGCGCTGCAATGCGGCGATATCCGGGGCCGCATCGACTAGATGCTCGAAGTTGTCCAGCAGGAGCAGCAAACGTTTGCCACGCAAATAGGCCGCCAGACTACTAAGCAGCGGCTGCGTGCCTAACTCGCGCAACCCTAACGCTACCGCTATTGCAGCCAGGACCAGGTTCGCATCCTTGAGCGGTGCCAGGGAGACAAAGACGATTCCGTCAATAAAGAACGACCGCAATGCTTCGGCCGCGTGCACCGCCAGCCTACTCTTCCCCACGCCGCCCGGCCCGGTGACAGTCACCAGCCGAATATCATCTCGCCGCAGCAGTGCCACTAGCGCTGTCAATTCTGCTGTCCGCCCGATAAGGGCAGTGGGTGGAATGGGCAGGTCGGACCGGGCCGGCGCAGGGAGGGGCGAAGCGCTTTTGGTGGCTATGTTCTGGCCGTCCTTGCACGCGGCACCTGCGAACGCGGGTTCGGCGAGTAGTACGGCAGCAACACCAGCCGGTACACCGCCCCGGCGGGCAGTCCGGCGGGGAGCCGGGGCGGCCGCCCTCAGAAACTGTTCGCGCTCCTCGCTCACCAATCTGAGGGCGGCCGCCAGCCGCTGGGCCGTATCCCGGTGCGGGGTGCTCTCGCCCTGCTCCAAAGCGCGAATAGTCCGCGTACTGACGCCGGCACGTTCGGCTAGTGCCTCCTGCGTGAGCCACGCTTCCTGACGGTAGCGCTTTAGCAGTTCCCCGAACGCTGATTGCCCTGATCTGCTCATCAATCCTCTCAGCAGTGTTGCTACTTCCCTCCCTCAGTATAACACCACTACGTGCTGACTGGAAGTCGCGCCGCGGGGTGATCCTGCCGGTAATTCTGCCGCTATTTCTGCCGGGTCTTTTTGGTCGGCGGGTCTATGCGGTAGTATAATACCTCCATGGTGAATAGCTTTTCAAACTTGAATAATTATTCCAAGGGGGATGAATGGTGCCGGGAAGATGAAAAGACCATCAACCTGGCCCCGCCAACCCGAGATATTTCAAAGTTCCTGGAGCTTGAGCAAGAGTTGCGACGGGTTCGTGAGGAGCTCGATCGCCGGGTCGAAGCGCGGGCTTCCGAGTTGCGCATACTCTACGAACAGGCGCAGGAGGCCGCTGTGTTGCAGGAGCGGCAACGCCTAGCGCGTGATCTGCATGATGCCGTGACCCAGATGCTCTTTTCCGCCAGCCTGATCGCCGAGGTGCTACCGCGCATCTGGGCGCGTGATCCGGATAAAGCGCGCCAGCACCTGGAAGATCTGCGCATGCTGACCCGTGGCGCCCTGGCCGAGATGCGGACCTTGCTACGGGAGTTGCGCCCAGCGGCGTTGGACGAGGCCCGTCTGAGCGATCTACTTCAACAGATGGCTGACGCGCTGATGGGCAAAATCGGCATTCCCGTGACACTGACGGTTTGCGACACTCGGAGCCATCGTGTCGCCCCTCTGCCGCTCGATGTGAGGACCACGCTCTATCGGGTCGCGCAGGAGGCGCTGAACAATGTCGCCAAGCACGCTGAGGCCGGCAAAGTCACGATCACCCTGGACCAACAGCCATGCCGGGTGGACCTTTCTATTCAGGATGACGGCAGGGGCTTCGCCACGCAGCGCGTCACCGCCGATCACCTCGGGCTGGGGATCATGCGCGAGCGAGTCGCGGCAATCGGGGGCACCCTGACCGTTGAGAGCGCGCCGGGCGCGGGCACATGCATCAGGGTCCAGTGGCAAGGCTAGTAAGTAGGGATTATGATGCCGGATCGGATTCGGGTACTGTTTGTCGATGACCACTTGATGGTGCGGCGGGGCCTGGCGGCTATGCTCAGCGTCTACGACGATCTGGAGCTCATCGGCGAGACGAGCAATGCTGAGGAAGCGATCCGGCTGTGCGCGGAGTTGCAGCCCGACGTGGTGCTGATGGACTTGCTGCTGCCGGACATGGATGGGGCCACGGCAACCGAGGTCATCCGGCGCCAGTCCCCGGCCATTCAGGTGATCGCCCTGACCAGTTTCGAGGATGACGAGTTGTTACGGCGCGTCATCCAGGCCGGAGCGATCGGCTACCTGCTCAAGAACGTGGGAGCCGATGAACTAGTGGCGGCCATCCGGGCGGCGCAGGCAGGGCATCCAACGCTGGCCCCGGAAGCCATGCCCGCGCTGCTCCACGCTGTCGCCCATGCAGGGCCGCCCGGCACCGCGCTGACCGAGCGCGAGCGCGCGGTGTTGGCGCTGATGGTCAAGGGAATGAGCAACGCGGCCATCGCCGAGCAGTTGGCCCTCAGCCTCTCCACAATCCGGACCCACGTGAGCAATATCCTGGCGAAGCTAGGGGTCGCCACCCGCACGGAGGCGGTCGCGCTCGCGGTTCAGCGTCATTTAGTCCAGTGACCGATATGGGTTTTGTACGGATGGCGGATACCCTTTATCGGTCATCTGACTGGTACGAAATTCATACAGAGTGTGGTTAGCTGACTGATGCCGGCGAGTTCATTCCGATGTATTGTAGTAGCAGCAAATCGACGATTCTGCGATAAGAGACGGTGCCGCCCGGCCGCGAGGAGTGAAGGGAGCCATGCATCTGATGAACGAGATCCATCCAGCGCGCGTGGTACTGGCGGAGCCGCGGGCGGATGTTCGCTCGGCATTACGACTCCTCGTCACCGATGCCCTGGGCATGCACGTGGTGGGTGAAGTCGCCAATGCTGCCGATCTCTGGTCCCAACTGCGGGCGGCGCAACCGGAGTTGCTGCTGCTCGACTGGGGCATGGTGGCAGCCCAGGCCACTACCCTGGTGCCCGCACTCCACGCCACGTGGCCGGGGCTGCACATTATCGCCCTTAGTGGGCGCACAGAGGTTGAGCCCGCCGTCTTGCAGGCGGGGGCTGATGCCTTCATCAGCAAGACCGATCCGCCGGAACGGCTGCTAGAGGCGTTACAGGCAGTGCGGATGGGCGACCCGTCGCTGGGACCCGGCCCCGGCAAGGATAGTAAGACCCGGACTACACCCGCACCGGAGTTTCCAGCGGCCCCTGCTCCGTCGTCGATCATTCCGTCTACGGATCCGGCGGAGCGACTACAGGGAACCCCTGGTGGAACAGGGAACGAACCGATGAATGGCGCACCCAGGAGGAGGAAAGATCCGATGACATAAGCACCCCACGAAGAGGCAGTAGTGTCCTGCATGCCGCCCAGGTATAGGACCCGCGGATGCCGGCGTCTCCAGACTACGATTGCGAGCAATGTGCTTTCCACAGGAGGAGGTATCGATCATGGCTAAGATGTATCGGTTGGTGCGGGTTCTGCTGATGGCAGTCATGGTGATGAGCTTCGTCGCCGCCTGTGCAGATCCAGACGCCGCCACGCCGACTACGGTTAACCCGAATACCGGCACCGGGGGTGCCAACGTTACCGCAACCACCGGCGGAGGGGGAGCGACCTCCGGTGGCAACGGCGCGATGACCGATGTCGGCACGCCGCGCAGTGAAACCCTCATCGTCCAGACCTTCGACGGCAAGACAGACAACCCGGACAACATGAACCCGCTCTCCGGCAGCTATGCCATCTGGCGCGGCTTCCGCGAACTGGCCTGGGGCTACCTGTGGGAGATGGATACCGCTACCGGCAAGTCCTACCCCGAACTGGCTGCCGATCTGCCCAAGGTGCTGGATGCCAATCACACCCAGTTTGAAGTGACGCTGAAGAAGGGCATCTACTGGAGCGACGGCACCGAGTTCACCGCCGACGACGTCATCTACACCCTCGACACCTATTTCGCCGGCAAAGGCAAGCTGACCTACTTCGGCGTGCCCACCATCGACTCCTACGTTAAATCCTACAAGAAAATCGACAACTACACGGTCCAGATTGAGACCACCCACCCGGCCTACGACTTCGTCACCACGCTGGGCGTCTATACCTGGGGCTCGGCCTTCAACATCGTGCCCAAGCACATTTTCGAGAAGCAAAGCGACCTCGCCGCGTTCAAGAACACCAACCCGGTCACGCTGGGGGCGTACACGATCAAAGCGTTCGATCCCAACGGCCAATGGCACCTCTGGCAGCGGCGCGACGACTGGCAGCGCTCGTCCACCGGCAGCCTGGGCACGCCGACGCCGAAGTATGTTCTCTACAAGAACTTCGGCGACGAGCAAACACGGACCCTGGCCTTCATCAAGAACGAGTACGACGTCGACACCTTCATGAGCCCCGACAGCATCGCCGCGGCGCAGAAGCAGAACAAGAATGTCGAGACGTTCGCCAAGACCCTGCCTTACCATGACATGGGCGATGCCTGCTCGTACGGCATCATCATGAACCAGCAGAAGGCGCCCCTGGACAACGTGAATGTGCGCTGGGCGCTGGCGCTGTCGCTCGATCTGGCCAACGTTGGTACCAATGCCATGAGCGGCCAGTTCCGAGCGTCGGCCCTGCCCATGCCTGACACGCAGATCACGCGCCCGGCCTTCTTCGACCCGCTGCAGCAGTGGCTCAAGGACCTGAAGCTGTCGGACGGCTATCAGCCCTACAACCCGAATTTCGGCGCCGACATGGTCAAGAAGCTGACCGACATGGGCATGGACGCATCCACTCTGCCCCAGGGCGATGCGATCACCAAGGGCTTTGGCCTCGGCTGGTGGAAGGCCGATCCCGCAGAGGCCGAGAAGCTGATGAACTCGGCGGGCTATAAGAAGGGCTCGGACGGCTTCTATGCCGGGCCCGACGGCAAGACCTGGCAGGTGGAACTAGTCATCCCTAGCGACTGGAACAAGGTCATGCAGCGCGTCGGCTTCTCGATCGCCGATGCCTGGACCAAGGCCGGCTTCAAGGTGAACGCCCGCCAGGTGGACAACGGCGAATTCACCAAGGTGCAGAACACGAATGCGCTGCTCACCACCATGGTGAACTGGTCCACGGCCTGCGTCTTCAACACGAACTATCTCAACGCCTTCCGCTCGATCAGCAAGGATAACGTCCTGCCCGCGGACTCGAACGACGCGTTGAGCGGCAATCAGGACCGCATTACCGACCAGAAGGTGTTTGACCTGGTCAGCAAGGCGACATCGATGGACCAATCGAAGCCCGAGTTCCTGCAGACCGGTCAGGACATCATCAAAGAGATCATCCAGAACATGTACTACATCAACATGATGAACATTCCGACGACGATCCCGACGAACAGTACGTACTGGACCGGGTTCCCGAAGGCCGACAACACCTATGCCGTCCCGTACACCTGGTGGAGTTCATTCAAGAAGATCCTGGTCAACATCAAGCCGACGGGCAAGTAATACACCGAATACACGGTGGGGGCTGCGGCCACCGCGGCCCCCACCCAATCAGGGGCAATAGGTTGATTGGCACTCGGGGCAGCGCTTGCCGCGACCCCACGCGTGGATGAGGTGCATCATGAAATTAGCTCAATACGTCCTCCAGCGGTTCGCGAGCTATCTGCTGGTCTTGTTCATCGGGATCACTATCACGTTCTTCCTGCCCCGGCTCATGCCCGGGGATCCGATCGAGAACTATATCTCGCAGGTCCAATCCCGCGCGGGGCAGACGATGACCCCGGAGGCCGTCGCGCAGTTACGCGACTCGCTCGCCGAGCTCTACGGCCTGAAGGGCGATCTCTTCAGCCAGTATCTCAGTTTCCTGAATCGCGTGTTCCTGCACTTCGACTTCGGTCCGTCGTTCACGTCCTACCCGGAGCCAGTGTCCAACATCTTGATGGCCGCGCTGCCCTGGACCGCCGGCCTGCTTGTGACCACCACGATCCTCTCCTGGCTGCTGGGCAACCTGATCGGACTGGTGGCCGGCTATTTCAACAAGCACCCGGCGGCGACGGCGCTGGAGATCTTCGGCATCGTGCTGTATCCGATCCCTTACTACATTCTGGCGCTAACGGTCATTGTCGTGCTCGCCTTTTTCTTCCCGATCTTCCCGCTCGCGCCCACCTTCACGCCGGGTGCCCTGACTTTGCAAAAGATCGGAGTCATTCTGTACAACTCCTTCCTGCCCGCCCTCACCCTCGTGCTGGCCGGGTTCGGCTGGAATATCCTGAGTATGAAATCGCTGGCGGTTGCCACCAAGGAGGAGGGCTACGTCACCTTCGCCCGGCTAAAGGGAACACCCGACTGGACGCGGATGACCCGCTATGTCTTCCGCAACGCCCTGTTACCGCAGGTGACCGCACTGGTGCTCTCGCTTGGCACGATCTTCAACGGGGCGCTGCTCACCGAAATGCTGTTCAACTATCCGGGCGTAGGGCTGTTAATGCGCACCGCCGCCGGTGCCGGCGACTATAACCTGCTCTACGGCGCGATTACCCTGGCGATCATCTCGGTGGCAACGGCGGCGCTAGTCCTTGATCTGTGTTACCCGCTGTTCGACCCGCGTATCAGGCTAGGGAGGTGACCAACATGAAGGAAACCGTGAGCGTCAGCAGTAGCGTTGCCGTCAAGCCCGCCGTCGCCATCCCGGCGCGGCGCTGGCTCCCGAAGCTCAACGGACGGCTGTACATCGGACTGACGATTACCATGATCCTGGTTCTCGGGAGCCTCATCCTGCCGCTGTTCACGGACGTCGACCCGGCGGCGCAAGGCACCTACCTGAAGAACCTGCCGCTCAGCGGCAAGCACCTGCTCGGGACCAATGCGCTGGGGCAAGACATCTTCTGGTTCCTGGTCTTCGCGATGCGGAATTCGCTGCTGCTGGGCGTGGGCGTCAGCCTGGGTATCACGGCGATCTCCACCTTTCTAGGCCTGAGCGCCGGCTACATCGGCGGCTGGTACGAGCGGATCGTCGTGATCTTCATCGACACGTTCATCACCATCCCGGTGCTGCCCATCCTGATCGTCCTGGGGGCGCTGGTGCGCGGGAATACCTCGTTCGCCATCGTCGGCGTGATCCTGATCTGCTTCGGTTGGGCGTGGAACGCGCGGACGATCCGCTCGATGGCCTTGTCGCTCCGGGAACGCGAGTTCATAAACATGGCGCGCTTCTCCGGCGCGAGCACCTTCGACATTATCTTCCGCGAGATCTTTCCCTACGTGTACGCCTATATGGTGGTTGGCTTCATCAACACGATCCTGTTCGCGATCAATACCGAGGCGGCCCTGGCGGTGATCGGTCTCTCCAAGGTCCAAATCCCAACGCTCGGATCGATCATCTTCTGGGCGCTGAACTATAACGCCCTGATGATCGGCCAGACCGCCTGGATCATCGCGCCCATCGTGGCAACGGTGTTGTTGTTCCTCGGCCTGTTCCTGACCTCAACAGGCTACAATGAGCTCTTCGCAGAAAGGCGAGGTGTGGCATGATCAAGCTGGAGAACATTGTGGCAACGTACACCACGCAGCGGGGCCAGGTCAACGCCATCGACGGCGTGACCCTGGAGATCCCCGCCAGCCTGATCCTGGGCATCGCCGGCGAGTCGGGTTGCGGCAAAAGCACGCTGATGAAGGTCATCTACGGCGACATCGGCTTCCCGCTGGGGCTGGCGTCGGGGTCCGTCGATTATGGCTTTCAGAACGAGCGCAAGCAGCCGGTGACGACCAAGAACATTCAGCGGGAATGGTTCAAGCGTATCTCCTATATCCCGCAAAGCTCGATGAGCTCCCTGAACCCGGTCGTGCGCATCCGCGAGCAGTTCGTCGATTTCCCGGCCACCTCCAAACAGAAGGCGCAGACGCTGGAGCGAGTCCGGCAATTCGTGCAGAAACTGGGCCTGCCACCCGAATCGATCGACTCTTATCCGCACCAGCTTTCCGGCGGGATGCGCCAGCGCATCATGGTCGCGCTGGCGACCTTCCTGCAGCCCGACATCATCCTCGCCGACGAACCGACGACCGCGCTGGATGTCGTCGTGCAGAAGGGCATCCTGATCTTGCTGATGGAGTTGCAGAAGGAGATGAAGAACACCATCATCTTCGTCTCCCACGACATGGGCGTCCACTACCAGCTCACGGATAAGATGCTGATTATGTACGCCGCTAAAGCCGTCGAGTACGCCAACACCCCGGACATCTTTCGAGAGCCACTGCACCCCTATACCCTGATGCTGACTAGCTCGTTGCCGACCATTGGCGACGATCGCGCCCGGCAAGGCCTGCCGGGGCGGCCCCCGAGCCTCTGGGATCCGCCGGCCGGGTGCCGGTTCGCCCCGCGCTGCCCCCTGGCGACGGAGCTGTGCCGCACGAAGGAGCCGCCGCTGGCGGAGCATCGGCCCGGACGTTTCTCCGCCTGCCACTATGCCGAGAGCGTCCCGCAGTTAAAACAGACGTTGCAGAACGCCCCGAAGCTGAGTGAGGTGGCTCACGATCCGGCGAAGTTGATCGCGCAAGTCCAGCGCGAGTTGAAGCTGGACGAGACGCTCGATCAGGAAGTCAAGGTGGAAGAGGTGGCCCGATGAAGACGATCCTGCAGACCGAGAACTTGAATAAAGAGTACCAATTGGGCAGCTTTCCGCGCAACGTGACCATCAAAGCCCTGAACAACATCAACCTCACGGTGGAGAGCGACCGACCGGTGATTATCAGCATCGTCGGGGAGTCGGGGAGCGGCAAAACCACGCTGGCCAAAGTCATCCTGCGGCTGGTACCGCCCACGTCCGGCAAGGTTACTATTGCGAACCATGTCGTGGCCGGCAAGGGGGCCAGCCCGGATAAGGCCGAGTTCCTGCGCACCGTACAGCCTATCTTTCAAAACCCGTTCGAGGCCTTTAGTCGCTATCGCACCATTGACTCTTACCTCTATGAAACGGCGACGCGGGTGGCTGGGCTGGGCAAGGACGCGGCGATCCAGGCGCTGGAGGAGGCGCTGGCAGTCGTCGGACTCGAATACAAGGACGTGCGCGGCAAGTACCCCAACCAATTCTCCGGCGGCGAATTGCAGCGTGCCTCGGTCGCCCGCGCATTGATCCCACATCCCAACCTCATCATTGCCGACGAGCCGGTGAGCATGATCGATGCGTCCCGGCGCATGATCATCATCAACCTGTTCCTGGCGCTAAAGCAAGAGTACAGCACCAGCTTTCTCTACATCACCCATGATCTCGCCACCGCTTATTACATCAGCGACTACATCGCCGTGATGAACCACGGCACCGTGGTCGAATTCGGCGAGGCCAAGCAGGTGCTGTCCAATCCACAGCACGAATACACCCAACTGCTCCTCGACTCCATCCCCCGGCTGGATCACAGGTGGGTGGATGAGCCCTATCTGGACCCGAACACATTTGCCCGCCCGGCTGAAAGTCGGGCATAAGGAGCAGCAGCAATGACAGCGACCAACAGCATGCGCGAAGCCCAACAAACTGCAGCCAGGAGCGCGGCAAGGGAAGCCGAGCAGTGGGGCATATTCGAACTGGCGTTGCAGGGACCCGCCGGCGGCAACCCATTTCTAGATGTGGAGTTCAAAGCTCGATTCACCTACAAGCATCGCACCGTCGAGGTCGACGGCTTCTATGACGGCGACGGGATCTACCGCGTCCGGTTTATGCCGGATACGCCGGGCACCTGGAGCTATCGCACGGAGAGCAACAGCGCAGCACTAAGCGGCGCCGAGGGGACGTTTAGCTGCGTTGCCCCCACGGCAGGCAATCACGGGCCGGTGCGGGTGGCGAACACCTATCACTTCGCCTACGCCGACGGCACGCCCTACAAGCAGATCGGTACTACCTGCTACGTCTGGACCCACCAGGGCGACACGCTGGAGGAGCAGACGCTGGCGACGCTGCGCGCGGCGCCGTTCAACAAGTTGCGCATGTGCGTGTTCCCCAAGAGCTACGCCTTCAACAACAACGAGCCGCCCTATTACCCCTTCCCGGTCTTATCTAAAGGTCCAACGCGTTGGCAGGGCGGGTTCATGGTGGAGGGATCCGAGGGCTGGTCGTTCGACTGGAGCCGCTTTGAGCCCGAGTTCTTCCGCCACTTCGAGCAGCGAGTGGGTGACCTGCGGGAACTGGGCATCGAAGCCGATATCATCCTGTTCCATCCCTACGACCGCTGGGGCTTCGCTACTATGGACGCGGAGACCGACGACCGCTACCTGCGCTACGTGGTGGCCCGGCTCGCCGCCTACCGCAACGTCTGGTGGTCGATGGCGAACGAGTTCGATTTCATCAAGAACAAGACCCTGGCCGATTGGGACCGCTTCTTCCGCACTGTGCAGGAGAGCGACCCCTACGGGCACCTGCGCTCGATCCACAACGGGTGGGTGCTTTACGACCACTCCAAACCCTGGGTCACACACCAGAGCATCCAGAAGTGGGACGTGGAGAATGTCGCGCTCTGGCGCGAGCAGCACAAAAAGCCGGTCGTGGTTGATGAGTGCGCGTATGAGGGCAATATCCCCCAGCGCTGGGGCAATATCACCGGCGAGGAGATGGTGCGGCGCTTCTGGGAGGGCACGGTGCAGGGGGGCTACGTCGGCCACAGCGACACGTTCCTCGACCCCGACGAGATCGTCTGGTGGTCGAAGGGCGGCACCTTGCACGGCCAGAGTGCTCCCCGCCTGGCCTTCCTGCGCCAGATCCTGGAAGAAGGGCCGGCGGCAGGTCTCGACCCGTTCGACCGGCGGAAGAGCGTCGCCTCCTTCTTTCCGTGCGCGGGGCAGGCGCATGAATACTACCTCGTCTATTTCGGCAATCACCAGCCGGCGCAAATGCCCCTCGTCTTGCCGGAAGGTGAGCAGTACCGCGGCGAGATCCTCGATACGTGGGCGATGACGCGAAGCGCGCTGGCCGAACCAGTGCAAAACGGAACGGTTATCAGCCTGGAACAGAAGCCCTACCAGGCGATTGTCCTGCGTCGCAGCGGAGCCGGCAATGCTGAAGGTTAGCGATAACCAGCGCTTCCTGATCCATGACGACGGCACACCGTTCTTCTATCTCGGCGACACCGCCTGGGAGCTGTTCCACCGCCTGAGCTACAGCGAGGCCGAGCACTACCTGCGGGACCGGGCGGCCAAGCGTTTCACTGTGATCCAGGCGGTGGTGCTGGCGGAGATCGACGGGCTGCATACGCCGAACGCGAACGGCGATATGCCCCTCCATGACGACGACCCGACCCGGCCCAACGAAGCCTATTTCGCTCACGTCGATAAGGTGGTCGATTTGGCCGCGTCGCTGGGGCTCTATATCGGGATGTTGCCGACCTGGGGCGACAAGTGGAACCAGAAATGGGGGGTCGGGCCGGAGATTTTCACGCCGCAGAACGCCCGCGCCTACGGTCGATGGCTCGCCAGCCGCTACGCCAATCAGCCGCTCATCTGGATCGTCGGGGGCGACCGGCCCATCGAGGACGAAAACCACCGGCTGATCCTGCGGGCGCTGGCCGAGGGGTTGCGCGAGGGCGACGGCGGCAGCCACCTGATCACCATGCACACCTGGGGGCCGCACTCCACCTCGGAGTACGTACATGACGAGCCCTGGCTCGACTTTCATACGTGCCAGAGCGGCCACGCCCGCAACTCGGCCAACTATCGCTTTATTGAAGCCGACTATGCACGCCAGCCGGTGCGCCCGTGTATGGATGCCGAGCCGGGCTATGAGGATATGCTCGATAACATACGCAACGTCGACGGCGGCTACCTGGACGATTGGGACGTGCGCAAGGCGATCTACTGGGCGCTTTTCGCGGGGGCGCATGGCCACACCTATGGCTGCAACCCGGTCTGGCAGATGTGGCAACCCGGACGCAAGGCCCTGATCTGGCCGCGCCGCCCCTGGTACGAGGCCATCCATCTGTCCGGATCGGGCCAGGTGCAGTATGCCCGCGCGCTCCTCGAATCCCGGCCATTCCTCAGCCGCATCCCCGACCAATCGCTGATCGCGGCGGACTCCGGCGAGGGCGCCCATCATGTGCAAGCAACCCGCGACAGCGCAGGCACCTACGCACTGGTCTACCTGCCCGCCGGTGACGGCGTGGAACTGGACCTCAGCCCATTGACCGCCGACAAATTGCTCGCCTACTGGTTCGATCCGCGCACCGGGGTGGCGCAGCGTATCGGCATCTTGCAACGGCAGGACCGTATGCACTTTACTCCGCCGGACGGCGGCCTGGACTGGGTGTTAGCACTTGAGGACCCAGC
This sequence comes from Chloroflexia bacterium, assembly GCA_035693165.1. Taxonomy (GTDB): domain Bacteria; phylum Chloroflexota; class Chloroflexia; order QHBQ01; family JAICKM01; genus JAICKM01. Next base: position 504 of record DASSGZ010000464.1, on the reverse strand, counting down.
CGCGGGCTATCCGGCGCCCGGCAGCAGGCCATTATTGGGATAGTTGCCAACAACTGTCAAGCATTCAGTAAGGAGGTTCTAAATGCAGAATTATGAGTTTGGAGCGGGTTTGTGGATGTTCCAGCAGTTTGTAGATCGCTATGCTACAGATGCCTATGGCCCGCCGGTCGATACTTTGCAAGCGATCGAGCGCGCCGCCAGCGTCGGTGACATCAAGTATCTGGACATCAACTACCCCTTTGCCGGCGACGCGGTAACGGTCGCGGACGTGCTGGAAACCCTGAAGCGCACGGGGCTGCGCGCCTATGCGATTACGCCACACCTGTATATGCGCGAGTTCCAGCAGGGCAGCTTCACCAACCCCGACCCCGCCGTGCGCCAGAAGGCCATCGACCTGGGTACGCAGGCCATCGCGATCGCCCGCCAGCTTGATGCGAAATATGTCAAGTTCTGGCCCGGCCAGGATGGCTTCGACTACCCCTTCCAGGTCGATTATCGCCGGCT
>DASSGZ010000463.1:0-12315 GCA_035693165.1 Chloroflexia bacterium | reverse complement strand
CTGCGCTCCAGTTCGCGAATCTGGTGGCGTAACTGCTGTTCGGCGGCCTGCAGTTGCAGCCCCGCGAAGGCGCGCGCCGCCGCCGCGCCCAGCGTATCGGCCAGTTCGAGGTCGTCGGCGCTGAAGTGGTGGTAGCTGCTGTGGTAGGCCAGGCCGAGCGCGCCCAGCGTTTTCCCGCCCGCCCACAGGGGAATGAAAATCCCGCTGCGCCAGCCGTACAGGTACGCCAGCGTCGGGCGCGGCGGGCTGAGCAGGTTGGGGATGTCGGCGATAGCCACCGGCTGATCCGCCGTCATCAGTTCCCGCATCAACGGATACACAGCGGCGTCGGTGGTGGCCCACGGCTCGAAATCGCCCGTGGCGTGCCAGCCCCAGCGCGCCACCACCCGCGGCCCCGGCGGCGTGGCGCAGCCGGCCGGCGTGGCCGCCGGGCCGTCGATCTCCAGCAGATAGACGCTCTCCGCGCCGAAATGGTCCTGCGCCAGGCGGGCGGCGGCGGCCACCAGTTCGGCCTCATCGTCCACGTGGGGGAAGCCCCGGCTGATCTCGTAGAGCGACTGCATATGCGCGGCCAGGCGCTGCTGCTCCTGGTAGGTCAGGCTCTCCGGCCCCAGGGGGCGGGGCGGCGGGGCCGGCAGCGCGGCCAGGCGCGGCACGGCGCTGGTGCTCGGCTCGGCCATGCGCGCGATCGCCTCCAGGTATTCGGCCCCCGCCGCGCGGTCGCGCTCGATGACGCGCAGGAAGGCGTCGGCGATGTCGGGCTTGAAGTGCCGCCCGCTCGACCGGCGGATCTCGACGCACGCTTCGTGCAACGTGCTGGCCGGTTTGTAGGGCCGCGGCGTGGTGATCGTGTCGAAGGCGTCGGCCAGCGCGATCACGGCGGCGCCCAGCGGGATCGCGTCGCCTGCCAGCCCGTCGGGGTAGCCGCCGCCGGCCCAACGTTCATGATGCGAGCGCACCATGGGCACGATCGGCGCCAGCGCCGCGCTGTTGCCCGCGCTCAGGATGTCGGCGCCCTTCGCTGAGTGCGCCCGCATGATCGCCCATTCGTCGGCGGTGAGCCGGCCCGGCTTCTGTAAGATATAGTCGGGCACGGCGATCTTGCCGATGTCGTGCAGCAGCCCGGCCAGTTCGATGGTTTCGACCTGTTCGTCCGGCAGGCCCAGTTCCCGCGCGATCAGCCGGCAGTAGAAGGCCACCTGCTGCGAGTGCGAGTGGGTGTAGGCGTCGCGCGCATCGACGGTCGCGGCCAGGCTGCGCACCGACGCCAGGTACAACTGGTGTTCGCGTTCGCGCACGGCTTCCAGGGCGATGCGCGGCGTCAGGTCGCGGCAGATGGCCTGGAGCAGCACCTGCCCGCCCACCCGCACGCGGGTCATGCGTAATTCGACGGGAAGGGCACTGCCGTCCTTACGCAGCATCTGCATTTCGACGCGCACCGGCCCCGCCGCCAGGCCCTCCAGAATGCCTTCGCCCTCCGGGCTTTGCATAAACCCGTTTCGCAAGGCATCCGCCGTGCGCGCTCGCAGTTCATCGCGGCTGTAGCCGAACAGAGTCGCGGCGGCCTCGTTGATCTCGACATAGCGCCCGCGCTCGTCGGTCACGAACACGGCATCCGCCGCCTGCTCCAGCAGCGCCCGGTAGCGCACCTCTTCTTCGCGCGCCCGCGCATAGAGCCGGGCATTGTGCATGGCGGGCGCCACTCGTGCCGCCACCTGCTCCAGCAACTCCACCTGCGCCGGGGTATAGGCGTCGGGTTCGGTGCTCTGGATCGAGAAGACGGCCGGTACCTCGGCGCCCTGAAACACCGGCACGACGATCCACGAGGCGATGCGGTCGTGCACCTGGCCGTAGGGGCCAATTACCGGACGCTGGATACACAGCGCCCGCCGGGTGGCTCGCACCTCGGCCAGGGCGGCCTCGACGGCGAGGTTGGGGCCGGCGGGGCGTTCTTCCCCGCCGTCGATCAGTAATTGCACGTCGAGCGTGTTCGCCGGCCCGTCGTAGAACGCCAGAAAAAAGGCGTCCACGGCCATGGCTGCGCGCAGGCCGTCATAGACGGCGCGATAGATAGCCGGCAGGTCGAGCGACGCGCTGACGGCCCGGCTGATTTCTTCGAGCAGCGCCGCGTAGGTGACGCGTTCGATGAGGGTGGTCGATTGGGGATGCGTGTTGCGGTAGGCCGCGATGGCTTCGGGTGGGTAGAGGCGAGGGCCGTTGGGCCGCCGCCGGACGGCAGAGAGGAGCCCCAGGCTGTCCCAACGACGCAATGTCCCAACATGCACGCCGAGCAGGCGTGCCGCCTGCGATATGCTGAGCAGGCTGCTGTTTCCTGATTCTTGCATCGATGCCTTTCAAGCGGTGGGTGCGGGGAGATTGGATTTCCTATGGAACCATCATACCAACTCGGACGCGGCGTCGTCGTCCGCGATCGGTCCATAACCCATCCGGGATAAATATAGCAGCCCTGGCGGCCCGCTGTCACCCATCCTCTGTCCCTGGTTTCCAGGGACCAAAGGACCAAGAAACGCTACGACTGGCCGATCGTGAGCCAGGCGCCGAGTTGCAACGCGACCATGCCGGCCAGCGCGACCCCGGCCAGCCCCGCGTTGAGGCGCGGCGACCGTGTGGCGTGCAGCACGCCGCCCGCGCCCACCAGGCACACCGCCGCCAGCGCCACGAACGTGTAGCGCCCCTGCAACGAGGCGTCCGTGGTCACGGTGTAGAGGATGTAGTTCGCCAGGGCTGCCGCGATGGTGACGGCGCACGCCGCCAGCGGCCAGCCCTGCGCGGGGGGCAGCGGCTGCCGCGCCCGCACCCGGCGCACCAGCCAGGCCGCCGCCCCCCCCGCGCCCAGCAGCGTCACCCCGGCGGCCACCACATAGAGCGGTCCCGGCAGAAACACGCTGCGCCAGCCGAACACGCCCCACCACGAGCTGAAGCTGTACCAGACAAAATCGCCCAGCGGCGGCACGATGAAGCGCGTCTCCGCCGGCACACCCAGCCGCGTGGTGTAGATGCTGTGGATCACGCTCAGCATCTGCGCTGCGCCGGTCGGTTCGCCGTAGACCTGGAGATTGCGCCCCACCCAGGGCAGCACCGGCACCGCGGCCACCGCCCCGGCCAGCACGGCATGGCCCACGAACCGCCGCAACGCGGCGCCCCCGGCGCGCGCCCGGCCCAGCAAAATCAGCCCGGTACCCGGCAGCGTGGCGGCGACGGTCAGCTTGCAGAGCAGCCCTAGCCCGGTCAGCGCGCCCAGCCCGGCGGTCCAGCGCCGGTCGCCGGGCCGCCGGATCGCCGCGGCCCACGCCCAGGTCAGCGCCGCGCCCGCCAGCGTGCTGGCGATGTCGTTGTTCAGCGTGGCCGTCTGGAACCCGAACTGCGGCCAGAGCGTCAGCGCCAGCGGCACGCCCAGCGCGAACGCCGGTTGGCGCGGGGCCAGCGTGGCGGCGGCGCGCGCCACGGCGAACACCGCCAGCGCGCCTAGCAGCACCGACACCAGCCGGCAGCCATACAGCAGCGTCTCCGGGTCCGCCGGCAGGGGCCGGGTCAGCACGGCGCACAACAGGTGGTACAGCGGCGGCTGCGTCGACTCGTAGGAGAGGGCGCGGAAGCGCGTATAGTGGAACTGCGGCTGCGCGAGATAGGCCAGCACCTCGGGCGGGCGCGGCGAACTGTTTTCGCTCAGCGTGTTCGGGTCGATCAGTATCGCCACCGGCAGCCCGCGCAGGGCGCGGATCTGGCTCACGGCGATGAGGTGCGACGGCTCGTCGGGCGCGTTCAGCGGCGGGATGGCATAGGCCCAGATGACGCCGCGCACCAGGGTGAATGCGACCAGCAGGGCGACAATCCACGGCCCCATCCGCCCGGCGCGCTCGGCGGCGGTCGCGCCGGCCGGTTCCCGGATCGTGCTTGCCCTCGCTGCCATCCCTGTCTTCGTGCTCCCTGCCTCCCTGCTGCGCCTTGCCCCCGCCCCGCCGCCTGCCGGGCGCGCGCCGTCTCAGTATACCAAAAACCCGCCCTCTCCGGCGGCCCCGGCCCCCTTTGCCGCGGGCCCGGTGGCCGGCCAACCTAACCCCCCTACCCCCCTTCCCGCCGCGGGAAGGGGGAATCTATCGCGCGATGAAAAGTAACTCCCCTCCCCGTGGCGGGGTGGGTATACCCCAGCCGGGGGTTAGGTTGCTGGACGGACGGGATGCAACCTCATGCCGCATACCTGCCCTCTTTGCAGGGGCCGCCCTGAGTGCCGGCCCTGGTGCGGAGCGCGGCTATTGTTGGTGTAGGAACCGGTGGCAAATCGATCCCTACACCGCCCAACCACCGTGCCGGCTACCCAGCGCAGGTTCCCGCGATCTCTTGTGTGTAGGCGCGCGATTCATCGCGCCGTACTCGTTGGTCTTTAGCGTGTGCTGTCCCCCAATCGGTGGTTGGAAGCTCCCTGGCGCCGGGGCGTCTGGCAGTTGGGGAAGAAGCTGTTGCTGATAAATTTCGCCGCTTGCCCGCGGCTCACCGCGTTCCCCGCCAGGAAATAGGGCCGGTGCAAGTTGTCACAGGCTCCAGCGGGCGCGGTGCCACAGGTATAGCCACTGATGATCCCGTGCAGCGCCGCCCGCTCGATGAACAGCCAGAACGGATCGGCGCCGGGCACATCGCTGAAGGTCTGCCGCCCGGTGACGTCATCGACCAGATTGGCCGCGTTGGCAACGAATTTCGCCATCTGGCCGCGCGTGACCGGGTTGCTGGGGCGGAAGCTGAGCGAGCCGTCGCCGTTGCTGTAGCCGCTGATCACCCCATGGCTGTAGACCCGCTCGATGTACAACCAGAACGGATCGCTGTTCGGCACATCGGTGAACGTCTGGCGCGTGACGGGAATCGCGTCGCTGTACCCCGCCGCATTGGCCACGAACTTGGCGGTTTGCCCGCGGGTGACGCCATTGTACGGCCGGAAGGTGTTGTCCGCGTAACCGCCGACGATGCCCCGGCAGACCAGGCAGCGGATGAAGCTGTAGAAGGGGTTGGTATTCGGCACGTCCGCAAACTGCACCGGGCATGCGGTGGCAGCGGGCGTCGCCGTCGGGGTCGCCGGCGGCACCGGGGTGCGGGTGGCTGTCGCGGTGGGGGCCGGCGGCGTGGCCGTGGGCGTGCTCGACATGCAGTCCGCCGGATAATGCTCGATCAGGGGCCGGGCCGTGGTGCCGGCGCCGTAGGATCCCGCCGCCCAGACCTCGCCGGCCGGCCCGGCGGCCACGGCATAGAGCCTGTTGTCGCCCGTGCCCGCGTTGCCGCTCGGCACCAGGGTCCAGACGCTGCCGTTCCAGTGCAGGATCATCGTCTGTTGCGCCGCGCCGCTGGTATAGTTGCCCACGGCCCACACATCGGTTGGCCCTCCGGCAGTGCTGCCGGACAGGACGTTATCGCCCGACCCGCCCGCCGGACTGCCCACCTGCGTCCAACTGGCGCCGTCCCAGTGCAAGGTCAGCGTGCGCCGGCTATTGTTGAACGTGTACGACCCCACGGCCCATCCGTCGCCGGCCGAGACCATCGCCACGCTTTTCAGCACATCGTCGTACTGCACGCCGGGGCTGGGGCTGGGCACCTGCGTCCAACTGCTGCCGTCCCAGTGCAGAACCAGGGTTTCGCCGTAGCCCACCACCTGGTACGCGCCGGCCGCCCAGATGTCGTTCGCGGCCAGGGCGCTGACGCTGTTGAGGAAACTGGCCCCGTAGACACCCCCTGGACTGGGACTGGCAACCCGGCTCCAATTGGTGCCGTTCCAGTGCAAAACCAGGGTGTCCATGTCCGCGCCGCCCACGGCCCAGGCATTATCCGCGGCCAGGCTCACCACGCCGTTGAGCTGGTTATCGGTGACTCCAGGGCTGGGACTTGCCACTTCCGTCCAGGCGCTGCCGTCCCAGTGCAGGATCAGAGTGGTCGTACCCCCGCCGCCGGCGGCCTGACCGACAGCCCAGACATCATTCGCCGCCCGTGCCGTCACCGCGTTGAGCCGGTTGTTGCCGCTCCCGTGGTTGGGGCTGGGCACGGCGTTCCACCCGCTGCCGTCCCAATGCAACATCAGCGTTTGTTCGACGCCCTGGGCAGTGGTCGCATAGCCCGCGGCCCACACATCATTTTGTGCGATGCTCGCCAGGCCGTTGATCCGGCTGCCGGAGGCCGCCCCCGGCACGGCCACCGTGGCCCACTGGCCCACGCAGGGGGGCAACGGGGTCGGCGACGGAGTGGCCGTGGCCGGCGTCCCTGTCACTGTGGGCGTGGGCGTGGCGCACGGATCGCTGTAATGTTCCGTCAGCGGTTCCGTGGGCGGATCATATAGATTGTCGTGCACGGCCCAGATATCGCCTGCATTCACCATCGCCACCCCCGGTAGGGGGCCACCCCCTGCTCCGGGATCGACGCTCCATACGCTACCGTTCCAGTGCTCAATCAAAGCCTGGCCGTTGTTTTGCAGCCCCACCGCCCAGACATTGTCGGCGCTCGTCATCGCGACCCCATACAGGATATTTGCGCTGGATCCGCTCTCTGGATTCGGGATCTCCGTCCAGGCGCTGCCGTCCCAATGCGCGGTCACGGCCTGATCGCCCACCGCCCAGATGTCGTTCGCGGCGTGGGCCACGACTCCATAGAAGGCGGGGAAGGTGGGATTGGCCGACAGCGGATCGGTCACCACGGCCCAACCGAAGCCATCCCAGTGCAACGCCAGCGCCCCCACCGAGGTCACGGCGCCGGCCGCCCAGACATCGTGCGTGCCGAGTGCCGTGACGGCATAAAGTTCGTTCGCCCCGACCGCCGCGTTCGGGCTGGGCACGATACTCCACGCCGTGCCGTTCCAATGCAGCGTCAGGGTGCGGCTGTTGCCGGTGTCGGTTCCATAATAGCCCACCGCCCAGATATCATTGGCTGCCACCGCGGTGATGCCGCGCAGGAAGACGCCAGTGCCGGGCACGCCGGGGCCGTTGACCCGGCTCCAGGTGCTGCCGTCCCAGTGCAGGATGAGCGCGTCCACCGTCCCGTAGCCGACCGCCCAGGCATCGTCCGGGCTGATCGCCGCGACGGCCATCAGGCGGTTATCGCCGGTCGAGGGATTCGGGCTGGGCACCTGGCTCCAGGCGCTGCCATCCCAGTGCAGGATCAGGCTCCGGTGTCCGGCTTCCCCGTAACCGACCGCCCAGACATCGTTCGCCGCGCGGGCCGCCACGCCGCGCAAGACATTGTTGGAGGTGGTGAGAACCGGATTGGGCGGGGTGCGCCAGGCGAACCCGCAACTACCCGTGGATGTGTGGGTGGCGGGGGCCATAGCGAGGCCGGTCGCCGGGCGATCGGGGGCCGCCGCGGCGGGCGTAAGGCCGGCATTGAACGCCAGTCCGAGACCGGCTAGTGCCAGCACGAAAACCACGAGCACAGAATAATACAACCAGGGGCTGCGACGCAATGGTAAACCTCCAAATATTCTTGTTAAACAGGGGACAGTGAGCCGGTGAGTGCCAGTTTGCGGGGCTGTTCAGCCTGGCGCCGCTAAATCATACTAAAAGTCGATCTGTTTTGCAAACCCCCGGCCTGGAATCGCAGACTGCCCTGGCTGTTGCGCAGCCGGTGAATATCCCTGCCCGGCTGGGCCCCCATCATGTTGTGGGTAGGCCCCGGCCCCCCGCAACCCGCTGTAGGGGCCGGTTTCCAACCGGCCCGCGTCGCCGCAACCCGCTGTAGGGGCCGGTTTCCAACCGGCCTGCACCGCCGGCCTCAGAAGGGGCGCGGCGGCGCCGGCTGCGGGTATGCCCGCACGCGGTCGAGCGCGAAGTCGATCATGTCCACCGTCTCGTCCACATCCTCGGCCAGGGCGCGGTCGATCAGCGGCGCCCAGCGCGGGCCGAGCGCCTCCCGCGCCCAGCGCGAGGCCGCCGGCTTCGACACGATGGTGCCGAACTGCAAGGTATAGAGCATCCGGCAGATCGTCATTACGACGTAGCCCTGGTAGCCCTGGTGGCGCAAGGGCCGCGGGTCGGCGCGTAACCCCGCCAGCCACTGCCGGCCCATCGCCAGCACCGCGCGCCGCAGCTCGTCGGGCGGCACCGGGTCGATCTGCTCGCGGATGGGCGGCCCGGCCAGCGTGATGCCGTGCTCGCGCAGCACATGGCGCTGAATGACCCCGCTGCTGTCCTGAGCCTCAACCACCAGTCGCTCGCCGCGCTGGATGCTGGGGTAGGGGGCGTGCGTGGGGTCGTACCGGCGCAGCGCGCGCTGCGGCATATACGTCACCTCCAGTTCCGAACCCCACGGCACGTACCGCGCCGCCAGGTCGGTATGCAGCGCCTGCAACGCCGCCGTCTGTGCGTCCGTCAGCTCCCCGGCCGTGACCACGACCGCGTCAATATCGCTGCGGTGCGGCGTGAAATCGCCCAGCGCCAGCGACCCGTACAGGTACATGCCGTACAGGTCCGGCCCCAGGATGTCCTGCACCCCCGCCAGCAACTCGCCCAGCACCTCGTTGACCACGGCATACGGCGTCGGATTCGCCACGGGCCCGCTCATAACGCATACCTCCTTCACATCCCGCACTCCGGCCACACACCATCCCGGATCGAGTCTACCACAAGCGTCAACACCGCCCGGTAGCCCGGAGGCTCAAGCCTCCGGCTACCGTTACGAAGCCCGCCTGCGCGGCCTGGTGATCCCCTGGTTGGTCCGGCCCGCGCAGGCGGGCTTTGTCGTGCTAGCCCGCCCCTTGACGGGCCGGGCGAGGCCGCTACCGCGCCCATTGACGAACCGGGCGATCCCACCTCCAGCCACCCGCCGCCTCGCACCCTCATTCTGACCCCTGACCACCGACCCCTGACCACTGACCACTGACCACCGGCCCCTCGTCCCTACCCAGCCTCTTATGCTATACTGAGGACGCTATGGTAGATTTCCCGGCGACCTCGTCCTCCGCTGACCTCCTGGCGCGGCAACTGGCCCCCTATGTGCCGCGCTGGCTGGGCCCGCGCCTGCCGCTGCCCGCCGGCTACCGGGAGACCTCGGCGGCCACGGTGGTCGTCGCCGACCTGCAAGGCTTCACCGGGCTGACCCAGGTCCTGGCCGCCCAGCCTGCCGGGGCCGAGGAGTTGCGCGCTGCGCTGGAACGCATCTATACCCCGCTGATTGCCGCCATCCATACCCATGACGGCGACGTGATCAAATTCACCGGCGACGGCGTGCTGGCCGCGTTCCCCGACGACATCACGGCGGCGCGGGCCGCCCACGCCATGCTCGCCGGGCTGGACCCGGTGATCCAGACCCCCGCGGGCGCCCACCCGCTGGTGCTGCGGCTCGGCATGGGCAGCGGTCCGCTCACCTGGGAGATCGTCGGCACGCCCGATCTCGGCCTCTACTGGGTCGCGTCCGGCGCGGCGCTCGACAGCGCGCTGGCCGCCGAAGCCGGGGCCGCCGGGCTGCGCCCCCGCCCCGCCGGACACATGGCCCCCTGGGCGCCGCCCGCCCCTGGTGCGCTGCCGGCTGCCGACGCGCTGGCGCCCTATTTGCCCGGCGCCATCGTGGCGCGCATGGCCGGCGGCCTCAGCGGCTGGGTGGGCGAGTTCCGCACGCTCACCGCCGCCTTTGTGGCCCTGCCCGCGGCGGGCGACCTGCAAACCCTCGTGGCGCGCGCCCTGCCGCTGGTCGCCCGGTTCGGCGGCCGGCTCAACGAGGTCGAGGTGGGCGACAAGGGCCGCCTGCTGGTCATCCTGTTCGGCGCGCCGGTGGCCCACGGCGACGACGCGGCCCGCGGCGCGGGCTGCTTGCTGGCCCTGCGCGAAGCGGGCATCCTCGCCCGCGGCGGCATGGCCGTCGGCCTGCAATACGTCGGCACTGTCGGCGCGCCGGGCGTCGCGCGCTGCACCTACACCGCCCTGGGGCCGGAGATGAACCTGGCCGCCCGGCTGATGCAGGCCGCCGCCCCCGGCGAGATCCTGATCAGCGGCCGTGTCTGGACGGCGCTCGGCCTGCGCTTCGTCTGCCGCGAGCGCCCGGCCTTGCCGGTCAAGGGCTGGGCCGAGCCGGTACCGGTGGCCCGCCTGGAAGCGCCGGAGGACGCTGCCGGGGTGCCGGCCATCGGCGACCCGCTGGGCCGCGACAGCGAACTGGCGCAGGCCGCCGCCGTCATCGCCGGGGCGCGCGCCGGGCAGCCCGGCCTGCTCCGGCTGGTGGGCGAGGCGGGCATCGGCAAGAGCCGCCTGGCGACCACCATCAGCAACCGCGCGGCGGGGACGGGCTGGCGGGTGCTGCTCGGCGGCGCGCGCCCCGACCGGCACAGCGCCCCTTACTGGCCCTGGCAGGCCCCGCTGGCCATGCTCATCGCCGGGCGCCCGGAAGCCGCGCTCACCTGGCCCGCCGTGGAGGCCGCCGTGGCCCGCTGGGCGCCCGCACGCCGGCCCGACGCGCCCCTGCTGGCCGACCTGCTCGGCGTGGCGCTGCCTGCCGCGCACGCGGCCCCGGACGCCGCGCCTGCGCTCGATCCCGCCACGCGGGCCGGCGCCACGCGCACCCTGCTGGCCGCCCTCATCGCCGGCGCCGCGCACACCCAGCCCCTGCTCATCTGGCTCGACGATTTCCATTGGGCCGACCCGCTCTCCTGGGATCTGGTCCGCGACCTCGCCACCGCCACGCCGCCGGGCGGCCCGCTGGTGCTGCTACTCTCGCACCGGCCCTTCGATGCGCCGCTGCCTGCCGCTAAAGAGGCCCTGGCCGCCCTGCCGCCCCACCTGGCGCTCGACCTGCGCGAACTCGACGCCGAGGCCGCCGCCGCGCTCGTGCGCCAGCGTGCCACCCTGCCCGCGCCCGTCGTCGCCGAAATCGTCACCCGCGGCCAGGGCCATCCCTTCTTTCTGGAGGAACTGGCCGCTGTCTACGCCGACCAGCCCGCGCCCGACCTGCCCGACACCGTGCAGGAAGTGATCCAGGCGCGCATCGATCGGCTCGACGAGGCCCACAAGCTGACGCTGAAGCTGGCGAGCATCTTCGGGCGCGTGTTCATGCTCGACGCCCTGGCCGGCAGCTATCCGCCCGAAATCGACGCGGGCGCCGTGCCCGGCCACCTGCAACTGCTGGCCCACCTCGACCTGACCCCGCTGACCGACGCCGCCGTCCGCGCCTATGCCTTCAAGCACGCCATGACCCAGGAAGTGGCCTATGCCAGCCTGCTGGCCGCGCAGCGCCAGGCCGCCCACGACCGCGCGGGCGACTGGTTCGAGCGCACCACGCCCGACAACTACTCGCTGCTAGCCTACCACTATGGGCGCGGCGCCAACCGCGAGAAGCAGCGCCTCTACTTGCGCCGCGCCGCCGATGCCGCCCAGGCGGCGTATGCCAACGACTCGGCCATCGACTACTACGAACGCCTGCTGCCGCTGCTGGCGCCCGCCGAGCAGGTGCCCGTGCTGTTGCAACTGGGCGGCATCCACCGCCTGGTCGGCCACGTCGATACCGCGGCGGCGCTCTACCGGCGCGCGCTCGACCAGGCCACGGCGGCAGGCGACGCGCGCGCCGTGGCTGAGGCCCAGATGGACCTCGGCGTGCTCGACCGCCAGCGCGGCGCCTATACCGAGGCCCTGACCTGGCTGGAGCAGGCCCGCGCCGGCTTCACCGGCCTGAGCGATGCCGGCGGCTTGCTCGCCGTCCAGGGCCACATCGGCCAGGTCCACTGGCTGCAGTTCGACCACCCGCGCGCGCTGGCCTGCTTTTGGGAGCAGATGGTGCTGGCGACCGACCTGGGCGACCGGCGCGGCCAGGGCGAGGCCGTCGGCAACCTCGGCAACGTCTACGACGACCTGGGCGACTATGCCCAGGCGCTCTCCTGCCTGGAGCAACAACTCGATATCGCCCGCAGCATCGGCGACCGGCAGCAACAGGAACGCGCCCACTGGAGCCTCGGGTCGGTCTACCAGAACCAGCGCGACTTTGGTCGCGCCCTCGCCGCCTACGGCGACGCCGTGCGCATCGCCGAGTCTATCGGCGACCGGCGCGTGGTCGGGCTGACCGTGTCGGGCATGGGGCTGATCTATCACGACTACGGCGATTACGCCGCGGCGCTGGCCTGCTTCATCTACCACCTGGCCGCCACGCTGAGCCTGGGCAACCGCGTCGGCATCACTATCGCCGTGGGTAATCTCGCCCTGGTCTACACCCGGCAGGACCGGGCGGCGGAGGCCGAGCCGCTGTTCGCCCAGGCGGTGGCGCTGGCCCGCACTCTGCCCACCCGCTACTACCTGCCCATCTACCTGTACGAGCAGGCCGCGTACTACCTGGCCGCGGGCCGCGTGGCCG
>DASSGZ010000462.1:0-5014 GCA_035693165.1 Chloroflexia bacterium | reverse complement strand
CGCGCAATCGGCTGCTTTCGGTGGTGCGAAGCGAGGGCAGGCCGGCATGGTTCCGCAAAACTACAGGTCGTAATTGTCCTTGTCCCCATTGTAGCACAATTGCCGGTGGCCTACAACTGCATAACCACCGGTGCAGCCCTGGCGACAACCGATTCTGCTATGGGGAGAGCACGTCGTGCGACTAACGTGGCGGGAGGATGATGACGGCGCCGCCCGTCGGCGGGCCAGGTGTCGGGGTGGCATCGAGCCAGTTGGGGTTCCACTGCTGAAACGGTACCATCGTGCCCCAGATCGGGGTGGTGATGGGCACGAGCGCCGGGGGAGTGCTCTGCAAGAGGGCGGGCGTATCGGTCGCATTCGCCAGGGCCTGAGCCACCACCCAGTTGCGCCAGACCGCGATGCCGCCTAGCAGCAGCAAGCCCAGGATGACGGCGAGCACCCACCGCGCGAGGTGCCCGAATACGAAGAAGTCCCGCATGCGATTCCTTCCGCAGTTGGTGTACCTGGCAGACGCCGGCCGCGGAGCGGGCCGCGCTGTCCTGCTCCTCGTCATTGTATCACCGGCGGGCACCCTGCGCCATAGGATTTCGCTCCCAGCCGCCCCGGCCCGATGGTCCTATGCGGCCCCGCGCTGGTAGGGGGCGTGTCTTGTCGGCATCCCCGGCAATCGGGTACAATACCCGATAAGTTTGTGCCGCTGCTTTGTTGTGGGGTAGCGCGAAGCCGCCACCCGGTGGCCCGTGCGGCGCTACTCAATACGTGGGGAGGAATCACACCGTCTATGAACTTGCTGGCGCTGCTGGCCCTGATCACCGGGCTGGCTCTGGCTCCGGCGCTCCTCTACGTCTTGTTGATCTGGTGGCTGGATCGGTATGAGAAAGAGCCGATCAGCCTGGCGGTCCTGGCCTTTGTCTGGGGCGCCACCCCGGCGATTCTTCTCGCGCTCGTCTTCGAGATCCTGCTCGGCATTCCCCTCGGCGGGGCGGGGCCGATCGGGGAGTTCAGCGAAGCGACGGTCGTCGCGCCCATCGTCGAGGAAGCGACCAAAGGCATTATCCTCTTCGTCCTCTTCCTGGCGTACCGGCACGAGTTCGACGATGTGCTCGACGGCATCCTCTACGGCGCGCTCGTCGGCCTCGGCTTCTCGGTCGTCGAGAACATTGTCTACGGCTTTAGCTCGGCCTACCCCGACGGCTACAACCCCGGCCAGACGCCCTCGCTCGACGCGGTGATCGGCATCTGGTTCCTGCGGTCGGGGGTCTTCGGCCTGAACCATGCCTTTTTCACCAGCATCACCGGGGCCACACTCGGCTACTTGCGCGCCAACCCGCAGGCGCGGCTGCGGCCCGTCATGCCGGTGTTCGGGCTGGGTGGGGCCATGTTCTTCCACAGCCTGCACAACAGCCTGGTCACGGTGAGCGGCCTGGCCGGCAACGAACTGGCTTGCGCCGGGTGCCTGATCAGCATCCTGGCCGACTGGAGCGGCGTGGCCGTCATCGTCGTGGTGGCGATCCTGGCCGGGGCCAAGGAACGCCGCTGGATTGAGCAGCAACTCTGGGAAGAGGTGACGGTGGGAAGATTGCATCCCGCCGAGTACTATATGCTGATCTCGGCGCCGCGCCGCTGGCGCGCGCGCTGGGCGGCCTTGTCGCAGCACGGATGGCGGGCTTTCCGCCAGTTGGGCCTCTTGCAGCAACTGGCGACCGAGCTGGCCTTCCGCAAGCAACAGGTGCTGGTCGAGCGCGACTCGGCCTGGCGCCAGTACGATATCCAGGTGTTGCGCGCCCGGATCGACGATCTACATACGCGCATGGCCGGCGCCGCCGGCCCGGCTTAGCAGAACCCGGAAGGGAGATGTGTGATGCTGTCTGATGCGGAGAAGTTTGGTTTGGAAGGGCTGACGTTCGACGATGTGCTGCTCGTGCCCGCCTACTCGGAAGTCTTGCCCACCCCCCAGTATATTTCCACGGCCACCCGCCTCACGCGCGACATCCACCTGAACATCCCGATCCTCTCGGCGGCGATGGATACCGTGACCGAGGCGCGCATGGCGATTGCCATGGCCCGCGAGGGCGGGCTGGGTGTGCTGCACCGCAACCTCGCCATTGCCGATCAGGTGGCGGAGGCCGACAAGGTGAAGCGGTCGCAGGCCGGCATGATCGTCGAGCCGATCTGCCTGGGGCCGGAGCGGTCGGTGCGTGACGCGCTGGACCTGATGGCCCGCTACCATATTTCGGGTGTGCCCATCGTGGAGGGCGACCGCCTAGTGGGCATTCTGACCAACCGCGATATTCGCTTCGCCGAGGGCGCCGACCTCGATCAGCCGGTGCGCCAGTGGATGACGGAGGCGCCGCTCTGGACGGTGCCGCCGGGCACCACGCTGGATCAGGCGCGCGAGATCTTGCGCCGGCATAAGATCGAAAAGCTGCCCGTGGTGGACGAGAACGGCCGCCTGGTGGGGCTCATCACGGTCAAGGATATCCAGAAAAAGCAGCAGTATCCGCTGGCGACCTACGACCGGCACGGGCGCCTGCTCTGCGGCGCGGCGGTCGGCGTGGGCGACGACGGCTTCGAGCGCGCGGCTGCCCTGATCGAAGCCGGCGTGGACGTGATCTTCGTGGACACGGCGCACGGGCACACGGCGGGCGTGATCGAGGCCGTGCGCCGCATCAAGCGCCGCTACGACGTGCCGGTGATCGCGGGCAATATCGCCACCGGCGCGGCGGCCCAGGCGCTGATCGACGCGGGGGCAGACGGCCTGAAGGTGGGCATGGGGCCAGGGTCGATCTGCACCACGCGCGTCGTGTCGGGAGCCGGGATGCCGCAGATCACGGCGGTCTGGGAGGTGGCCCGCGTGGCCCGCCCGGCGGGGATCCCGATCATCGCCGACGGGGGCATCCAGTACAGCGGCGATGTTGCCAAGGCCATCGCCGCAGGCGCCGACACGGTGATGATCGGGTCGCTGCTGGCGGGCGTGGACGAAAGCCCCGGCGACGTGATCCTCTACCAGGGCGAGCGCTTCAAGGAGTACCGCGGCATGGGATCGCTGGGCGCCATGAAGCAGCGTGCCTCCAGCCGCGACCGCTACGGCCAGCAGGATGTGGATCGCCTGGACAAGCTGGTGCCCGAAGGCATCGAGGGCCGGGTGCAGTACAAAGGCCCGCTGACCACGTTGATTTACCAGTTGGTGGGCGGCCTGCGCTCGGGCATGGGCTATGTCGGCGCGCCCGACATTGCGCGCTTCCAGGAGGACACCCGCTTCGTGCGCGTGACCGGGTCGGGCCTGCGCGAGAGCCATCCCCACGACGTGGTGCTGACGAAAGAGGCGCCGAATTATGCCGGACGCTAGCGCGCTCCCGGCGCCGGGGGCACGCGACCTGTCCACCCGCCAACTGGTGCAGGAGGGCGCCGAGCCGTTCTTCTACGCCGCCGGGCCGACCGGGTGCCTGCTCCTGCACGGCTTCACGTCGTCGCCGTTCACCATGCGCGAGATGGGCGCGCACCTGGCGGCGGGCGGCGTGACCGTCTGCGCCCCGCTGCTGGCCGGGCACGGCACCTCGCCCGAAGACCTGCGCACCAAGACCTGGCAGGACTGGGTGGCCTCCGCCGACGAGGGCCTGGCCCAGTTGCGCGCCTACGGCTGCCGGCGCATCTACCTGGCCGGGCTGTCGCTGGGCGGCGCGCTCGCGCTCTACCTGGCCGCCCGCGACCCCGACGCCTACGCCGGGATGGTGGTCATGAGCGCGCCGGTCTGGATCCCCGCCATGTTGCGCCTGCCGCTCACCGCCGTCAGCGACGCCGTGCCTTACTTCAACAAGCGCTTCAGCGACATCGCCGAACCCGGCGCGAGGAAGCGGCAACTGACCTACTCGCGCATCCCGCTGGCGGCGGCAGCCACACTGATCGACCTGCTGGGGGTAATGCGGCCCAACCTGGGCCGCATCACCATTCCCACGCTGATCATCTATGCGCGCCACGACCACCTCGTGCATCCGGTGAACTCGATGCACATCTACAGCCATATCGCCTCGCGCGACAAGCGCCTCGTCGTGCTGCACCGCGGCTTCCATATCGTGACCGTCGACCGGGATAAGGACCGCGTGTTCCAGCTTGCCGCCGAATTCATGCACCGGGAAGATTAATGCTCAAAGTTATCCTGTTCGATATGGGGGATACGCTGCTGCTGCGCAACCACCCCAACCTGCCCATCCGCCTGCGCCGCCAGAACGACGCGCTGCACACCATCCTCTGCCACAGCTATCCAGATATCCCGTTGCCCGCATCCGACGAGTTTCACGCCCGGCTCAGCGCGGTCATGCAGCAGTACCGCAACAGCGCGGCCACCAGCGAGATCGTGCTGGAGCATCTCTGCCGGGAACACGGCTGGTCCATCGACCCGGCGGACGAGGCCCTGCTGACGGCCTGGCACGCGCCCATCCTGGACGATGCGGTGGTCGAGCCGGATATTAAGGCTACCCTGGCCGCCTTGCAGACACTGGGCCTGCGGCTGGGTGTCATCTCCAACACGAACTGGCGCAGCCCCTGGCGCGACCGGGAACTGGCCCACCAGGGCATCCTCGATTATTTCCCGGTGCGGATCTACTCGGCGGACCTGCGCGTCGAGAAGCCGGATGCGCGCATCTTCGCGGCGGCGCTGGCCGCGCTGGGCGATGCGGCGCCTGACGAGGCCCTGTACGTGGGCAACTCGTTAGATGACGATGTGGCCGGGGGCCACGCCGCGGGCCTCTGGACGGCCTGGCTCGCGCCCGCGGGAGTCACCACGGCGCCGGTGGGTGCGCCTGCCGCGCCCGATCTGGTGCTGACGGCGCTGCGCGAACTGCCGGCGAAACTGGCGGCGCAGTTTGACCTGCCGCGCCACGCCACGCGGGCTGTGGGCGGGTGAGCCGGGCGCTACATGCCGCCCGTTGTCATGCTGAACGGCGTGAAGCATCCGTCTCGTTTGTCATGCTGAACGGCGTGAAACATCTCGTCTCGTTGGGAGACAAAACGAGAC
>DASSGZ010000461.1:0-5592 GCA_035693165.1 Chloroflexia bacterium | reverse complement strand
CCCGGCTGGAGGCAAACAAGGGGCTAAGCTACCTGTTGCGCGCTCTGGCCGCGCTCGACCGGGACCGGCCCTGGCGCTGGGTGCTGGTCGGCACGGGGCGCGACCGGGCGGTGCTGGAGGCGCTGGCCGGGGAGGTGGGCCTGGGCAACCGGCTGATCTTTGCCGGGGCCGTGGACGACGCCGATTTGCATAATTTGTATGCCCTGGCCGGAGTGTTCGCAATTTCGAGTCTGTACGAGGGCAGTTCCCTGGCGACGCTGGAGGCGATGGCCCACGGCTTGCCGGTGGTGGCGACGCGGGCCGGGGGCCTGCCCGACAAGGTCTTGCCGGGGCGCACCGGCCTGCTGGTGCCGCCCGGCGACGCGCCCGCGCTGGCCGCGGGCATTGCGC
Organism: Chloroflexia bacterium; assembly: GCA_035693165.1. GTDB lineage: Bacteria > Chloroflexota > Chloroflexia > QHBQ01 > JAICKM01 > JAICKM01. The sequence goes on along the minus strand of DASSGZ010000461.1, from coordinate 5,202 downwards.
GCTTGCTGGCCGATCCGGCTGCCGCCGGAGCCATGGGTGCAGCGGGCGCGGCCCTGGTCGCCGAGCGGTTTACCTGGGCGGCGATCACCGCGCGCACGTTACGGTTATTCGAGGAGTTGACACTATCATCGAGCTAATTCGCTGGCTGCTGGGGCTGCTGACCCTGCCGCTCATCATCTGGCTGCCGGGCGCGGTCATGTTGCGCGCGCTGTTCGGCACCGCCGGGCCGCCGCGCACCGACGGCCCGGCCTGGAACTTCCTGGCCGTGGTCATCAGCCTGCTGCTGACGAGCGTGCTGGGGCTGACCCTGGCCGAGATCGGCTGGTTTTCGGTCTGGCTCATCGCGCTGATCGAACTCGTGGCCGTGGTCGGGGTGCTGCGCGTGCAGGCCGGGGACTGGCGTAGTGTGCCCGCGCTGGCCCGGACCTGGCTCAGCGACCTGGGCGAGACCATCCAGACCGGCGCGCGCATCGCCACCGGGCGGTTGGTGCGTGTGCGTCCCGACGCGCGCAACCTGCGGCTGGAGACCGCGATCCTGGTGCTGCTGCTGATCGGCGCCGCCATCCTGTTCGCGCGCCCCGCCGAGATGATCCGCGGCGCGCTCGACTCCGGAGTCTACATCAACTCCGGCGTGGCCCTGGGGCGCACCGGCGCCATCGTGCAGCACGACCAGTTGATGCGCGAACTGGTCGACCTCGACCCCAAGACGCTCAAAGAGGTGGACGAGGCCAAGGAGTTCCTGCACCCGCAGAACCTCCAGCGCTACACGCTCGACCGCATCCGCATGCCCGGCTTCTACGTGCTCGAAAAGAAGTCGGCCATGGTGCTGCCGCAGTTCTACCATCTCTACGCCGTCTGGATCGCCGCCTGCTACCAGTTGTTCGGCCTCTACGGCGCGCTGATGACGACGCCGCTGCTGGCGCTGCTGGCCTGTGCCGCCGTCTTCTTCTTCGCCCGGCAGATGTTTTCGGCGCGCGTGGCCCTGGTCGGGCTGGCCTTCCTCATCACCTGCCCGTTGCAGATCTGGTTCGCCCGCTACCCCGTCTCCGAGACGCCGACCGAACTGCTGGCCTTCGTCTTCTTCTACACGTTCCTGCGCTTCTACCAGGAGACGCGGCGCCTCGATTCGCTGGAAGCCGCCGCCGCGCGCGCCGACCATCCGGACAACGCGGCGGAAGCCGAACTCCATGCCACCGACCTCAACGCGCGCTTTTTCGCCGTGCTGGCCGCCGGGGCGCTGGGCGCCATCGCGCTCACGCGGGTGGACTTCCCGCTCTACCTGGCGCCGCTGGCGGGCTACCTGCTCTGGTGGCGGCTCAGCCGCACCTGGCGGCAGGCGCACACCTGGTTCCTGGTCGCCTTGCTGCTGATGTTCGCGCAATGGTCGATCAGTTTCTTCTTCTTTACCTTCGCCTATACCATGGACCAGTACCACAACACGCTGCTGGACGTGCGCCGGGCCTGGCCGCGGCTGCTGCCGCTGTTCTATATCGGCGTGGTCGCGCTCCTGCTGCTGGATCGCTGGCAGCCCCACTGGCGCCCACTGGCCCGCGTGGTGGGTGAGGCCCTGAGCCGGCGACGGCGCTGGTTGCTCGGCGCGCTCTGCCTGGGGGTGGCGCTGTTCTTCGCCTACCGCTATATCTGGGAGCCGGATATCCTGCTCAATCCGGCTATCCTCGCGGAACTGGCGCAGGGCCGCATCCCCTTTGCCTGGCAATCGTACATCGGGGCGCCGCTGGAAGCCGTGGCCCAGACCGGCAAGACGACGCAAACCTGGCTGCTCAACACCAACAGCTACATCCTGGTGCGTCTGGGCTGGTACCTGTCGCCGTTGGGCATGGTGCTGGGTGTGGCCGGGCTGGTGCGGGCGCTCTGGAAGCGGCTCACACTGGGCACGGCCTATTTCTTCGCCGTGTTCGGCATCTTCGTCTTCATCTTCGGCGCCGATACCTATACGGTCGCCACTTATCCCTACAGCCTGCGCCGCTTCCTCCCGGTGGTCATTCCCGGACTGATGATCCTCGCCGCCTACGCGCTGGCCTGGGCCGCCGAGAAAATCCGCCCGCGCCGGGTGATCCGCCCGCTGGCCTGGGCGACGGCGGGCGCGCTGGTCGTCTTCTTCCTGGTCACGGGCTGGGTGATCATTAGCCACACCGAGGACGAGGGCGCGGTGGCCCAGTTGACACAACTCGCCCAGCGCTTCCCCGACCCGAAGAAGACGGTGCTGCTGTTCAGCAACGAGCGCGACGAACCGTATGTCGTCGCCACGCCGTTGCAGTATATCTTCGGTTTCGAGTGCTTCTCGCTGGACCGGGCGTATGGCGAGGTCAAGGGGTCGAATATCCAGCAGGCGGTGCAGCGCTGGCAGAAAGCGGGCTACCAGGTCTACGCGATCCTGGGCGCCAACGGCGGCAAGATGTTCATGCCGGACATCGACCTGGTGCCCTATACGACCGGCGGCGGACCGGAGTGGACCTACAACGTGCCGGAACTAGAGCAGTTGAAGGCCCAGAAGCCGAAGAATATCGCTCCCTCGACGCTGCACTGGGGCCTCTACGAATTGCAGCCGCGGGCCGGCGTGGGCGTGCCGAGCCTGCCGTTCTCGCTCGACATCGGCGGCGAGGACTATAAGTACCTGGTGGCCGGGTTCTCCGGTCAGGAGCGCACGCCGCGCACCGACGACCCCAACTACTGGCGCTGGACCTTCCCCGACGCTTTCCTGCGCGTGCCGTGGTCGGACGCGGCCAAAGCGCGCGGCGGGACCATTACCCTGCGCCTGAGTGCCGGGCCGCCGGAGCGCGCCGTCCACGCGCCCCCGCCGCCGGGCACCACCTTGCGCCGGGGCGAGGTGCCTGATACGCCGCTGGTGCCTGCGCCCGCCCAGTTCAAGCTCTTCGCGGGCAACCTGCGCCTCCAGCCCACCACGTTGACGCCGGGCGGCGCCGACCCGGCCCTGGTCACGCTGCAACCGGGCGGGGGCTTCCAGGACGTGACCTTCATCGTGCCGCCGAACGCGCCCACTGCGCCCGTGGACGGGAACTACCTGCTGCTGCACCTCAATTCGACCACCTGGTCGCCCGCCGACGCGGGCGTGAGCGCCGACGACCGCAACCTGGGCGTGCAGGTGGATAGCGTGCGCGTGGATGTGGCGCCCTGATGGCTGACGAAATCGAAGTCCCGCCCGACGCCACGCCCGCCGAAGGCGTGCCCTTGCCCGTCGCGGGCACGGTGGCCGGCATTGCCATGCAGGGATCGGGCACCGACATCCCGTTCGAGGCCACGCCCCCGCCGCCCGAGCCGCCGGAGCGCCCGAAGCGCGACGGCACGCTGGTCGAGCGGGCCACGCTGGCCGCGTTCTGGAACGCCGCCTTCCTACCGCTGAAGCTTATCGTCAAACTGCTAGCCTCTATCGTAGTCGTGCGCGTGCTCACGCGAGCCGACTTCAGCGTCGTGACGCAACTCCAGGCCCTGCTCGGCACGCTGGGCATGATTTCCGACCTGGGCCTGGAGCGGGCGCTGCCGCGCTTTATCCCCGAGTTCGAGATGGCCGGGGGCCGGGCCGGGTTGAGCCGGCTTTTGCGCAACGTGAGCCTGGTCAAGGGGCTGACCATGGTGCCGTTCGTGCTGTCCCTGGTGCTGTTCCCGGACTTCTTTACCACGCAGTTTCGTATCGAGACGGCGAGTGCGCGCATCATGGGGCAGCGCGGGCCGGACTACGACCCGTTTTTGCTCGGCATGATCGCGGTGATGCTGGTGCTCGGCGCCGCCTCGGATGTCTCGATCCAGGTGCTCTACGCCTACTTCCGGCAGAAGATGACCAACGCGCTCGACATCCTCAACGCGCTGTTGATCCCTGGCTTGCAGGCGCTGCTGGTCGGGCTGTTCAAGCTGAGCGTCTTTGGTGCGCTGGTGGCCTTGCTGATCGGGACGGCGGTGTCGGTGGTGCTGTCATTGCGCCTGATGTTCCGGGCGCTGGGCGACGAACGGCTGGGCCTGCGCAAGGTCACGCAGCGGGCGCCGAAAGCCGAACCGCCGCCCAACGGACGCACGCCGCGCCGCCCCTCGACCCGCTCGATCTGGCAGCGGTTCACCGCCTACTCGGCCATGATGTACGTCATGACCCTGTCGTCGGCGCTCTACGATCAGTCGTTGGTGGTGCTGGCCCTGGGCCTGCTGATCACCGACAATGTGCGCCTCGCCACCGAAGTGGCCCTGATCGGGCTGGCTTTCAAGTTCGTGCGCCAGTTGCTGCAAGCCCTGGTCGTGCCGCTCACCGGCGTGCAGACGCCGCTGTTTGCCCGGCTCTACGCCGAAGACCGGCTGGACGGGCTACGCACGGCCTATGCCAGCCTGACCCGCTTCTTGATCCTGGTGTTGCTGCCGGCGGGGGCGGGCTTGATTATCATGACGCGCAACCTGCTGGTGCTGCTCTATTTGCAGCCGGGTAAAACCAACGTGCTGCCCCCGGAGCAGTTAGCGCCAACGGTCGCGGCCTGCGCGATCCTGACCATCGGGCTGTTCGGCGAAAGCATGATCAGCATCGCGCTCAACGTGCTCATGGTCTACGAGGATTACCAGGCGGTGCTGATCGCGCGGGCGTTTGCGCTGCTCAGCATCCCGCTGCTGGTCGTGCTGGAGCCGTCGCTGGGGGTCGTGGGCGTGGCCGCCGCCGTGGCGATTGCGGCGCTCAGTTCGCGCTTTGTGGCACTCGTCTTCGGCCTGCGCCGGTTGGGGCTACACTTCCCGCTGGCGTTCCTGGGCCGGGTCGCGCTGGCGACGCTGCCCATTCTCGTGGTGATCGGGCCGCTGGCCCTGCTGTTGCCGGATGCCCCGCCGAAAATCCCCAGCCTGGAGTGGGTCGGGCTGGCGTTCGCCAACGGCGTGCTGGTGCTGGCGGCGATCTTCCTGTTCTGGCTGGTCTTCCGCCGCCTGGGCGGGCTGCTGGCCGAGGACAAGCAGCGCTTTGCCGGGATGCGGCTGCCGGGCATCAAGCTGCTGTTGCGCTACATGTAGCCGGACCGCCACGCCGCGTCACACCGGCGGCGCGTTTCGCGTATCATAGTGCAGACTGTTTGCACGCACCGGGCATATGGGGGAGTTGGCTTCTTGACGACACGTACCGACCAGTTGCGGCTCAACCGCATTATCTTGATTGCCCTGGCCGCCCTGCTGCTGCTATGGCTGGCCTACCAGGCGCGGGAC
>DASSGZ010000460.1:0-5103 GCA_035693165.1 Chloroflexia bacterium | reverse complement strand
TACCCCACCGCCTGTTCTCTCCGACAGGCTGCTAGCGGGCCTAATGTTGCGGTGTAGGGGCCGGTTGCAAACCGGCCCGCCGCCCAGCCGACGATCAGGCGACCACGGTCCGTTTGCGCTGTAGGGGCCGGTTTCAAACCGGCCGGCCCCCGGCAGAATCCTGCGGGGGACGCTAGAAGACGTGCATGACTTCGATCTCGTAATCTTCCAGCCCGCCCTCCAGGACGTTGCGCTCGATGAAGTTGATGGTGTGTTGCAGGATCTCGTTGGCGTGCGGCGCGCTGTTGCTAACGCAGGCCACGCCGAGGACCGCGGCCTGCAGATTGTCGTTTTCTTCGACTTCCGCCGCGGCGACTTTGAACTGGTTCTGCACGCGGGCCAGGATCGACTTGACGACATGGCGCTTATCCTTGATCGTGCCGTTTTCGGGGAGAAAGAGGACCACGCGCATTGTACCGATGACCATCTCCGTGCCTCCTGTCGCGCCCTGGCGGCTTTGCCGGGCGGGGGTTGGGTTGCCTCATTATACCTGACGCCCGCCGGGCGTTGCCAGCACGCCGCCGGCTTCCGGTTTGCCCGGCGGCGCGCGGATAAGCATAAGAGAGCGCCGGGGACCGGCATGAGGACGCGGTGCAGGAGGGGCCACGATGGCGACCTTTGATTGGCGTGACTTCCTCATGCAATGGAGTCGCGAGTTGCTAGCCTGCGCGGACATCGCGGCAGCGGTCGGGCCGGAGGTGGCCCGATCCGGCTGGTTGGGCTATCCGCCGGCCGGGGGGGAGGAAATCGCCGCCGCCGAGGCGCGGTTGGGCGCGCGCTTGCCGCCGTCCTATCGCGCCTTCCTGTCCACGACCAACGGCTGGCGCGAAGCCGGATTCTTTATCCATAACCTCTGGCCGGTGGCGGAGATCGAATGGTACGCCGCCCGGCACCAGGACCTGATCGACGCGTGGATGGCGGGCGCGAACTACTACGGCCCCGCGCCGCCCGTGCCCGATGCCGAGTATTTCGTCTACGACGAGACGCAGGCGGCCCTGCGCGACGAGTATCTACAGACAGCGCTCGAAATCAGCGAGGACACCGGCGACGGCGTTTGCCTGCTCAATCCGCAAGTCGTCTTCCCCGACGGCGAGTGGGAGGCGTGGTTCTTCGCCCACTGGATTCCGGGCGCCCACCGCTATCGCTCGTTCTGGGACTTGATGCAGGCCGAGCGCCAGGGCTTTCTATATGTTCGCGCACACAATTACACGCGCGCTGGATCCATCTACCGCCGCAAAAGGGCGTAGCCACCGGCGGGCAGGCGGCATCGTTCTTGCTCCCATCCGGGCCTAGTTCAGCAACAGGAGGCACTCGACCTATGGCTGCCGATCCCGAAATCTCGTTGCGCGCGCAGACCCCGGCGGACGCCGCCGGGCCGGTCTACTTCTCCGGCGATACCGCCGCCGCCCTGGCCGCCCTGCGCGAACCGGCGCTGGCCTGCATTCGCTGCGACCTGAAGCTGACTCGCACCCAGGTCGTCTTCGGCGTGGGCAATCCGGAGGCCAAGCTGATCATCTTCGGCGAGGCGCCCGGCGCAGACGAGGACGAGCAGGGAGTGCCGTTTGTAGGGCGGGCCGGAAAGGAACTCAACGGGATGCTGGCCGACGCGGGCATCCGCCGCGAGGACATCTGGCTCAGCAACACGGTCAAGTGCCGGCCCACCAAGCAGGAGGGCCGGCGGGTGTCCAACCGCCCGCCGCGCGTGGGCGAGGTGCGCGCCTGCGCCATCTGGCGCGAGGGCGAGATGGACCTGCTCAAGCCCCGGCTGATCTGCTGCCTGGGCGCCACGGCGGCATCGACCATCCTGGGCCGCGAGGTGAAGATGGGCCGCGAGCGCGGCATCTGGATGGACGGCCCCTACGGCTCGCGCGTCCTGCTGACCTATCACCCGTCCTACGTGATGCGCCAGGTCGGCCCCGACTACGACCGCATCCGGGGCGAAGTCGTGACCGATCTCCGCGAGGTTGCGGCCCGCCTGGCGGAGGTGTGAGCGATGCGTGACCGTTGACGTTCGGCCCCCCGGCGGCACTTCAGCGCCCCTCCCCGGCAACCCGGCAGGCGCCCGGCCCCGCTTTGCCGCGCTCGGGTCGCGCAACTTCCGCCTGCTCTGGGCGGGGCTGATCGTCTCCAACGCCGGGTCGCAGATGCAGACCGTCGCCCAGGGCTACCTGGTCTACTACGTGCTGACCCATTCGACGTTCTGGCTGGGCATGGTGAGCCTGGCCTTCGCCATACCCATGACCCTGTTCCCGCTGCTGGGCGGCGCGCTGGCCGACCGCGTGGACAAGCTGACGCTGCTCAAATGCACCCAGACCGGGCAAATGCTCGGCGCCGGGCTAATCACCTGGATCACCTTCAGCGGGCAGCTCACGGTCGGGTGGGTGCTGCTGATCGCCTTCCTGGGCGCCGTCTTCCTGTCCGCCGATAACCCGGCGCGCCAGGCGCTGCTGCCCGAACTGGTGCCCCGGCAGGACCTGATCAGCGCGACGGCGCTCAACGGCGCATCGTACACTGGCGCGGCGCTGATCGGCCCGGCCCTCGGCGGCGTGCTGCTGCCGATCCTCACGCCCGGCGGGCTCTTCCTGCTCAACACGCTCAGCTTCCTGGCCGTGCTGGTCGCGCTCTTCCTGATGCGCGATGTGAACAGCCGGCCCCACGGCGATCCCGTGCCGGTGGGCGAAAGCCTGCGGCAGGCCGGGCACTATATGCAATCGACGCGGGTGGTGGGGCTGCTTGTGCTGCTGTCGGCGCTCGTCGGGTTCTTCGGGCGGTCCTACATCCAACTGACGCCCGCCTTTGCGCGCGACCTGCTGCACGTGGACGCGCGGGGGCTGGGGTTGCTGTACGCGGCGCCGGGGCTGGGCGCGTTGCTGGGCGCGGGAGTCCTGGCCGGGCGGCGCGATATGCGCGTGGAACAGCGCATCCTGATCGGATCCGTGCTGGCCTTCGCCGGGTTGCTGATCGCCTACAGCTTCGATCCCTGGTTCCCGGTGGCGCTGGTGCTGCTCACCGGCACCGGCATCAGCAGCCAGGTGGCGGCGACGATGATCAGCACGACGCTCCAACTCCAGACACCGGGCCGGCTGCGCGGGCGCATCCTGTCGTTCTACGCGATCACCATCATCGGCCTGGCCTCGCTGGGCGCGCTCGCCACCGGCATCCTGGCCGAGATCACCGGCGCGGGGATCGCCGTCGCCCTCGGCGCGGTGGTTATGGGCGGCGCGGCGTTGCTGATCGCGCCCCACATCCACGGCATGGACGCCCTGAACGCCGACGCCGCCCGCTGATCCGACTAACCGCTAGGGTATGTCATTCTGAGCGCAGCGAAGAATCTCCGTCTCGTACTCGGAAGCGACGAGACCCTTCGCTGCGCTCAGCGTGACAAGTTCGATGGAAAGCGCTACGGAACCAGACCGGAAAGCGCAACAGGGCTGGGCGCCGGGCGTCCAGCCCTGTTGTGTTAAGCCTATCCCAGATTGTTAGCGCTTCGTTTCACCGACCATTGCCGGCCCTTTGCCGTAACCGGGGTCGGTGTCGGTCAGCGGCCGGGCGTAGCGCCCGGCGTGGCCCGTGGCCCCCAGCAGGCTCTCGACCTCGCTCTGGCGCGGCGCCGCGACGATGTTGCCCAGGTCGATGCCCTGCTGGATCAGGTTGAGCAAGAAATTGTCGCTGTTCTGGCCGGCGGGGGTCGGCGGCACTTTGTCGCCCAGCAGCGCCTTGACCAGGCCGGTCAGCACCGTCTGCGCGAACGCGGCGCCCACGTCGATCTGGCCCGCCGAGCCGGTGCCGCCGCCCTGCGTGCGCGTGTAAGGCTGGGGCATATTGGCCGTGCCGCGCGCGCCGCTCATGGCCGCGCCGAGCAGGCCCTGGATGGCCTGGTTGTAGGTCAGCCCTTGCTCGACGGCGCCGGTGTAGGCCATGGTGGCGGGGATCAGCACGTCGATCATCGTGCCCATACCCGGTTGGGCCGGATTGTCGGTGCGCACGCCTTCGAGCAGCCCGGTCAGCAGCGGCCCCAGGTCGGCGAGGCTAAGCCCGGCTTGCCCAAGGAACGGCGGCGCGGCCTGGAACAGGCCCTGGCCGAAATAGCGCGACGCCCGGCCATAGGCGGGATCGGCGAGGATCTGCCCCGCCAGTTGCAGTTCCTTGCCGGCATCACCAATGCCGGCGGCGACGACGGCATCGGCGGCGTCGCCAAACGCGCGGGCCATGCGGTCACCGTGTCTGGCATCGCCGCCGAAACTCGACAAGCCGTTCAACCGGCCCCGCTCCTGGTAGAGGGTAGCCGCGATCATCTCCAGGACCTTGGCAACGGGGACCTGGACCGCGCCGGCGCGCTGTTCCATAAAACGTGCCTCCTGCCTTTCGCGTTAGGATCGGGGGTCTTTCTCGCGCACCTGGATGTGCAGTTCCCGCAGCGCCTGTTCGGGCACGGGAGACGGCGCATCGGTCATCAAATCGGTGGCCGATTGCGTCTTGGGGAACGCAATAACGTCACGAATGTTATCCTTGCCCGCCAACAGCATGACGATACGGTCGATGCCGGGGGCGATGCCGCCGTGCGGGGGCGCGCCATACTCGAACGCTTCGAGCAGGTGCCCAAAGCGGAAGGTGGCCTCCTCGTCCGAATAGCCCATCAGGCCGAACACCTTGGCCTGCAACCCCCGCTCGTGGATACGGATCGAGCCGGTCGAAAGCTCGAAGCCGTTGCAGACGATGTCGTAGGCCGTGGCCCGCACCGCGCCGGGATCGCTGTCCAGCAGCGGGATGTCCTCCGGCATCGGCATGGTGAAGGGGTGGTGCACGGCGTCCCAGCGGTTCTCGCCGGTATTCCACTCCAGCAGCGGCGGGTCGAGCACCCAGGCAAAGGCCAGCACGTCGTCGTCGAGCAGGTTGAGGCGGCGGGCCATCTCGACGCGCAGCTTGCCCAGCACGGCCCCGGCGGTTTCGCGCTTGTCGGCCACGAGCAGCAGCAGGTCGCCCGCGTTGGCCTCCAGCGCATCGGCCATGCCGTCTACCTCGGCGGGTTGCAGGTACTTGGCCGCCGACGAGCGGATCTGCCAT
>DASSGZ010000459.1:0-3063 GCA_035693165.1 Chloroflexia bacterium | reverse complement strand
GTGAAGAACAGGAAAAACCTTCGCGGCGCCGTCGCGGTGAAATAGGGGGAGAGGACCAGCGCATGGCGGATACGTATCACTGGTGGCAGCAGGGCGTGGTGTACCAGGTCTACCCGCGCAGCTTTCAGGACTCCAACGGCGACGGCATCGGCGACCTGCCCGGCATCACCGCCCGGCTCGACTACCTGGTGGGCCTGGGCGTCGACGCCGTGTGGATCTCGCCCTTCTATCCCTCGCCCATGGCCGATTTCGGCTACGACATCAGCGACTACTGCGACGTGGACCCGATGTTCGGCACGCTGGCCGACTTCGACGCCCTGCTTGACGCCGCCCACCTGCGCGGCCTGCGCGTCATCCTCGACTTCGTGCCCGACCACACGTCGGACCAGCACCCCTGGTTCCTGGAGTCCCGCGCGAGCCGCGACAACCCGAAGCGCGACTGGTACCTGTGGCGCGACCCGGCGCCCGGCGGCGGCGTGCCCAACAACTGGATCAGCAACTTCGGCGGGCCGGCCTGGGAGTGGGACGCGGCCACCGGCCAGTATTACCTGCACTCGTTTGCCCGCGAGCAGCCCGACCTGAACTGGCGCCATCCCGCGGTGCAGGACGCCATGTTCGGCGCGATGCGCTTCTGGCTCGACCGGGGCGTGGACGGCTTCCGCATCGACGTGATCCACGGCATCCTCAAGGACGCGCAGTGGCGCGACAACCCGCCCAACCCCGACTGGCGGCCCGGCATGGACCCCTACCAGGCGCAACAGCAGATCTACTCGCGCAACCGGCCCGAGTCGCACGCTATCATCGCCCAGATGCGCGCCGTGATCGACCGCTACCCGGACCGGGTGATGATCGGCGAGGTCTACGCGCCCAACCCCGAATTGATGCGCTACTACGGCGAGGAGCTAGAGGAGGCGCACCTGCCCTTCAACTTCCAACTGATCCGTATGCCCTGGGGCGGGCGGCTGGTGCGCGAGGCGGTGGATGCCTACGAGGCGGCGCTGCCGCCGGGCGGCTGGCCCAACTGGGTGCTGGGCAACCACGACCGGCCCCGGCTGGCGACGCGCGTGGGCCGGGCGCAGGCCCGCGTGGGCGCGCTGCTGCTGCTCACCCTGCGCGGCACGCCCACCTGGTACTACGGCGACGAACTGGGCATGGAGAACGTCGCCATCCCGCCCGATCTGGTGCAGGACCCGTGGGAGAAGGGCGTGCCCGGCATCGGCCTGGGCCGCGACCCGGTGCGCACGCCGATGCAGTGGGACGCCGGGCCGGGCGCCGGGTTCACCACCGGCACGCCCTGGCTGCCCCTGGCCCCCGACTACCAGACGCACAACGTGGCCGTGGCAGACGCCGACCCGGCCTCGATGCTGCGCTTCGTGCGCGCCGTGCTGGCCCTGCGCCGCGCCCAGCCCGCACTCACCGTGGGCAGCTACCGCTCGCTCGACGCCGGCAACGCGCATGTCTTCGCCTACCTGCGCGAGGCGGCGGGCACGCGCCTGCTGGTGGTGCTCAACCTGAGCGACGACGCGCAACTCTGCGCCCTGCCCGACCCCGGCGGCACGGCCACCATCCTGCTCTCGACCCACGGCGACCGCGCGGGCACGGCGGCCCTTAGCGCGCTCACCCTGCGCCCCGCCGAGGGGCTCTTGCTGCAATGCGACGCGACGCTGCTGACCCGGCCTGAGTGCTGAGGGCGGCAACTTCTCCCCCGGCCCCTCCCCGCCGCGGGAAGATCGCGCGGCCCCTGGCCCCCGGTGCAGCGGAGATCGCCCGGCCCGGCAACGGGCGGGCTCGCGCGACGAAGCCCGCCTCCGCGGGCTGGGGAGCCGCGGGGGCGGCGGGGTGGTCAGGCGGCGCCTGACCGCGCGGGGTCAGGCGTCCGTAGCCGGGCGGCGGGCGATCAGGTTCACGACGCGTAGCGTGCCCACTTGCTCCGGGCGGCTGCGCGCCCAGGCGCTCGCCTGCTCGGTCAGGGCCAGCACGGTGCTTTCGGGCACTCCATGGACCTGGGCCAGCAAGGCCCGCGCATTATACGGCACCGCCAGCAGCACGCCCAGCATGGCCCGGCCGGCGGCGGTCTGGCCGCCGAGCGGGTATTCTTCGATCTCGGTGCGGAGCTCGGTAAAGCCGGCGGCGGGCAACACCGCGGGCAACTCCTGGGCCAGGTAGGGATGCGCGCCGATGCGCGCCATCGCCGCGTAGGTCCAACCCATCAACTGCCGGTAGGCCGGCGTGATGAGCGCGTGCTCGATGCTCGGATGCAACTCCTTGATCCACAGATACCCGCCCGGCGCCAGCGCCGTGTAGGCGCGGCGGACCGTCTCCTCGGGCCGGCGCAGATGCAGCAAGATCAGCGAGCAGTGGATCAAGTCAAAGACCCCGGCGGGCCAGGTCTCGGTGAGGTCGCCGCTGAGGTACGTGGCGTTGGACAGGCCCCGGCCCCGCGCCCGCTCTTGCGCGTGGGCGATGGCGCGGGCGTCCTTGTCGATGCCCAGCAGGGTGGCATCGGGGTAGACCTGCAGGAGGGTCTGGCCTAGCTGGCCTTCGCCGCAGCCCAGATCGAGGATGTGCCGGATCTGCGGGCCGGCCAGGTCGCGGGCGCGATGGCGCAGAAAGGTGCCGAACAGGCGGGCTTGCGTGTCCAGGCGCGCACGGTCGGTTTCGTGGTCGCCGAACATGTACGGATTGGGGTCCCGGAGGGCGGGCGTGGCTCCCGCAAGGCGCGAACGCATCGGAGATGCTCCTTCAGGTAAAACGACGGGAGGTTGAGGGACCTGCAGCGGCCGCTGCGGTTGGTATCAGCATACGCCCGGCGGGCGCCGCGGGGAAGGGCCAACCGGCACGGCGCGCGGGGGACCATCGGCGCCCGCCGCGCGCCGGGCCGGGCCACCCGGCCCAGGACCGCCGGCGCGGCCCCGGCGGGGGGCGCCCGGCCCCGCAACGGGCGGGCCGGCCACGGTCCTGCTCTCGATCCACCCCGCCCGGACCGGCACGGCGGCCCTCAGCGCGCTCACCCTGCGCCCCGCCGAGGGCCTGCTGGCTCCAATGCGACACGACATTGCTGAC
>DASSGZ010000458.1:0-3090 GCA_035693165.1 Chloroflexia bacterium | reverse complement strand
AGCGGCAGGCGAGCACCTGCTGGGCCAGCGGATCTAACGCCGCCAGCGCCGTTCGCAACTCCTGACGCTGCACTGCCCGCGCACCCGCGGTTTCCAGGCTGATCGGGGATTCGTCGCCGACTGTCATGCCCAGACTGACGGCAGCGGGGCCGCCCGGCGCATCGAGCGAGAGCGGCGGATCCATGACGCCCAATACCTGCTGTACCCGCGCCAGCGCCAACCCCGTCATCTGCACGAGGTCGGCAACGCTGGGCGGATCCACCGCGGTCTGCTCCCATTGATGGCGGGCGGCGCTGATGTGGTGGATCGCGTCCACGACCCCGGCGGGCAGCCGGATCAGGCGGCTGCGGCGGGTCAGTGCGTCGAGAATGGCCTTGCGGGCGCCCCAGGCGGCGTGCCGGCTGAAGTACGGGCCTTTTGCCGGGTCAAAGGTCGCGGCGGCCCGCACCACCCCGACCCAGCCTTCTTGAACAAGGTCCTCATAGGGGATGTTATAGCCGCTATACTGTCGCGCTAATCCTTCGACCAGAGGCGTACAAGCCATGATCAGGCGCGCGCGCGCCTGCTGCCCGGCACGTGCCTGTGCCTGCAACTGCGCGCTGACCCCCTGGGGGCTGGGGCCGCCTGCGTCCCGCAAGGCGCGCAGGTGGGCCTCGGCCTGCCGCCCGGCCACCCATTGCCGGCCGAGTGCCCGCTCCACGGCGGGCGCCAGCGCCGACCGGGACCACGCCGCGTCCCGCGGCCCTGGACCCTGGGCCGCAACGCGGGTCGCGGGGGTAGACGATGGGGTATGGGGATGAACCAGCATAGCACCGATCCTTTCTCGCTAAGAGCAAAACAGCGGGGCGCAGTACCTCGCGCGAGGTGCTGCGCCCCGCTACCCTCTATGCTATGGCCCCGCTGCGCGGGGCCTGCGGCCGGGCGTAGCCCATCAGCGCCGGCGGCCCAGCGCGGTGCCGACGATATAGAGCGCGTTGAGAATCAGGACCAACAGGATGATCCCGCCGATGAGCCAGAGAATGAGCATGGCAGCACCTCTTCACGGTCGAGCCAAGGGGGAAAGCCAAGCAGGGTCCATCCGCAGCACGAAGGGGCAGGCGATGCGGCTCACCCGGTGCCCTGTACCGCAGCGAGAAGGGTCAGGCGGGCGCCCAACCCCTCCCCGGCCTCGCCATCTACGCGGCGAGGCCGGCCAGCGCGCTTAGATCGCCGGTGTCCCCATCGGCGGTGGCGGCGGCCGGGTCGTGCGCCGGGTGAGCCGCATCGCCCAGGAACAGAAACTCGTCCACGTCGATGACGAACGTGGTGCGCACCACCCCGTCCTTGTCGGTGAAGCGTCCGACCCGCAGCTTGCCTTCGACGTGCAGCTTGCTGCCCTTGCCCGCGTACTGGGCGACCGTTTCCGCCGCGCCCCGCCAGAACCGCAGCTTGATCCAGTCCGGCCCCGGCGCCCCCGGATAGCTCTTCACCGCCAGACTGGCCGTCGCCACCGGGATCCCCGCCGCCGTGTAGCGGAGCTCGGGATCGGCGCCCAGCCGCCCGATGAACAGGCACTTGTTAAGGCCGCGTTCGCCGGTGCCGGTGCGCTCGCTGGAGGCCGGATCTTCCTGCGGAACCGTCGGATTCGCCTGGGCCTGTGTGCGCGTTGCCATGGTCGTTCCCTCCTCATGTTATGTTAAGTCGTGGTGCCGTCCGGGAACCCGCGCCGATGCGCTAATCCCGGTTGATCTGCCAATCCCCCACCCCCGCCGGGCTAGCCGTCAAGCCCCGCGTGGGCTTGACGAGCGCCGCCCGGCCGGGGGTATCGATCTGCGACCACTCCTGCCCGATTGCGGGCAGCACTTCGGTCAGGAGAAGCCGCCGGTCACTCCCCCTGCGGCAGCAACTCCGGGGCCGGATCACCCGCTCGAGCGGGATCGGCCGGAAACGCGGCGATACGCGCGACGGCACACTGCGGGGTGTGCGTGATCTCGCTATCGGTCAGCGTCAGGATATAGCGATAACCCAGGGCCGCCAGGGTGCGATAGCGGGCGGCGTCGCGCGCCGGATCATGCCGGTGCGCGGCACCCGGCCCTGCCGAAGTGGGAATGCGGAACGCGGAACGCGCAACGAACGCGACGCCATCCGGGTGGGTCGGCGGGGTTCTCGACTCATTCCGCATTCGCACTTCCGCGTTCCGCGTTCGGCAGGGCGGGCCCAAGTCGGAACGCGGCACGCAGAACGCAGAATGGGGGCCGGTTCCGTCTATGCTGGGCGGGGTGGGGGTTTATGGCGGGGTCCAGGCGCACCAGTCCAGGCGGGCGGCTACAGCGGGGATGAGTTTCGCAGGAAAGGGATAGAACCCGGCACGGGCGAGACTGGCGAGACGAGCCATATGGGGCACCTCTGTGGGGATGACAAAAGGGACGGCCGCAGCCGTCCCTCATGGAGCGATAAGATTGGGGTTGGGGGTGTTTACCGGGTTGGAGGGGGCAGGCCAGGCGGCGCTGCGTCTGGGGGCGGGACTTGGCTTTGCTGCCACGCCTGGTCTGCCGCTTCCCATAGGATACGCCAGGCTTCGTGGGTGGTGCGCGGCAACGTCCGCATGATCTGCTCGACCGCGTCGGGGTGGATCTGCGGCGTGGGCCGGCTGCGATCCGTGAGAAGCAGGTTCACGCAATCGCGGAACTGGCGTTCGCTCGCCCGCCCGCCCGCCTGCCACCAGCGGACTTTCTGGATCAACAGATCCTGCGCCGTCGCGACCATCCCCGCCTGGTCGCCCAGGAGGGGCATGGCCACCCGCCGGGCAAACGCCGCGCGTTGCACCGGGTCGTTGGGGCGCAGCGGAAACAAGTCGATCTTCAGCCCGGTCGGTATGTGCAGAAATGAGTACATGCCGCCGCTAGGACTGTCGGGTACGCGGAACTGGGCGCGCATCGCCTGGGCATCAATCAAGAACTCGTCGGCGGGGAACCGCGCGCAGAACGCGGGAATCCGCTCCAACGGCAGATCGACGACAATATCGATGTCATGGGTGAAGCGCGGGCCGGCCCACACGGTGAGCGCCCAACTGCCGCCGATCAGATACGGAATCGCCAGGTCCTCGAACGT
>DASSGZ010000457.1:0-10005 GCA_035693165.1 Chloroflexia bacterium | reverse complement strand
GAAAGTGCTGGTTACGAGCCGGGCGCGCTTGCATCTGCGGGGCGAGAAGGAACTCGCGCTGGTCCCGCTCGCGCTGCCGGCGGCTGATCCGCGACCTGCCCTGGACGCCCTGGCCCGGATCCCCGCCGTGGCCCTCTTTGTCGAGCGCGCCGCCGACATCCAGCCCGGCTTCACGCTCACGCCGGACAATGCGGGCGCCGTCGCGGCCATCTGCCGGCGCCTGGACGGGCTGCCCCTGGCGATCGAACTGGCGGCGGCGCGCAGCAAGATCCTCGCACCGCCGGCCCTGCTGGCACGCCTGGAGAGCCGCCTGCCGCTGCTCACCGGCGGCGCGGGCGACCTGGCGGCGCATCAACAGACGTTGCGCGATACCATCACCTGGAGCTATAACCTGCTGGGCGCGGCGGAGCAGCAGTTGTTCCGGCAACTGGCGGTGTTTGCCGGGGGCTTCACGCTCGCCGCAGCAGAGGTCGTGTGTGGCGCGCCGGCCGCAACCGCTGCCGCTACTGGGGTATTGTGGACCCATGCCGCACGGAATCAGCCTGTCCCCGATGTGCTGGATCGGCTCACCGCGCTATTGGACCAGAGCCTGTTGCAGAGCGATCCGGGGGAAGAGGCCCGCTTCCGTATGCTGGAAACGATCCGCGAGTACGCCTGGGATCGGCTGGTGGCGAGTGGCGAGGCGGCGGCGATCCACCAGCGCCACGCAGCATATTTCCAGGCGTTGGCCGAGGCGGCGGATGCCGGGTGGCAGGGCACGAGGCAGGCCGTCTGGCGGCAGCGGCTGGCGGCGGAGCATGATAACCTGCGGGCGGCGCTCGCGTGGGCACAGGAGACGGCGCAGTGGGAACCGGGGGCGCGCCTGGCGGGCGCGCTGGCCCGGTTCTGGGCGACGCACGGCTATTTGGCCGAGGGGCGGCGCTGGCTGGAATGGGCGCTGCAGGCCGCGCACACGGTGCCACTAGCCGACCGCGCGCGGCTGCTGGACGGCGCCGGCGAGATCGCCTACTGGCAGGCGGACTACGCCGCCGCCCGCGCCTGGGCTGAGGATGCGCTGGCGTTGCGGCGCACCCTCGGCCACCCGGCGCCCATCGCGGAAGCACTCACTAACCTGGGGCGTATCCTCTGGCGGCTGGGCGACCGGGCCGGCGCGCAGGCCCTGCTGGCCGAAAGCCAGGCGCTGCGACGGGCGAGCGGCGCGGCCCCGCCCAGCGCCGAAACCCAGCGCCACCCCTCCGGCGAGCCGCCAGGAGACATCTGACAACCGCCGGCCAGCCAGGCGCTACGGTCCTGAGCAGGTCGGTGCGGTGTCGGCAATGTTGTACTGAGTACGTTCCTGATCGGTCAAGTCCCGGAACAGGTGCGCGCACAGGTACTTAACCGTCTCGCGCTGGTCCACGTACCACAGGCGCGCGACGCCGTCAAGCGAGCCGGTGAGCACTGTCTTGCCGTCAGGCGCGAACGCCACGCCCTGGACAATATTGCTGTGCCCTGTGAAACGGCGGAGCTCACGCCCGGTGGCGGCGTCCCACAGCCGGGCGGTCTTGTCGTCGCTGCCGCTCAGCACCAGCTTGCCGTCGGGTGAGAAGGCCACATTTTCGACGAAGGCGCTGTGACCCGTGAGCCGGCGGAGTTCCTGGCCCGTGTTCGCGTCCCACAAGCCGATGGTCCCATCGCTGTAGCCGATGAGTACCGTCTTACCGTCGCGCGAGAACGCCACGGTGTCGACGAGGTTGGTTTGGCTGTCGAAACGGCGTATCTCGTAGCCAGTGTTTGCAGTCAGGAGCCGGACCGCACCGTCTTCCCCGCTAGCCAGCAACTGTCTACCGTCGGGCGAGAACTTCACCGAGTCCACAGGGGTATTCAACAATATGCCCACCAGTAAGGCCCCGCTGCCGGCATCCCACAAGTGCACGGTATCCGGTCCGCCAGTCGCTACCGTCCCCCCGTCAGGGGAGAAGGCTACACCGTAGACGGGCGCCGTGGAGGTGATGACACGTATCAGCGTGCCGGTCTGCGCATCCCATAGACGCGCCGTACTGTCGGGATTGCCGGATCCGGTGAGCAGCAATTTGCCGTCGGGCGAGAACGCCAGGCCGTTGATGTTGCCCGTGTGCCCTTTGAGGGTCAGCAGCAGCTGGCCGGTCTGCGTGGCCCAGATCCGGGCCGCCGAATCAGGTTGCGCGGCGCCCGTGGCCACGCGCTTGCCGTCCGGTGAGAAGATGGCGCTCCAAAGGTGCGTACCATCCACCGTGAACTGTGGCAGTACACGTTGTGCGGGCAGGTTCCAGAGACGCGCCGTCCCATCCGTGCTGGTGGTGAGCACCTGCTTGCCGTCCGGCGAGAAGGCGGCGCTCCACAGGCCGGCGTTATGCGCAATGATCCGATGGAGTTCCTGCCCGGTGGCGACATCCCAGATGCGGGCGGTCTTGTCGCTGCCTGCGGTCAGGATCGTCTTGCCGTCGGGCGAAAACACTGCCGTAAAGATGTCGCCAAGGTGCCCCACGAAGCGGCGCAACTCCGTTCCCGAGGCGAGATCCCAGAGCCGCGTGATCCCGTCCTTGCCGGTGGTCAGCACCTGCTTGCCGTCGGCGGAAAAGGCCCCGCCAAGGGCGCTGGCAGGATTGGCGATAAGCTGGCGGACTTCGCGTGCGGCAGCGATATCCCACAGCCGGCCGGTTTTGTCGAAACTCACGGTGAACAACTGCGTGCCGTCGGGCGAGAAGGCTAGACCGAAGATGGGAGCCTCGTGCCCGGTCAAAAGCGCGACCTCCTGCCCGCTGGCGACATCCCACACGCGGGCCGTGTTATCCCAGCTCCCGCTGGCGACCCGTTTGCCGTCGCGCGAGAAGGCCACCACGCTGACGATGTCACTATGCCCCGTGAAGGTCCGTACCGGCGCACCTGTCGCCGCAGCCCACAGGCGCATCGTCTGATCGCCGCTGCCTGTAAGGACCAGTTTGCCGTCGGGCGAGAAGGCCACGTTAGAGACGCCGCCGGTGTGGCCGGCAAAAGTGCGGATGAGCCGGCCGGTCGCGGCATCCCAGAGCCGGGCGGTGTTGTCGGCGCCGCGAGCGGTCAATACCCACTTGCCGTCCGGGGAGAAGACGGCGTTCGATTTTTCGCCGGTCAGGCCGTTATACTGTTGCAGGGGGTATTCGAGCGTGGCCGCCGCCTCGACCATGGCATCGCCCTCTGGGGTATACTGGGTGTTGAGGGAACGCAGCGCCAGCATGGCGACGAGTTGCGGGTCTCCGTGCGCCTGCAATACGTTGTTGGCTTCCGCCGCCAGGCGCAGCGCTTCGGAGCGGGTCAGGTCGGCCTGGGCGGTGGCGCGGGCATTGCCGGCGGCAGCCCCGTTCGCCACGGCCGTGGCCCGTTGGGCGTCGGCGACGGCGCCGTTCGCTACTGCGGTGGCGGCATTGTTCTGGGCCGCCTGGCGCTGGCTCGCCGCCTCGCTCTGCTGCCCGAAGGCAAAGATCGCCAGCGTCGCCGCCACCGTCAGGAAGATCGCCAGCGCCCCCACCAGCCCGCGCAGCCAACTGGCTGCGCGGCGCTGAGCGGTCGCCGCCTGCCGGGCTGCCGCCGCCGACTGGCGGGCCAGTTCCAGTTCGTGCGCCTGGCGCTCCCGCTCGGCGGCCGCCTGCTGTTCCGCTTCGGCCTGGCTGGCCGCCAGGTAGGCCCGCTCGTCGGGCGTCAGCGTGACCTGGCTGCCCCCGGCCAGCGCCGCGAACTGGGCCAGCCGCGTGCCGCTTGCCAGGAAACTGGCATCGCGATCCGCGCGCTCCCACTCGGCAGCGCCCGTGGCCAGTTGCCGCTGGGTGCGCACCTCCGTCCGGATCGTGTCCAGCCACTCGCGCAGCCGGCCCCAGGTGCGCAGCAGCGCTTCGTGCGCTACCTCCACCGTCGGCTCCCGCGTGATCGGGTCGCGGTCGAATGTCAGCAGGCGATATTGCCCGAACCCCTCCAGCACCGCGCTGAGCGCCTCCTCCGGGCCAAGGCCAGCCAGTTCGTGGCCGCGGACGCGCCGTCGCGTATCCTCGACGCCCTCGCCCAGCGTTACCAGCCGCAGGAACACCTGGCGCGCCAGCCTCTGCGCATCCGGGGCGAGCGCGGCGTAGATCTCCTCGGCCCGCCGCGCCAGCGCGCCCAGCACGCCGCCGCTGGCCTGGTAGCCGGCCAGAGTCATCTGCCGCCCTTCTCGGTGCTCGAATAGTTCGGTCAGCGCATACTGCAACAGCGGCAGCGCCCCCGGCTGGTCGCCCACGTCCTGGATGGTCGCCGCCAGCAGCGCCGGTTCCAGCGTGACATTCACACGGGCCGCGGGGCCGGCAATGGCCTGTTCCAGTTCCCGCGCCGTCAGCGGCAACACCAGTTCCGTGCCCCGGCGCATCAGTTCGCCCACGTCCGCATACAGCAACGGCCGGTCGTAGAAGTCGGCGCGTAACGTCAGGATCACGCGCAACCGGCTGCGGGGATCGGCCACCGCCAGGGCCAGGCTGTTGAGCAAATGAGCGCGCAGGCGCTCGTCCTCGACCAGGGTGAAGACTTCTTCAAACTGATCGATCAGCAATACCAGCTCGGTCCGCTCGTCGGCGGGCAGCACCCGCTTGACTGCCCGGCTCAGGCCGCGGGCATCGCACTGGAGTTGTTCGAGCAGACTGGCCGGTGGATTGACCGCGACGCGCAAGAGTGCGGCTTCCAGTTCCTCCAGCGGGTGCGGGCCGGGAACGAACTCGGTGACAAACCAGCGATCGGATCCCGGCACGGCGCCCTGGCGCAGCGCGGGCAGCAGCCCGGCGCGCACCACGCTCGACTTGCCGCTGCCTGAGGGGCCGACCACGGCCAGGAAGTGCCCGGCGGGCCCCCGTTCCCCCAGCCGCGCCAGCAGCCGCCCGACCAGTGCTTCTCGCCCGAAGAAGTCGGGGGCGTCGGCCTCCTGGAAGGCGCGCAGGCCCTTGTACGGGTTTTCCGGCACGCCCAGCGCCGCCACCGCGGCGGGCACGGCGGGCGGCACGGCGACTCGCGGCTCCGCCGCCACTCCACTCGCAGCCGCAAAATCGGCCAGCAGGCTGAGCGCATCCGGGTAGCGCGCGCCGGCAGCTTTCTGCGTCGCCTGTTGCAGCACCGCGTCCAGGGCGCCCGGTAAATCGGGGCGCTGTATCCGCAAGAGCGGCAGCGGCTCGTAGAGATGCTGGTAAAGAATATCGGTCGGCGTGGCGCCCGCGAACGGTTTCTGGCCGGTGAGCAGCTCGTAGAGCAGCACGCCCAGCAGGTAGATATCCGTCTGGGCGGTGATCGGCTCCTGCTTGATCTGTTCGGGCGCCATATAGGCCGGTGAGCCGACCACGGCATCGGCGGCCGTGGTGCTTGCCGGCAGTTCGGTACCGAGATCTTTGGCAATGCCGAAGTCGGCCAGGTATGCGTTGCCCTCCTCGTCACGCAGCACGTTGGCCGGCTTGAGATCGCGATGGATGACGACCCGGCGGTGGGCCGCGGTCAACGCCGCCGCCAGTTGCTCCAGCACGCGCAGTGTCAGGGGCAGGGCGAGCGGCCCGGCCGCCAGGGCGTCGAGGAGACTGCCGCCGCGCAGCCAGCGCATGACCAGGAAGGCGCCGGCCGGATCACGCCAGTAATCATAAAGCGGCACAATATGGGGATGCTCCAGGCGCGCCACCACCTGGGCCTCGGTCTCAAAGCGGCGAATAAAATCGGGGTGATTGGCGAACTCGGCGCGGATGACTTTGACGGCGACATCGCGCCCCAGCAGCGGCTGGAAGGCGCGGTAGACGGCGCCGAAGCCGCCTTGCCCTAGGCATTCCCGCAATTCGTACCCCTTGAAGGTCTGGCCGGTGAGATGATCCATAGTCTTGCCTCCTCTATCCGCGGGTGGATCTTCAGTGGCCGGTATAGGGTAGGTGGCGCCGGGCAGCCGATGGGGGGGCAGGAGGGGTATGGGTGCACGCCGGCCCATGAATGAATGAACGTTGCGTGCGCTGCCCCTCCATTATACTGCTACCCGCGGTACTGTGTGCATCGAGCAGCCCTTGAACCATGCGGCGCCGCCGACTTTATCCAACCTGGCGCCGCTGCGGCTGGCACAGCCCTGTGTTCGCGGCCTGGTGCCCGCGGGCCAGGGCGGGAAATCTGTGTCCTGGTGGCCTGGTGGCGTGTACATGGGTACGCTTTAGCGGGCCTTGAAGATTCGTTTCCGCACCAGGCCGCGGGCGACCTGGCGGCCCAGGTTCTGTAGCCAGGTTGCCAAAACCGGCTCGGTCGCGACTTCGCTGGACTCCACATCCTCCTGCTCCCCTTGCCGGCTTGCGCGCAAGCTGCGCTCGGTCGCCGCTTCCTGTTCGCACTGCTGCTGATACTGGGCCGCGCGATCTTCGTTCAGATACTGCTGGTACATGGTTGCTCTCCCCTTGCTTATTTGCTTACCAACGTCTCTATGACCCGGTGGCGTCCCATCACTGCCTGGTTCCAGTTTAGGGCACCGGCCGTTTGTCCACATCACTTGATCGAGTATTTCCGTTCCGTGGGCGACCTACTCAAATTAGGTAGGCGCCCGGCACACTCAGCGCCCGGTCTGTTGCTGCCAATCGGCTGCGCGCTCCGGTGAGGCGAAGATCGGGGTGAAGACGCCGGTCCATTTGTGCGGGAGATCCGCTACCGGAATCGCCTGGTTGCCGGGTTCCACCGGCGCATTCGCGCGGGTGGGCGCGGCCAGTAACGGATCGTCGACCAGCAGTTGCTGCACCTGACCGTTCCGCCCCACCCGATAGCCCACCAGCAGCACATCGTGCCGCCCAATTCCCAACAATCCCGGATCGACCAGCAGTATGACCGGGGCACCCAGGTTTATAGCAGCCACCAGATCCGCCACTGTCCCGTGGTCATTAGGAAGCGCGGTGAAGCCTGCCTGGCGAGCCTGATCGGCATTCTGGCCCTCGAATGTGCCGCCGAAGACGGGCACCTGGACCATCTGCGAGAATAGTCGCCGTGCCGCAGTATAGCTGCCGTAGTGCACTCGGTCGTAGACCGACAGGGCCATCGCCGTGGTAAAGGCTCCACAGCCCATCGGATTGCGGTAAGCATTCCGGGCGGGATTCGTTTGCCAGAGGTGTACCGGCAGTTGGGGCAGCGCATAGACTCGCGCCCCATCCGGGGCGGAGCGCACCTGCGCGATGGAAGCCGCCGGGGGCGGGGTGCGTAGTGTGTTTGCGTGCGCGCCTGGATTGGCCGACAGCGCGCCGGACAGCGCCAGCGCTACACCGGTGAGCCGCAAAGCCGAAATCAGACTGGGTAGGCGCATACGCTGCTGGACCTGGCGCTACACACTGCCATGGCGCAACCAGGGTCCTCTCCTTTCGATAATCCATGGGCGGCGGATCTGCCGCTAAATGCTGCCGGGAGCTGGTGGCTCAATGCCCTCAGTGTAGGAAATAGCCGACGTTCGCACATCACTTGATTGCGTATGCGAAGCCGATCCTGCCCCTACTCGAATGGACTAATGCTGCCGGAGTTGCGCCCAGTGGTCCTTCCTCTATGCGGCTCTGCTATAATGAAGCCGGGAGGATGCACCCTGATGCCTGCCCGGCCAAGCGGAACAGTGACGTTTCTGTTCACGGACATCGAAGCGAGCACGGGGCGCTGGGAAGCGCATCCGGATCTGATGCCCGCTGCCTTCGCCCGCCAGGAAGCGATTCTGCGCGCAGCGATTGCCGCTCAGGAGGGATGGGCCTATAAGCAGATCGGCGACGCCTTCCAGGCGGCCTTTCAGACCGCGCCCGCCGCCCTGGCGGCGGCGATCGCCGCCCAATGCGCGCTGGCTACGGAACCCTGGCCGGAGGCGATTGGCCCGCTACGCGTGCGGATGGCCCTGCACACCGGCGTCGCCGAGGAGCGCGCCGACGACTACGTTGGCCCGCCCCTCTATCGGGTCCACCGCCTGCTGAGTGCCGGCCACGGCGGCCAGATCTTGCTCACCGCTACGACCTATGAACTGGTGCGGGACACGTTGCCTGGGGAGGCCAGTCTGCGGGATCTGGGCGAGCACCGCTTGAAAGACTTGATCCGGCCCGAGCACGTCTGGCAAGTGGCAGGTGCCGGCCTCTCCGATACTTTCCCCGCGCTCAAGACGCTCGATGCCCGGCCCCACAATCTGCCGGTCCAGCCCACTCCGCTGATCGGACGGGAAAGCGAAATTGCCGCGGTCACCCAACTCCTGCGCCGGCCCGCGGTGCGCCTGGTGACTCTGACGGGGGCGGGCGGCAGTGGCAAGACGCGTCTGGCGCTACAGGTGGCCGCCGATCGGCTGGAGGACCTGCCCAATGGCGCCTGGTTTGTCGATCTGGCTCCGCTCTCCGACCCGGCATTGGTCCCATCGGCTATCGCCACGGCTCTGGGCGTGCGCGAGGCGCCCGGCCGGTCCCTGCTGCAAGTCGTGCAGGACTACCTGCGCGACAAGCGTCTGCTGCTGGTGCTGGACAACTTCGAGCAGATCCTCGCGGCTGCCCCACTTGTGGCCGATCTGCTGGCCGGTGCATCAGGTCTCCAGGTGCTGGTAACCAGTCGCGCGCCGCTGCACCTGCGTGGCGAGCACGAGTTCCCCGTCCCACCGCTGGCCCTGCCGCCCCACGCCGCTGCACCGACGGTCGAAGGACTGGGCCAGTATGCGGCGGTTCGCCTGTTTATCGCGTCTGCACTGGCCGTCAAGCCCGACTTCGTGGTGACGAACGCGACGGCCCCGGCGGTGGCCGAGATCTGCGCCCGGCTCGACGGGCTGCCGCTGGCCATTGAGCTGGCGGCGGCGCGCAGCAAGCTGCTGGGACCGGAGGCGTTGCTGGCCCGGCTGGAGCACCGGCTGCCCCTGCTGACGGGTGGAGCACGCGACCTGCCCGCCCGCCAGCAGACGCTGCGCGCCACCATCGCCTGGAGCTATGACCTGCTGGACTCAGAGGAACAGCGGTTGTTCCGGCGGTTGGCCGTGTTTCAGGGTGGGGCGACGCTGGATGCGATCTCGGCGGTGTGCAACGCGGATGCTGACTTAGCGCTGGATCTACTGGATGGACTGGGGTCACTGGTAGACAAGAGCCTGCTGCGGCAAGACGAGAAGGCGGAAGGCGAGCCACGGTTCGGGATGCTGGAGACAGTCCACGAGTATGCCGGCGAGAAGCTGGTGGAAAGCGGGGAGCAGGCCGAACTCGAACGCCGGCACGCGCGCTATTTCCTACAACTGCTGGAGCGCACGCAAGCCGAGTTGTATGGGCCGCAGCAGGCCGAATGGATGGCGCGCCTGGAGAGCGAGCATGAGAACTTCCGCACGGCATTGTCCTGGGCGTCACAGGATCGCGATAACGATCTGGATCGGTTGGAACTGGGATTACGCATGGTTCGGTTCCTGGACTGGCTCTGGCGCTGGCGGGGCCACATCACGGAGGGCCGCCAATGGCTGGCCGCCTTGCTGGCCCAGTATGAGCGGATAGCGGGTTCGGCAGCAGGGGCCATGCCGGCCTCGCTACGCGGCGCCCGCGCGGGCGCCCTAGTTGTCGCCGGCCAGTTGGCATGGAAACAGGATGACTATGACCTGGCCCGTACGTATCTTGTCGAGAGTCTGAGTATCAGTCGGGAACTGAGTGACAAGCGGGGCACGGCTCTCGCGCTGAGCACGCTGGGAGGACTCCTTTGCGGCGCCCTGGGCGACTTGGCAGCGGCCGATGGCCTTTTGCAGGAGAGTCTGGCCCTCTTCCGCGCGCTGGGGGATAAGCCTGGGATCGCTTCTGTGCTGCTCAGTCTGGTCGGCTTAGCCGACGAGCAGGGCGATCACGCCCTCGCGCGCACAATGGTGGAGGAAAGCTTGCGCCTTAACCAGGAACTGGGCCACAAGGTAGGAATTGCCCAATCGTTGACCATTCTTGGGTACGTGAGTCGGGCGCAGCATGATCTCGCCGCGGCGCGGTCCTACTTTGAAGAAGCGCTCCGGCTGCATCGTGACCTCCACAA
>DASSGZ010000456.1:0-5965 GCA_035693165.1 Chloroflexia bacterium | reverse complement strand
GATGGATAGACATCGCGGGCACGGCCCCGCGCCACGAGAAGGAGGTCCAATCCCTATGCAAACCGAGATTCTGGTTCCCCTTGACGGCTCGCTGGTGGCGGAGACGGCGCTGCCGCCGGCACTGGCCCTGGCCCGCGCCCTGGGCGGATCGCTGACCCTGCTGCGGGTGACGCCGCCGGCGCTGGGCGCCGAGCCGCTGGCCGAGGCCATCCAGGCGCCGGTGATCACCTACCGCCCGCGCCCTCAGCATCGCGAGCAGGCCGACGCCTACCTGGCCGGGGCGGCGCAGCGGTTCGAGTCGCGCGGCGTGCCGATCCGCATCCTCGTGCTGCGGGGCGATCCCGCGACGGCGATTGTGCAATACGCGCAAGAAGCGCCGGGCGTGCGCCTGATCGCCATGGCCACGCATGGCCGCAGTGGGGTGAGCCGCTGGGTGTTCGGCAGCGTGGCCGAGAAGGTGCTGCGTGCGACGCCCGCGCCGCTGCTGCTGGTGCGCCCCGACGACGACGGCATGGCGCCACCGCCCGTGCATTCCCTGCCCTACCGCACCATCGTCGTGCCGCTCGACGGCTCGCCGTTTGCCGAGCAGGCGCTAGACCAGGCGTATGCCGTGGCCGCGGCCACGGGCGCGAGCCTGCTGGTGGTGGCGGTGGCTCCCGAACCCGATGAGTTCCTGGCCGCCGAAGTGGGCGACATCCCTGTCTGGCGGCTGGAAGACCGCCTGGCCGAGACCGAGCGGCTGCACACGTATCTCCAGCAGCAGGCCGCGCGGCTCATGAACGCCGGGCTGACGGTCGAGATCCAGGTCGTGGCCGGGAGTCCCGCCCCGGCGATCCTGGACACGGCGGAGGAAGCGGCGGCAGACCTGATCGTGATGGCGACGCACGGCCGGGGCGGGTTGCCGCGGCTCTGGCTGGGCAGCGTGGCCCTGAAGGTGGTGCAAAGCGCGCGGACGCCGGTGCTGCTGGTGCGGGCGCAGGACGCGCGCAAGCCGCGGGCGGCGGAGAGCGGTCCCCGCGTGGCGGTCACGCGGCGCTTGGAGAAGGAGTTCGTGGCCGGCGGGCACAGCTAAGCCGGCGCGCCGGGCAGTGGCGCCGGGCCGGGGTGGTCGGTAGATCGCCCCCCGGCCTGGCGCCGTTGTGCTGTCCGCTACTTTAGAAGAGGCCGGGGATCTTCATCCCGCCGGTCACGGCGCTCATGCGTTCCTGCGCCAGCGCCGACGCCTTTTCCAGCGCCTGGTTGAACGCAGTGACCATGGTGTCTTCGAGCATCTCGACATCCGACGGGTCCACCGCTTCCGGGTCGATCTTCACCGAGCGCACCTCGTGGTGGCCGGTCATGACCACGGTGACGACGCCGCCCACGGAGGCTTCGACGGTCTCGTTGCCCAGGTCTTCCTGGATTTTCATCAGCTTGGCCTGCAACTGCTGGATCATTTTGGCATTGGGCTGCATAATCGGAAAGCTCCTTTACACATGGGTGCGGCGGCGCCGGCACTTGTTGGATCGGCGTATGTTGCCTTATTATAAGCATCGCCCCGGTAAAAGACAACCGGGCGGGCCAGGCGGGTGGGTTCCACGCCCCATCCCTAAGCCAGGAGACAGCTATGACGATGCGTACCTATGAGGAAGTTCAAGCGGAGGCGATGGAGCATTACCAGGCGCAGGATTACGCCGGGGCGCTGGAGATCCTGACGCGCGAGGGCGACCGGTTCCCGGCGGAGGCGGCGAACGTGCTGTACCTGCGCTCGTGCATGGCGGCGCGGGTGGGGCAGCCGGACCTGGCCGTGGCGATTCTGGAAGACGCCCTGAATCGCGGCCTGTGGTACGGCGAGCGGGTGATGCGTGAGAGTCCGTCCTGGCAGCCGCTCCAGGGGCTGCCCGCGTTCGAGCGGCTGGCGGCGGTGTGTAAAGCGCGCCAGGCCGCCGCCGAGATCGGCCCCGCCCTGCGCGTGCTCGACCCGGCGGATGGCTGCCCGGCCGGCGCGACGTGCCCGTTGTTCATCGCGCTGCACGGCAACGCCGGCACGGCGGATAGCGCGATCCAGGGCTGGCGGGCGGTAACGGATGCGGGTTGGCGGCTGGTGGCTCTGCAATCGTCGCAGGTGGGCGGGGTGAACGCCTACCTCTGGGACGACCAGGAGACGGCGCTCCGGGAGACGGCGGCGCAGTATGCCGATCTGTCCGCGCAGTACACCGTGGACCCGGCGCGACTGGTGGTAGCCGGGTTCTCGCTGGGCGGGGAAACGGCGCTGCGCATCGTGCTGAGCGGAAGCATCCCGGCGCCCGCCTTCATCCTGCTGGGGCCGGGCGGGCCGACGATGGACACGCCCGACGCCTGGCTCCCGCTGATTGCTCAGGGCGCGGCGCGCGGCGTGCGCGGCTATGTCTTCCTCGGCGACCGGGATAACGCCGTCGAGCAGGACAACGCCCGCCGGGTGGTCGATCTGCTCAACGCCCACGGCGTCCCTTGCGGCCTCGAAATGCTGCCCAACCTGGGCCACGCCTACCCCGTGGACTTCGCGCCGGGCATCCGCCGCGCGCTGGCTTTCGTCCTGCCCTGACGAGTGCTGAGTACGACGAGTGTAGAGTAGCCGGCCCACCAGGACTTGTCATTCTGAGCGCAGCGAAGAATCTCCGTCTTGTTCGGGTTGGCGACGAGACTCTTCGCTGCGCTCAGAGTGACAAACATGCGGTGGCCGGCGGCTGATCAAGAAGGCAGCACTATAAGCGAGAGGGGCCACACAGTGGCCCCTCTTGCTATGCAGGTCGGTTGGATGCCCCACCCATATCCGGCGGCATTCGCGCGGCGGGCTACTCCTCGTCTTCCTCGAAAATCGCCTTGGCCTTGAGCGCGCGCGGGTTGAGCGGTGCCTCGGCGCCGTCGGGGCTGGGGCGGCGGGCGGCCTGGGCGCGGGCCAGTTCGTCGTCGGAGACGGCGACGCAGCGCACGTGATAGGCGTGGCCCAGCACCTCGGCCAGGGCCTGCTCGACCGCGTCGCGGTTCGGCGGTTCTTCGAGTTTTTTGCGATGGAACTCGGACTTGGGGCCGAAGCCGAGCACGACGAAGTTGGCGTCGAGCGCGATGGGCACGGCGGGGGCGCGCAACAGCGCCTGCACCCTGGGCGATCGCGCGCGCACGGCTTCGACCACGCGCGCCCAGTTGTCGAGCACGGCGGCGATATCGCCGGAACCCGTCACCGCGGCGGCGGGAGGTGCGGCGTCCTCGGCGGCGATGGGCGGCGGGGCGGCGCGCAACGGCGCGGGCGGCGGCACGGGGCGCTCGCGCGGCGGGGCCGGACTCGCGGCGGCGGGCGCCGGGCGGGGTTCGGCGATACCCTGGGATCGCGCGGGCGGCGTGTGCGGGCGGGGCGCGGGCGCGGCGGGTTGGGGCGCCGGGGCGCCGGCCTGGGGCGCCGGGGCGGTGTCGGCCAGGCTGGCCTCGACCAGGGCCAACTCCAGAGGCAGCGCGCCGTACATGCCGTTTTTCAACCCGGTGTCGGCGTTGCTGAAGGCGCGGATCCAGGCGGTGAGGGCGGGCAGGCCCACGCGCCCCGCCTGCGCCCGCAACAGCGCGATCTCTTCCTCGGTGGCTTCCAGCGCCGCCGCATCGCCCCCGGCGCGCAGCAGCAGCAGCCCGCGCAGGTACTCGACCACCTGGCGGTTGAACTGGCGCGGGTCGGCGCCGTTCTCGATCGCCGTGTGCAGCGCGTGCAGGCCCCCGGCCACATCGCCCGCGATCACCTGCTCGACAAACGCCGCGACCTCGGCGGCGCTGCGCGCCCCCAGCACCGATTCCACCTGGGCCAGGGTCAGCGTGCCGTCGGTGAAGCTCATCAACTGGTCGAGTAGCGAGAGGGCGTCGCGCATGCAGCCGGTGGCCTGCCGCCCGATCAGTTCCAGCACGCCCGGTTCGACCGCGTAGCCCTCGCTGGCGACGATGCCGGTCATATGCTGGACCATGATCGGCAGGGCGATGCGCCGGAAGTCGAAGCGCTGGCAGCGGCTGAGCACGGTCGCCGGCAACTTCTGCGGGTCGGTTGTGGCGAGCACGAAGATGGTGTGGGCGGGCGGCTCCTCCAGCGTTTTGAGCAGGGCGTTGAAGGCCGAGGTGCTCATCATATGCACCTCGTCGATGATGTAGAACTTGCGGCGCATCTGGGCGGGGGCGAAGTTGACCCGCTCACGCAGGTCGCGCACGTCTTCCACGCTGTTGTTCGAGGCGGCGTCGATCTCGATCAGGTCCACCGCGCGGCCCTCGTTGATGGCGCGGCAGGCGTCGCAGGCGTTGCAGGGCCGTTCGACGCCCTCCGGTGCCTGGCAGTTGACGGCTTTCGCCAGCAGGCGGGCGGTGGATGTTTTGCCGGTGCCGCGCGGGCCACAGAACAGGTAGGCATGGGCCAGCCGCCCGCTCTGCAAGGCGTTTTGCAGGGTGTGGACAATCGGCTCCTGGCCCACCAGTTCGTGGAAGTCGCGCGAGCGGTAGCGGCGATAGAGCGCCCCGTTGCTCACGGTGGGCGCTTGCGCGGCGGCGGGCGCCTCTTTCGCTGCCCCTGAAGGGGCAGGCGGGGCCGCCGGGCCGGCAGGCGCGGGTTCGGGTTCGGGCGCGAACAGGGACAGGGCCACGGGGGCGTCGGCGCTCATAAAATCAGGGGCCTCCTCGCTAGAATACCTCCTATTATACCCGAAATGGGCTGCCGGCGTCAGACCCGGCGCGCCGGTGGTCGCCCGCTACCGGCGGGTAGCGATCCCGTAACGGGGCGCGGCGCGGGAATGTGCGACAATGAGGATGGCCAGGTCCGCCCGGCGCATTTGCCGGCCCGCGTCATGCCGCCTGTTCGCGCCAGCGCGCGCCGCGCCCAGCGAGGATTGGTTCGCCTGCTGTGGCATCGGGCGGCGGGTCATGCGGAAAGGAGACACACCGATGATCGAGGATCGGCCTACGGAGGAACTGCGGATTACGCGCGAGACGGTGATCTCCAAGGCCACGGAATTCGCCCAGGAAGCGAAGGAAGGGCTGATGGATCTCAAGCAGCGCGCGCCCGTGGAAGAGTACCAACTCACGGGCGACAAGGTGATGGCGAAGGTCAAAGAGCTGGTGCATGAAGGGAATGTGCGCCGCATTATTCTGCGGGACTCCACCGGACACAACATCGCCGAGTTCCCGCTGATGGCCGGGGTGGTTGGGGCCGTGCTGCTTCCCGTCTGGGCTGCGGTGGGCGCGATTGCCGCGCTCGCCGCCGATCTGACCATCGTAGTGGAGCGCCGGGAGGACTGAACCCCCCGCCGGGTGCCTGCCGCCGCGCCTGGGTAACGCGGGGGCGGCACCCCTGATCACCGGGGCGCGCGAGCCGTAGGACTCGCGCGCCCCCTTCTTTCCCCAGCCAGGCCGGTTTCAAACCGGCCCCTACAACGTTTCGCGTACGAGGCCGGTTTGAAACCGGCCCCTACATCGGCCATGTTGTGGGCGCCGGTTTCAGACCGGCGCCTGGGCGGCCGGTGGCTACGGGTTCATGGCCTGGTAGAGGATCTTGCTCAACTGGGCGCGCGTCACCGGGTTGCCGGGCCGGAATGTGCCGTCGCCGTAGCCCGAGACGACGTTGTGGTTCACCGCCGTCTCGACGTAGCTGTAGAACGGATCGGCGCGCGGCACGTCGCTGAAGTGCGGGCCGCCCGTCGTGTTGATGGCCCAGCCGAACGCGCTGACGACCATCTTGCAGATCTGGCCGCGGGTTACGGTGTTGCCGGGGCGGAAGGTGCCGTCGCTGTAGCCGCTGATCACGCCGTGGCTCTTGGCGGTCTCGATGTAGCGGTAGAACGGGTAGCTGGTGGGCACGTCGGTGAACGAGGGCCGGGCTGGGTTGGCGAGGGGCCAGCCGCGGGCCACGACGATCATTTTGGCAAGCTGCCCGCGCGTGGCCGCGTTGCCGGGGCGGAAGGTGCCGTCGCTGTAGCCGGAGATGATG
>DASSGZ010000455.1:0-4622 GCA_035693165.1 Chloroflexia bacterium | reverse complement strand
GCCGGGGGCGCAGGCCAGGTGGCCCACCCAATCCTGCAACAGAGCCGGCGCGGGCAGGTCAAGCTGCCGCCACCGGGCGGCAGCGCCGTCCCAGAATGTGGTATTGGCGGCTTTCACAGCATCGGTTTCGTGCGGCATGTGGGCCTCCTTCGCTGTTGGGCTAGCTTACGCCGGTTCCGCCCGATGGGCCGGGGCCGGGCGGCGGCTTGGCGCCGGTTACCTGGTCCCGTGCCCGCTGTAGCGCCGCCTTCACCTGCTGCCAGTGAGTTTGCGCCTGGTTTGCCTCCGGTGGCTCGATAGGGTGGCGGCTGTAGCGGGCTTCGATGAACTCCTGCGTGAGCCGGTCCAGGTCCTCTTGCGCCTGCGGCAATTGCGGGGCCAGCCCGGCACTGTACTCGCGGGGCGACTGGGTGCCGTGGCGCGGATAGCCCTGGCGCCCCGCGCGGCGCACAATGCTCAGGTAGTAGTACAGCACCTGCTCGCGCGGCGACAGCCCGCGCACACGCAGCAGGCGGCCCAGCGGACTGCCCGCAGCGGGCGCGCTCCGCGCCGGCAGCAGACGCCCGATCTGCTCGCCCACCACCGCCAGCGACCGCCGGACCCCGCGCCAGACGCCCGCCCACCACTGCAGCACCCGCTGCAGGGGCGCGAAAGCGGCCAGGATCTGGCGCAGCCGCGGGCCGCTCTGCCAGTAGCTGCGCACCAGGTACACCAGGACGGCGATTACCGCCACCCAGAACAGCGCCGACTTCGCGAACTCTAGCCAGGCGCCGCCGTCGTCGCCGCCAGGGGGTACCTGTATGGGGGGCGGGGGCGGCGCGGGTTGGAACTGCATGGGCTGCGTTTTGACGCCGAACAAGGAGAGGATCGCGCTCGCCAGCAGCGACAGGCCGGTCATGATCAGCAGCGCAATCGTCGTGACGATGGCCACGATCCAGCCCAGGATGGTGCGCAGCACGTCCAGCAAGCCCACTGTATAGCTGGTGGGCAGAACGAACGCCAGCAGGGCAACCAGCGCGACGAAGATGACGCTGTAGCGCACCCAGCCTGCCGGTAGCTCCGGCGCCATGCGCGTGCCCCGCGCCTCCCAGCGCCGCGACAGCTCGGTGTAGCGCACCTGCCCCAGCAGGATCACGCCCAGGAGGAAGTACACCAGCACGTGCAGCACCAGGCCGCCAATCGGCGCGCGGCCCAGGTCGAAGAGCCCCTCCAGGCGGATCTTGCTCAGGCCGGTGGCGATCAGCAAGATGGCCCCGCCGACCAGGAAGCGGCTGGTCAGCGTGTCGAGGGGCGGGACGTAGGCGGGGGTTTGTTCGGGCGGCTCGCCCACGCGCTCCAAGTCGGCGGCGGTGTCGGCGGCGAAGAACCAGCACAAGAGCACGATGGTCATCGCGATCAGCATCGGGGCGTCGAACCGCGGCAGCCCCTCGAAGATATTGGCCCGCCCCTCGCTGATGTTGGTGCTGAGCTGCAGCAGCAAGATGATCAGCAGCGCCTCGCTGCCGCGGTAGCGCAGCTTGGTCACGGTGTCCCAGCTTCCCTTCGGCGCGAAGCGGTACGAGAAATACGATTCGGCGGCGACCAGGCCGCAGAAGACGGCGAGGTAGGTGCCGTCCCAGGCCGGGATGACCAGGTGCAGCATCTGTACGAGCGCGAGCACGATGCTACCCACCATCAGCCCGACGATGACCGGGCGAAATACATCCTCGATCCAGCGCTGCGTGCTCATCGCCAGGTCTCCAGGTCGCGGTCCGACCACGCCTCCAGCAGCGGCATGCCGATGCGGGCGGCCTGCTCCTGCCATTCGTGGGCGGCGACATCGGGCTGGGCCAGGATCAACGTCACCGAGAAGCCGCGGCGCCGCAGCCCCAGCAACGTGTCGAACAAGGCCTGACTGGCGCCGCCGGTGATGACCACGAAGGTGGTGCCCCAGGAGGCATGGACGCCCGCGCGGTGCAGCAACTCG
This sequence comes from Chloroflexia bacterium, assembly GCA_035693165.1. Classification (GTDB taxonomy): domain Bacteria; phylum Chloroflexota; class Chloroflexia; order QHBQ01; family JAICKM01; genus JAICKM01. The sequence continues at coordinate 2,656 of DASSGZ010000455.1, read as the reverse complement.
GTGAACGCGGCCCCCTGCGTCATCTGCACGCGGGCCAGCGTCTCCAGGATATTGGTCATCAGGTGGGCGCGCTCGGCGCGCGGCGGCAGCGCGATATACCGCTCCGCCCCCACCAGCGGGTCCACCGCCTCGGTGATCAGGCCCACGGCCAGCCCTTCTTTCAGGATGATATGGCTGGCGAGGGACGCGGCGGCCACAATCGCCAGTTCCGTGGCCGGGTAGCGCCGCGTGATCTCGTAGTCGTCTTCATCCAGGTCCAGGCAAATCAGCGTTTCGCGGGCGATGGCCGGCTGGTATTGTTTAACGACCAGCCGCCCGGTGCGCGCGGTCGCCGTCCAATGCACGCGGCGCATGGCATCGCCGCGCTGGTAGTCGCGCACGCCCATGATGCGGCTGGCGTCCTCGAACAGCGGCGATTGCACCGGCAGCGCCACCATCGGCGAGTGCGTGGGCAGGCCCAACTCGTGCAGAGCGACAACGCGCGGGTAGACGGTGAGGCGTTTTGGCTCGGCGCCCTGGCCGGTGCGGTGGGCCAGGCCCAGCAGGTCGCCCAACTCCAGGCTGAGCGGTCCAATGTCGTAGTAGCCGCGGTGCCGGCAGGCCAGCGTGTAGCGGTGGTGCCACTCGCCGTAGGGGCCGAGCGTGATCACCTGGCGGTCAAAGGGCACGGCCATCAGCCGCACAGGCAGCGACTCACTGACCTCTACCCACGGGATGGGCAGCCAATCGACGTTGCGCACGGTCAGGTCCACGGTCACCAGGTCGCCGGTGAAGGCATGGTCGGTGAAGGCCCGGCGCACGCCCAGGTGCCGGATGGCCCGGCCCATCCAGAGGCGCGACAGCACATAGAGCGCGGCCAGGAAATAGACGACGGTGACGAAGAAATCGACGCGCAGGGTCAGGGCGATGACCAGCAGCACCACCAGCAGGGGGACGAAGTTGCGCATGGCCCGCGCTCCCTATTGCTTGTCGCCGAGATCGAGCGTGGTATGCTGCACAATATCCGCGACGATGCTCCGCGGGTCGCGTCCGCGCAACTGGCTCTCCGGCTTGATGCTGATGCGGTGCGGCAGGGTCAGCGGGGCCATTTCCCGCACATCTTCGGGCACCACATAGTCGCGGCCATGCAGCGCGGCGAAGGCCTGCGCGGTCTTGTACAGCGCCAGCGACCCGCGCGGGCTGGCGCCGACGGCAACATCGGGGTGGTTGCGCGTGGCGCGCACGATACCCAGGATATACTGCTCCAGCGTTTCGTCCACGTGCACATCGGTGACCAGGTCGGCCAGCGCGGGCAACTCGCCGCCGTCCACCACCTGCCCGATCTGCTCGATGGGGTGCTGCTTGCGCAGGTTCCGCAGGATCTGGAGTTCGTCCTCGGCGCCCGGATAGCCCATAGTCATGTGGATCAGGAAGCGGTCAAGCTGGGCCTCCGGCAGCGGGAAGGTGCCCTCGAACTCGATCGGGTTCTGGGTCGCCAGCACGACGAACGGCGCGGGCAGGCGGCGGGTCACGCCGTCCACCGTCACCTGCTGCTCTTGCATGGCCTCCAGCAGCGCCGATTGCGTGCGCGGCGTGGCCCGATTGATCTCGTCCACCAGCAGGAAGTTGACGAAGACCGGTCCCGGCTGGAACTCGAAGGCGTTGGCCTGCTGGTTATAGACGCTCACCCCGGTCACGTCGTTGGGCAGCAAGTCGGGCGTGCATTGCAGTCGCTTGAACGCCAGGCCCATGCTGGCGGCCACGGCGCGGGCCAGCATCGTCTTGCCCGTGCCCGGTACATCGTCGATCAACACATGACCCTGGCAGAGCAGCGCCACCAGCACATACTCGATCTGTGGCCGCTTGCCGACGATGACCGTCTCCACGTTGCGGATGATGCGCTCGGCGAATTGCGTTAGGGCCGTGGTCGTGGTGGTGGTCGCCATGGGGGATCGTGGCTCCTTTTGCGGCCCATCCGCTGAACGGGTGATCTGCGGCTGCGGCGTTGCCTCTGCTACGAGGATAGCATGTTCCTGCGGCAACGTCAATGATCTCACCCGGCATCCGTTCATATTCACCGCCGAGACGCAGAGAACGCAGAGATCATTTGTAGAAGTATTGTTCGTGACAATGCCTCGTACGAACTAGGGTGCAACGCTCCCCAGGCGGTAATGGACTCCGCTCTAGCTCGCATCGCATGCCATTCTCTGCGTTCTCTGCGTCTCGGCGGTGCCAATCCGCCTTTTACTGGTTAGTCAGCGCGCGATAGGGCGGCAAAGGAGCATGCGCGGCTCGTCGCCCAGGCGCGTGAAGATGATCGTGCGGGCGGCGGGACCGTGCAGCTTGAGCCGGGAGCGCAGCGCCTCCGGTTCCAGGGCGATGCCGCGCTTCTTCAACTCCACCGTGCCCACCTGCAACGCGGCCAGCCGCCGGTTGAGCAGCTTCAGGTTGAACGGATGCACCTCGTCGATCTGGAACCCGCGGGCGAACGGCGTGGCGACGGCGTCCGGCCCGGTCAGGTAGGCGATTTGCGGGTCGATCTGCGCCAGCCCCAGCCGATGGGCCAGCGGGCGGACCAGCCCGGCGCGGATCACGGCACCGTCCGGCTCAAACAGGTATGCTTGCGGCGGGGTCACGGGGCAAGCGTCGGGCGCATCGGCGTCAGTAAGGGTGGCGC
>DASSGZ010000454.1:0-15735 GCA_035693165.1 Chloroflexia bacterium | reverse complement strand
TAGCCAGTTGATCGCCCTGCTCGGTATTCGCGCGATCACGCGCGAGTATTCGCCGCAGGCGGATGCCGCCGTCTCCGGCGCGGCCCTGCTGCCTTTCCCCGTTCGGCAGTACCTGGGCAGTTCAGGCATAAGCGGCATCGCCATCTCCCCGGATGGCAGATACCTAGTGGCTGCCGACGATAAGGTGATCCATGTATGGGATATCAGCACCGGCCAGGTGGTGCGCGTCCTCACGGGCCACGCCGATGTGGTCCTGCGCGTCAGCTTCTCGCACGACGGCAAGTACCTGGCGAGCGCCAGCATTGATCGCACCGCGCGCGTCTGGGACTTCGCAAGCGGGCAAACCGTGCACATCTTCTCCGGCCACACGGATGCGGTAGCAGATGCGGTCTTCACGCCCGACGCCAAGTATCTGGCGACCGGCGCCTGGGATGGCACCGCCCGGCTATGGGATGTCGCCACGGCCCAAACCCTGCACATCTTCACTGGTCATACAGCCGAGGTAGGGGACGCGGTCTTCTCGCCCGACGGCAAGCACCTGCTCACTGGCAGCGCAGACAAGACCCTCCGACTTTGGGATGTCGCTACGGGCCAGACAATCCATGTCTTGGCGGGCCATACGGATGGGGTCGAGGTCGTGGCCTGCTCGCCTGACGGACGCTACGTGGCAAGCGCGGGGGCAGACAAGACCGTGCGGTTATGGGATGCGGCAAGCAGCGCGCAGGTGCGGGTCTTCACCGGCCATTCCGGCGAAATCCAGGGCCTGCAGTTCTCGCCCGACGGCAAATATCTGCTGAGCGGCGGCGACACGACGGCGCGTTTGTGGGACGTTGCCAGCGGCCGCCTAATGCGTGTGTTCGCCGGGCATAAGAACGGGGTTTATGGCGTGGCGTTCACGCCGGACGGCCGCTGGATCGCCACCAGCAGTTTCGATCAGACGGCGTTGCTCTGGCCGAGGCAGCCTGCCCCGGGCGCGGTCCAGTTTGCCGGCCACGACGACGGGGTGGAAGAGGCCAACTTCTCGCCGGACGGCACGCGCGTGGTTACCGCGAGTGACGACCACACCGCGCGCGTCTGGGACGCCGCGACCGGCCAGGAGCTGGTCCGACTCAGCGGCCACGACCTGAAGACAACCTCGGCCGTCTTCTCTCCAGACGGTAAGACGATCCTCACCGCCAGCGCAGATCAGACCGCCCGTCTCTGGGGCGCCGCGACCGGACGGCAGTTGCGCCAATTCACCGACCCCACCGACCAGCTACGGATGGCCGGTTTCTCGCCCGACGGCCAATACATCGCCAGCGCGGGTGCGGGCGGTATCGCCCGTATCTGGGCCGCCCGCACCGCCGCCAACCTGCTGACGATGGACCAGCATAACATTGGGTCTAGCTGGAGCAGCGTCACCTTCTCGCATGACGGGCAGAGGATCGCCCTGAGCAACGACGACAAGAACGCCTATATCCGTGATCCGCTGACCGGCAAGGACCTGCAGATCCTGCGCGGGCATAGCGATTATGTCCATGACGCGGTGTTTTCGCCCGACGACCGCTACGTGCTGACCAGCAGCGTGGACGGCACGGCTGTGGGATGCGCAGACCGGCAAGGAGGTGCGGCGCTTTATCGGCCACAGCGGCCCGGTCGAAGGCATCGCTTTCTCGCCGAACGGCAAATACGTGCTGACGGGCGGGGACGACCAGACGGCCCGGTTATGGGATGTGCAGACCGGCGCAGAGTTGCGCCGGTTCAGCGGCCATAGCGATATGGTCCACTCCGTGGCCTTCTCGCCCGACGGCAAGTATATCCTTACGGCCAGCCTGGATAAGACGGCTCGCATTTGGCAGACCGATTATCACGACACCGTGCGCTATCTGTGCAGCGTGCTAACCCGCGACCTGACGCCGGACGAACGCGCGCAGTACGGGATCGCCGACCCGCAGCCCACCTGCCCGGCCCGATAATGTGGCGGCCACACCGATTACCCCAGTCGCGGCGTCCACCGATGGAGTGCCGGAAGACGTGACGCAGTTCATTGCGGGATCGGACGTCAGCATAGCACAGGGCGCGCTATCGGACGCTGGGCGTCAGCTTGCCGCGCTGATCGGCCGATCCATTATGCCGCTAGCCATTGTGGTGGCTGACGAGCTCAAGTAAGTCGCTGCTCAAGAAGAAAACGGCAGGAACAAGGGCCGGTCATTGCTGCACCATGCTTGTCTCCCAAAATCGGACCTTTCTCGCACTCCAGGATCAGCGAGTAGAGCGACCTCGTCGTAGTATTTACGCTAAAACGGGGTACCGCAGTGGGCGCTAAAGGCCTTGTGACAGCCTGGGCAGCGATAACGCGTTTCCCGCCACCTATAAATCGTAATGTTGCCCTTGTTTTCGGTTCAGCTTTAGCGCAAATTTGAGATCCCAATTGACCACCAAGCGGATGGATTTCTATGAAAAATGTGGACGTTCTGGACCGTCGGGGCCCGATTTACGCATGGGATTGGCGGGGGAGTGCATAGTGCGCCCAGGTGGATCGGGGCCGGGCAACGCGGACGAACTACCGCCGGGCTGACCCGGCTTTCAGGGCGCGGGCCAGTGCCTGTGCGGAGATCACGAAGGGATGGGCGACGTGGTCGAGCAGCCGGTTGGTCCAGCCGAGCACTTTACGTGCCCAGTTCACCTGCGACCGATTGTAGGTCAGCACTGCTGTGTGAGGGCCGACCTGGCGGCCCTGCTCCTGGCTGAGATAGTAGCGGTGGTCCATGATCCAGAGGTAGAGGTCGGCGGGGGTGCGGCCGGGGAACGCATCGAGGATGCCTTGCTCCTCGATGATCTGGACCAGCGGTGCGTAGACGGTATCATACCAGTCGAGCACCGCCTCTTCCCAGGACACGGGCCGGTTTTGCTCGATACCCATAAACCAGCGGTGGGCGGAGATGTGCTCGATGAGCACGTTGTAGCGTCCGAGCGAGGTGAAGGCGATGCCGGCGCCGGGGCGCAGCGTATCGAGGTTGGTCTGCTCCAGAAAGCGGGCATACTCGGCCAGGCGCAGCAACTCGCGCTGGTCCGTATCGCGGGTGAGCGGCAGCTTGGTCTGCAATTCCACCACCTGGGCGTCGATGAACGCCATGCCCTTCTCTTTGGCGACCGAGACGCGGTGGTTGCCATCCAGCACGAAATAGGCTTCGCCGATCTGATAGACCTGGATCGGCGGCAGCACGATGTCGGTGAGGGTCGCTTCGTCGACATTTTCCCACCGCGCCTGGGTGTGCGTCTGCGTGGGCAAGAAGTGGCGGTTGAAGTCCTCGTAGCGGTCCACGCTGCCGATGATCCTGGCAACCGGTATCGCGCGCACCCCGCGGTAGACCTGGCTCTTGATCGGGAGCTGTTCGCGCACCTCCTGGAACGAAAGCAGATCGTTAGGTCGACGCATCAAGAACGAACTGATTTCATCCAGGAAGACTTTGCGCCGGGCGCGGTTGTAGTCCTCTTGCGCCTGGAAAGCAGCCGGTTTCAAGCGACGGCTGGGATCGATCATCAAGTACCCTCCTGGGGCGATCCGCGTGGCGGGCAGGCGCCACGCGCGAATCGCGCCCGCGCCGCTCCCAGCTTCGGGAAACCGGGCGGGCGGGCGCGATTCCTGCGCTGCGCCAGGGCGCAGGCCCAATTAGCGGTGAACTTTTATCGTTTCGGCCGTCTCAATATAGCCTCCCTGGCCGGGCATGCCGTAGTCGAGAGTCGGGATCGCGTCTAGAAGCAGGCGCGTGTATTCATCTTTTGGCTGCATGATGATCTGCTTGGCCGGCCCCTGCTCGACGACTTTGCCTTTGTTGAGCACCATGATCTCGTCGGAGAGCAAGCGGGCGCTCAACAGGTCGTGGGTGATGTAAAGCATGGCGATGCGCCGCTCGCGCACGAGCTTGTCCAGCAACTGGAGAATCTCGGCGCGGATGGAGACGTCGAGCATCGAGATCGGCTCGTCGGCGATGATGATGTCCGGGTCGGGCGCGAGGGCGCGCGCGACTACGATGCGCTGGCGCTGGCCGCCGGAGAGCTGGTGCGGATTCTTGTTCATGAACTGCTCGGGGGGTGACAGGCCGACCGTTTCCAGTAACTCCATGGCGCGCTTGCGCGCCGCCGCGCCGCCCAGCTTCTTGTAGTTCATCAGCGGCCGCATCAGCAAGTACTCGATATTGTGCGCCGGGTTCAGCGCGGAGAACGGGTCCTGGAAGACGTACTGGACGTGCGCGCGATAGTTGTGGAGTGCGCCGCCGCTGATCTGGTCAACCCGTGTATCGCCAAACGTGATGGTGCCGCTGTCGGGCCGCTCGATGCCGGTCAGGAGGCGGGCGATAGTGCTCTTGCCGCTGCCGCTCTGGCCGACCAGGCCCGTCACGCGGCCTGCGTACAGCGTGAACGATACGTCGTCCACGGCCTGTACCGTCGCCTTCTTCAGGCCCTGGCGGCGCTCATAACTCTTGCAGATGTGCTCCAGCCGCAGCACCTCGGCACCTTCGAGCTTCAGGCTCTTGTGCGAGGTGGCCTCCGAGAAGGCCGCGTCCACCAGTGCCGGCCCCTCGTCCACCACCCGTTCGTCGCCGGTCCGCCGGCTCTGCTGCCATTCCATCGCCGCCACGTGGCACGCCGCGCGGCCATCCCACATCGGCAGGAGTTGCGGCTTCACCTCGCGACAGATCTTGATCACTTCAGGACAGCGCGGGGCATACGGACACGCCTTCGGCGGATGGGTCAGGTCGGGCGGACGGCCCGGAATGTAGCTGATCTCGACGTTGTCGGCGGCGGGATCCGCATACGAGCCGAGCAGCCCGTGGGTGTAGGGATGGATGGCGTGCTGCAACATGGATTTCGCGGGCTGCTCCTCCACCAACTCCCCGGCGTACATGACCAGGATGCGATCCGAGACCTCCAACACGGTGCCCAGATCGTGGCTGATAAGGATCACGGCGAAGCCCATCTGGCGTTGCAATTCGCGCAGGTTCTCCATGATCATTTTCTGCACGAGCACATCCAACCCCGTGGTCGGCTCGTCGAGCAGGACGAATTTGGGTTTGAGGGCCAGGGCCAGGGCCAGCGCGACGCGCTGCTTCATGCCGCCCGACAGCTCATGCGGATAGAAGCCCATGAAGGAGGGATCGATCTTGACCATCTGCAGCAGCTCGGCGATGTGCTCGCGGATCTGCGCTTTGCTCAGATCGGTCTTCTCTTCCATGACATCGCTGAACTGCCGCTCGATCTTGTAGACCGGATTCAACGAGTTCATGCTGCTCTGGAATACCGTCGAGAAGTCACGCCAGCGCATATGGCGCAACTGACTTTCGGGCATCGTCGTGATGTCTTTCCCGTCGAAGCGGACGGTGCCCGCGCTGATGACGCCGGGCGGCTGGAGCAAGCGCAAGATCGCGTTGCCGAGCGTCGATTTGCCGCTGCCCGACTCGCCGACCAGGCCGACAAACTCGCCCTGGTTCAGTTGGAAGGTCACGTCGCGGATGGCGTACAGCGGCGGGCGGTGCTTCGTGGCATAGGTCACGTCCAGGTGTTCGACTTCAAGCAGAGCCATAGTGCTACTCCTCCCGCAACTGGGGATTGCTCAGCGCATCCACGCCGAAGTTGATCAGGATGAGCGAGGTGGTCAGCAGAGCCAGCGCGAGGCCGGGCGCCGCCAACCAGGCCCACTGGCCGGTCAGCATCGCGCCCCCGTTGTTGGCCCAGTAGAGCATCGTGCCCCAACTGACCGTGCTCGGATCGCCCAGGCCGAGGAATTCCAGGCCCGCTTCGGCGCCGATCGCGCCGTTCGCCGCCCCGATGTAGGACAGCACCACCAGCGAGATCATGTTGGGCATGATCTCGCGGAAGATGATGCGGAACGGGCCGTCGCCGGCAAACTGCGCCGAGGTGATGTAGTCACGGGTGCGCAGCGAGATTACCTGCGCGCGCTTGAAGCGCGCACCCCAGGCCCAGCCGGTGAGGGCGATAACAAAGACGATGATCGCCACGCCCCGCACCGGCGAATAGGCCGCGATCGAGATCATCAGCGGGAGCGCGGGCACCACTAGGCCCAGGTTGATGAGAAACGAGAGAACGTCGTCGACGACGCCCTGCATATAGCCGGCGGTCATGCCGATAACCAGGGCGATGAGGGTGGCCAGCGCCCCGGCCACCGCACCGACGAGCAACGAGGTCTGCGCGCCGTAGATGAGTTGCGACAGCACATCTTGACCCGCCTGCGTGGTGCCCAGCAGGTGCGCGGCACTCGGCTGTTCAGAGGCCATGAAGCTGCTGTCATGGGGGTCGTAGGGCGCCAGGATAGGGGCCAGCAGCGCCACCAGAATGAAGAGGGTGAGCAGCACCAGTCCGACTCGCGCTTTCTTGTTCTGCCACAGAATCGTGAACCAGGACGGCATCTTGAACCGGGCGCGCGTGGACTCGCGGCCCACGTCGTCGCGCATGCTTTCGTCTTCCGTGCCTTCCTCGCGGGTTTCCAGGGGCAGGGGCGCGTCGTTGGGGACCGACGCCGGCACGGCGGTCATACCGCTCACGCCGATGTTGCTGGCGCCGGGCGAGGGCACGTCTGCCTGGATCGCTTCCTCGGACTCGATTTCCAGCGGCGGGGCAGATTTCCGGGTATTCATTATGTCGCTCCTTTCCGCACGCGCGGGTCGAGCCAGCCGTACATAAAGTCGGCGAGCAGGTTCGCCACCAGGACACCGACAGTGGTAAACAGGAAGAGAGCCTGCATCAGCGGGTAGTCCCGGTTGCCCACCGCCTGGAACAGCAACCGGCCCAGGCCCGGATAGTCGAAGATGCCCTCGATAAAGATCACGCCGCCCATGATACCGCCGAGCGAGATGGCGAAGCCGGTGACGTTAGGCAGAATCGCGTTGCGGGCGCTGTAGAGCAGCGCGATCTTCCACGGCTTTAACCCCTTGGCGATTGCCAGGCGGGTATAATCGGCGCCCAGCTCCTGAATCATATTGTTGCGCATGCCCATCACCCAGCCGATGGGCGCCGTGAGCAGGATCGCCGCCGCCGGCAGCACGGCGTGCTTGAGGATGTCGCCGACATAGCCCAGGCTGAATTCACGGGTGGAGCTTTCGCTGAAGCCGCCGCCCATGGGCAACCAGTTGAGCTTGAACGCGAAAATGAACAGCATGAGCAGGGCGATCCAGAAGAACGGGAGGGTGCCAACGAAACTCAGGCCCAGGCTGACAAAGGTGTCGAAGGCGCTATTGCGCCGCCACGCCGCAAAGGCCCCCAGGATGTTGCCGACGATGAACCCGATCACCTGCGTGGTTAGGACGAGGATGATTGTCCACCACATCGCCTGCTCGATCATGTGCATGACGCTGTAGGGGAAGTAGCTGTAGGACAGCCCGAAATTGAGACGGACGATGCTGTTCAGATAGTCGATATACTGCTGGAAGATGTTGCCGTTCGGCACTCCAAGCATCGTCCGGATGGCCTGCAGTTGGGCCGGATCGATCGACTTGTTCTGCCCAACCATCTGGCGGACGATGGACTCGGCGGGATCACCCGGTTGCAGACGGGGGATGATGAAGTTGAGGGTAACCGCCGCCCATAATGTCAACAAAAAGAATAGGAATCGGCGTATAAAGTACCGCATAACCCGACCTCCCCGGCGCCTCGAAGGGCAGTGTGTGGTCCCTCGGGCACCGTATTCTTTTAGCCGAAACAATCGGCGGGGAGGCGCCTTGCGGCGCCTCCGCCGCTACCTGCGCCGTGGCCCGGCTTACTGGCCGGTGGCCGGCCGCAGGTGGGTGATGATAAGCAAGCTGTCGGTCGGCCCGGCGTAGGGATCTTGTTCGTTCGGCCAGCCGACCGCACTCTTGGTGCTGTACTGGAACCAGTGCGCGCCATACCAGAGCGGGACGGTGGGGAACTGCGTCGTCAGGATCTTCTCCAACCCGTACACCGACTGCTTCTGGGCAGCTTCATCGGTGGATTGGCGCAACTGGTCGATCAGCTTGTCGGTATTCTGATCCTCCCAGCGGATCCAGTTGGTCGGCGCTTTCTGCCCGATCGGCGCGCTGGCCTTGCTGTAGAAATAATCGTGGTAGTTGTCGTACATGCTGCACGAGCCGCCATGGACAGCGAAGGCCATGTCGAAGTTACCTAACCCACGTTGCTCGTTGACCGTGTCGGGCGAAGGCGTTTGTACATTCACGGTCAGGCCCAGCGCATTCAGATTCTGCTGGACCACCTGCGCGGCCTGGATCCAGTCGGTCCAGCCGTTTTGCACCAGGAAGGTGAACTCAATCGGCTTGCCGTCCTTACCCAGTAACTTGCCGTTGCTGTCCTTCTTGTAGCCCGCCTTGTCCAGAATGTCGGCGGCTTGCTTCGCATCGTAGGGAATCATGCCCTGATCCTTGATATCGGGCGCCAGCCAATCCTTCTGGCCGGGTAGCACCAGGCCGGTCTGGCTCGCGGGCTGGACATAGCCGAATTCGGCCTTGGTCGAAATGGCGTTCCGGTCGATCGCATAAGCCACGCCACGCCGGAACTCGGGATCGTTGAACGGCGGCTTGGTCAGGTTGAAGCCAAGGGCGATCTCGCCTCCTGGTGGATACCAGTAGTGATTGTGCGCGGGGTCCTTGTCGACGTACACCTGCTTGATGTTGGGCACGAACATCGCGTTGGTGTCGTACTTGCCCTGGCTCAAGGCCAGTTGCTCAATTTGGTTGCCCCCGGCGTTCTTGTGGAAAATCAACTGGTTGACGTGGATCTTATCGGCCTGCCAGTAGCTTTCGTTGCGCGCCAGGACGAGTTGCTGGCCGTTGAAGCTGGCCGGCTTGTACGGTCCGGTGCCGACCGCATCCGGGTTCGTGAACTTGACCGGGTCGGTCTCCTTCTCCCAAACGTGCTTAGGCACGATGAGCACGTTGTTCGCTATCTTCAAGAACATGTTCGCCGAAGGTTCCTTGAACTTGAAGGTGACCTGATTGCCGCTGCTGGCCACACTGTCGAGCGCCTGCCAGACACCGCCCAGGTCGAAAGCGGGCTGCGCCTTCAGGAGATTAAAGGTATAGGCGACATCATCAGCGCTAAAGGGCTGCCCGTCGTTCCATTTCACGCCGTCGCGGATCGTGAACACGAGCGTCTGGGGGTCTTGCCACTTGTAGTCGGTTGCCAGCCAGGGATTGGTCTTGCAGTTGAAGGTGTCGACGATCATGAGCGGTTCAAAGGTGTAGGCAGAGGTCAAGGCATTAGGCGAGAAGGGGTTGTAGTTGAGCTGCGGGTTGTCGCCGCCCCCAAAGCCGCCGAAGTCTAGGTGATCCACCATACCTTCGCCGCCGGCAGGTTGTGCGCCACCCTGATCGGACGCGCCGCCGCCGGTCGTGTTCGTCGCTGCGGGCGCGTTGGCCCCACCGGACTGAGAGGTGCTGCCGCCGTTGTCCGATCCGCAGGAAGAGAGGATTAACACCAGCAACAGCAGTGGCGTAAGAGCTAATCGGTTTCGTCGTCGGAACATTCTACTTACCTCCTTGTAGACGTATGTCATTACGAACAACCGATTGAACCTCGAAATGCCGAGTCGCCAGGGTTACATCCGTCGTCACTCCTCTTCATCGATAGCCGTCGTGCGGAACTGCCCCGGTTCTCAGATGAGGTCGTTATTTGCCGACCAATCAGAGCATAGATTGTGCCAATACCCCATTTTCGGTAAGTTGATGGCATCAGAAATGCAGCTAATTCATTACCTCATAAAGCGGAATAGTAGATGTAAGATAATCATACCAATCGGGGGATATAATATGATTGAGCTTAAACACAGACAGATTCTCGTCGACGACCGGCCGCGGACTTTCGTCGGGGGCGAAATTCACTACTTCCGCCTCGCTCGTGAGGATTGGAGGGATCGCATCGCCAAGCTGAAGGCGGCGGGCGGCAATCTCGTGGCTTCGTATGTGCCATGGCTGATGCATGAACCGGTTGAGGGAGAGATCGACCTGGAGGGTAAGACCACCCCGAATCTCGACCTGGGCGCCTTTATCGATCTCTGCCGGGACAACGATCTCCTATTCTTCGCGCGGCCCGGTCCCTTCATCATGGCCGAGATGAAAAACGAGGGGTTGCCCTACTGGCTGTACACCAAGCACCCGGAGATCATTCCTGTGACCTGGGACGGCAAGCCGGCGCCCACGCGCACAGTCGATTATCTCGCACCGGGTTTCCTGGAAGAGGTGCGCCGCTGGTATGAGGCAGTGATGGGGCGCGTGATCGCGCCGCGCCTGCAACCCAACGGCGGCAACATCATCGGTGTCCAGCTCGACAACGAGATCGGGATGCTGTCCTGGATCTCGAATTCGCCCGACCTGACCGATCATGTCCTGGGCGATTTCGTGCAGTGGTTGCAAAAGCGATATGACGCCGCCACGCTCAAGACGCGCTATCCCTTTGCCCTTGATAACCCGCTCATCCGCGATACCGCGATCCGGGCGCCTCGCGAGGAGTACGCCGCCGCGTTGATGCGTGACCTGGGGCACTTCATGCGCGACCGCTATGCCCGGTATGTCGCCACGCTCCGCAGCTATGCGGAGGAGTACGGCATCAGAGGCGTACCTTTCGTGATCAATATCCACGGCACCGACCGGGGGAGGGGCTTCACGTTCCCGGTCGGCATCAGCCAGCTTTACGCGGCCTACACCCAGGCGCCCGGCTACGTCGCCGGGTCGGACCATTACCTTGGCGACCTGAGCATGACCAACTTTCAGGACTTGTATCTGATGAATGCCTTCATGGCCGCCGTGAATAACCCGGACCAGCCGTTGACCTCGGTGGAGTTTGAGGCGGGCAGCGGCGACTACGGCGAAAACTACGGAGGGCGGATCGATCCATCGGCGGTCGATTTCAAGGTGCGCATGTGCCTGGCACAGGGCAACCGGCTGATCAACTACTACCTGTTCACCGGCGGGATCAACGCCCCGCTGCCCCAGCCGGTTCACGATGGCAACGACCGCATCGCCTTCACCGGGGAGCGGCACGGGTTTGGCGCGCCGGTCAGCCCCGAGGGTGTGCTCAATTACACCTACCCGCGCCTGGCGCGCGTCACCAGCATGGCCCTGGCGCTGGGGGACAAGCTGGCCGTGATGGAGGAAGAGCACGACGGCGTGGCCTTCGCCTTCATCCCCGACTACTATATGACCGAGTACAAGTACCCGGCGAGTGCGCGGATGAACGCAATCGTCGCCAACGTCGAGGCCAACCGCGGCCCCGGCGCGTGGGAGAGCGTGGCGCGGGCGATGCTGCTGGCCGGCTATCGCTTCGGCGCCGTGGATATCCAGGACAAGCCCCTGGATTCGGCTGGCGCGCCGGTGCTGGTGCTAGCCTCGGCGCGGTATATGGATGGGGATCTGCAACGGAAGCTAGTCGATTACCTGACGGCGGGGGGGGCGATCCTGCTCTACGGGGAAGTGCCGCTGTTCGACATGGAAGCCAATCCCTGCACGCTGCTGGCGGAAGCGCTCGGTCTCACCCCGCTTGGAGCACGTGAAGGAGCGACCTTCTATTACGTGTCGCTCTACTCCACCGGTTGGGCGGCGCCGCACGCCGAGACCCGCACGCACTACGCGCAGGTTTTCGAGCAGGCCCGCGGCGAGGTGATCCTGCGCGTGGTGGGCAGTGATGAGGCATGTGGCTTCGACATCCCGGTGGGCAAGGGCCGCGCCATCGTGATCACTGCCGCCTACACCGCCGACATTCCGTTCTTTCGCACGGCCCTGGAGAACCTGGGCGCGTCCGCCGGCCTGCGCTACAATACTCCATACTACGGCGTCTTCCTGACCTCCACGGCCTCGCCGGACGGAGAGCGCTTCCTGCACATCCTGAACCTGGACGCCTTTGAGAAAGAGATCCATCTGACCGAGCGCGGGCGTGACCTGCTGGAAGGGCGCGCGCTGGTGTTGCGCGGACGGGAAGGTGTGATGCTGCCGCTGAACGTCGCCTTTGGCGCTGTGCGGATTGTTTATGCAACAGCCGAGATCACGCGGGTTGCGGATGCGGCTATCGATTTCCGGCTGACGCAACCGGCAGACGTGATCGCGCTGGAGACCGAGCGGCACATCGCACCGAGCAACGACTACACCGTGGAACAGCGGGGCAAGACCGTCCTTATCACTTCGCGCAAGCACGCGGCGGTGGACGATCAGCTGACGGTGCGCTGGGGGTGATGAATTGCGTGTTTTCTATATCGATATTGACAGCCAGCGCCCCGACCACCTGGGCTGCTACGGCTACCACCGGAACACCAGCCCCAACATCGATGCGCTAGCGCGGCATGCCCGGCGCTTCGAGAACTGCTACATCACCGACGCTCCTTGCCTGCCGTCGCGCACAGCGCTGTGGAGCGGGCGCGCCGGGTTCCGCACGGGGGTTGTCGGCCACGGCGGGACAGCAGCGCAGCCTTTCGTCGAAGGCTCCACGCGCGGTTTTCAGGATCTGTTCGGCACGACAGGCTGGATGGCCGCGCTACGCGCCGCGGGCCTGCATACCGCCACGGTCAGTTCCTTTGGCGAGCGCCATTCGGCCTGGCACTGGTACGCCGGCTACAGCGAGATTTTTAATCCCGGCAAGCAGGGGATGGATCGCGCCGACGAGGTTGTACCCCTGGCCCGCGACTGGATCGGGCGCCATGCCCGCGAGGATAACTGGTTCCTGCATGTCAATTTGTGGGACCCGCATACGCCCTATCGCACGCCCGTGGAGTTCGGCAACCCCTTTGCGAACGACCCGCCCCCCGCCTGGTTGACCGAAGAGGTCCGGCAGCGCGCATGGGCCGGCTTCGGACCGCACAGCGCCCAGGAGCCGAGCGGCTACGGCTTCGAGCCTTACAATCCCACCGCGTACCCGCGCGTGCCCGCACAACTGGACTCGATGGCAGCGGTCAAACGCTGGATCGACGGCTACGATACCGGTATCCTCTACGCGGATCGGTACATCGGCCAGTTGCTGAACGGACTGGCCGATGCCGGCGTCCTGGAGGAAACGGCCATTATCGTCGGCGCGGATCATGGCGAGAACCAGGGCGAACTGAACGTGTGGGGCGACCATCAGACCGCCGATGCGATCACCTGCCGCGTGCCGCTGCTCATCGCCTGGCCGGGGCTGACCGATGTTCCTCTTGTGGACCGTGCGCTGCATTATCACTACGACTGGGCCGCCACGCTGATCGAGTTGGTAGGCGGGACTGTGCCTGCGAACTGGGAAGCGCTGCCGTTCACGGCGGCATTTCGCGCAGGGCGGGCGGCGGGCCGGCCGTATCTCATCACCAGCCAGGGCGCATGGGCCTGCCAGCGGGGGGTGCGCTTTGACGACTATCTGTGTTTGCGTACCTATCACGATGGCTATAAGGAATTGGAGCCGATCATGCTGTTCGACCTCCGCAACGACCCGCACGAGCAGCACGACTTAGCGGCAGCGCGCCCGGAACTGGTGGACAGGGCAATGACCCTGCTCGCCGATTGGCAGCAGGCGATGATGCTGGACAGCCAGGCGGACGTGGACCCGCTGCGGACGGTGTTGCGGGAAGGAGGTCCCTTCCATACGCGGGGGATGTTGCCGCGCTACCTGGAACGCCTGCGGACGACAGGGCGCGAGGATCACGCGGCACGGCTTGCCGCCCGCCATCCCGAGGCCCTATAGCAGGCAGGGGGTTTTGCCCCAGAAAGGAAGATGGTAACATGGGCATGCTGGACAATCAGGTGGCGTTCATCACCGGCGCGGCCAGCGGGATCGGCGCGGCAACCGCCCGGCGCTTCGCCGAAGAAGGCGCGCGGGTGGCCCTCGCCGACGTGCAGCAAGAAGAGGGCGAGCGCATCCGCCGCGAACTGGAAGCGGCGGGCCACCAAGCGATCTACGTGGAATGCGACGTGAGCCAGGCGGACGCCGTCCAACAGGCCATCGAGACGACGGTGGCGCGGTTCGGCAAGCTGGATATTGTCTTCGCCAATGCGGGGATCAACGGGGTCTGGGCGCCCGTCGAGGAGTTACAGCCCGACGAGTGGGAAAAGACGCTAGACATCAACCTGAAAGGCACGTTCCTGACCGTGCATTTCGCGGTGCCGCACCTGAAGCGCAACGGCGGCGGCAGCATCATCATCACGAGCAGCGTCAACGGCACGCGTACCTTCTCGAACCCCGGCACAAGTGCCTATAGCAGCTCCAAAGCCGGGCAGGTCGCCTTTATGAAGATCATGGCGCTGGAACTGGGGCGGCACAACATCCGCTGCACCGCCGTCTGCCCCGGTTTCATCTACACAAATATCCAACAACGCACCGAAGAGCGCGATACCGACAAAATCGGACTCGAAGTCGAGCTACCCAGGGGCAATCCAGCGATCGACGAGGGCGCGGGGCACCCGGACGAGGTGGCCGATGTCTGTGTGTTCCTCGCATCAGAGCTGGGGCGCCATGTTTCCGGGGTAGAGATCTATGTCGATGGCGGCGCCTCGCTGCTGCGGTGAGGATACAAGGTTGGATAGTTACCATGCTGACCCGATCCCCGGAATCGGGTCAGCATGGTAACTGCTGAGCAGTAAAGTCGTCCCGCGAGCGCGCAACAGTCAGTAGAGCATTCTCAGCCTGTAATGTGTGGATAAGCATCCGCGCTGCGAATAGCGGTCAGGCGGCACGATCATAGTCATGGATGATCCCGCCCAGCACATCTCGGCGCTTCACTGTATCAACTTGGCGGCCACGTTCTATTGGTCTCGGGCAGCGCTGCTCGATGCTTTGGTGTGGTCGTGCCCGATTGAAGTAGCCGGTGTATTCTGGCAGTATCCGGTGCAAATGAGCTTGATTAATGATCAGTAGTTTGTCCAGGGCCTCTTCGCGAACCGAGCGCACCCAGCGTTCAGCAAAGGCATTGGCGGTGGGGGTCCGGTAAGGGGTGCGCAATATCTCGATGCCTTCAGCAGCGAACACGCTGTCGAAGCTGGTCGGAAACTTGGCATCACGATCCTGGATCAGGAAGCGCATCGGTCGCTGCTCATCCTGCAGCGTCCAAGTCAGTTGCCGCGCTTGTTGGGCCACCCACTCTGCGCTTGGATGCTCGGTGCAGCCAGCGAAATGGACGCGGCGACTGCCAACTTCGATAAAGAACAAGGTATGCAAGGTCTTGAGCCAGGCGGTTTCCACAGTAAAGAAATCGCAAGCAAGAATTTGCTGGCCATAATGGTTCAGCAAGGTACTCCAACTAGCACCGTTCTTGGGTCGTTGGGGTGCCGGTGCGATGTGCTGGCGTTTAAGGATCTCTCTAACCGTAGAACGTCCAATGTCGTAGCCCAGCTTGAGCAGTTCACCGTGCAATTTGCTGTAGCCCCAGCTGGGATTCTCCTGAGCCAAGCGTAGTAGCAATGCTTGCAGTTCAGGGCTAGTAACTGGTCTACCAAGTGTTGGTCGATCATCAAAGGTCCATTTGCGGCGCACCAATTCTCTGTGCCATTTGAGCACGGTGCCGGGCTTGAACAGCAGCAGCACTTGGTTCAATTTGGTTTGGGCACCATGACCGAGGCCAGTGAATCTAGCCGCAAGAACCGCTAGACCGAGTTTCTCCCCGCGCATCTCGCGCGGGGAGGCGGGGTGATGGCGTTGCAGAATACGCAGTTGCTGGCGCAATAGTAGGATTTCGAGATCCTTCTGCTGATCGCTGCGTCGTGACGTTGTGAAAAGGTCGATCAGCAACGCGACAAGTTGCGCGAGTAGATGATATAGCAT
>DASSGZ010000453.1:0-12343 GCA_035693165.1 Chloroflexia bacterium | reverse complement strand
GCGCTGCTGCCCGCGGCGCCCGGCGCGCCCGCCTGCACGCGCACCAGGTAGGCGCCCTCCGCGCCCGCCGGGAAGGTGCCTTCGTAGTGGCCCGGCGCGGTCTGGCGCAGGGTCAGCGACTGGCTCACCGGCGCCCCGGCCTGGGCGGGCGGCACCACGGCGGCCAGCGGGTGCAATTGGTTAATCGGCTCGCCACTGCCGCTCACGGCGTCGAGGCTGACCCGCGCCTGGTTGTCTTGGAGTTCGACCCGCGCCTGCAACCCGCCGCCGTTGTCGGTGCCCATGGCCCAGCGCGCGGCGGCGCCCCAGAAGGTGGGGAAGTCCTTCCAGCCGATCCAGTCGGAGGCCCAGCGGCCCTTCGCGTCCGAGGTCCAGGCGGCCACCCGGCCCAGGCCGTATTGCCAGTGGGCCAGCACCGGGTCGCCGCTGTCGGAGACCAGGGCCAGCACCGCCTCCGGGCGCACCGTCGTGCCGACGTAGCCCAGCAGGGGCGGCGTATCGGCGATGTTTTGCAGGATGGGGCTGGGCGCCGTGCGCTTGGGCGTGAAGGGATGCTCGATCAGGTAGGAGCGCGAGGCCAGGTGGCTCTCGTGGGCGAAGATGGCGGGCAGGCTCCCGGCATCGAGCGTGTTGTAGAAGCGCCCGCCGCCCTGCGCCGCCAGGCTGTTCAACAGGCTCGCGTCCACGTCCGAGCCGAGGCCCACGGTCGAAAGGGTGATCTTGCCGGTGCTCATGCGCGCCAGCAGGCCGGGGTAATCGCCGCCTCCCGACTGGCCGTCGGTGAGCAGCACGATATGCTTGGCGCGGGCGTTGCTTTTTTCCAGCGCGGCGACGGCCTCGGCCAGGCCCGAATAGATGTAGGTGCCGCCGCCCGGCCCGATGCTGCCGATCTTGTCGCGCAGGGCGGCCGGGTCGCCCAGCTTGGTCAGCGGCACCGCCCAGGCGGCCTCCGTGTCGAAGGTCACGACGCCGACCGAGTCGCGGCTGTTCAACTGGCTGACGGCCTGGAAGGCCGCTTCCTTCGCCAGTTCGATCTTGGAGACGTTGTTCAACGCGCCGCCGCCGCCCTGCGGCGAGGCCATGCTGCCGGAGCGGTCGATGACCAGCACCATCGCCACGGCGGGGATCTCCAGTTGCGAGGGCAGGTCCATCGTCACCGGCAGCATCTGTTCGAGCAGGCTGCGCGAATAGCCGCCCGCGCCGTAGCTCTCCTCGCCGCCGACGACCAGCAGCCCCCGCCCCAGGTCGCGCACATAGGTTTGCAGGGCCGGTTGCGCGCCGTTAGGCAGAGCGGGCAGCGGCACATTCACCAGCGTCACCGCCTCATAGGTCGCCAGGCGGGCCACGTCGATCGGGATGTCCGCGGCGGCAATCACATCGCTGTCGATGCCCGCGGCGGTGAGGGCCTGGCGCAAGGGCGCCGCCTCGTCGGGGTGGCCCTCGACCAGCAGGACGCGCGGCTTGCCCGCCACGAAGTTGTAGGCGGAATAGTGGTTGTTCTCGGCGCGGGTATCGGCCCCCGCGGGCGCGGTAATCTCGGCGCTGTAGGTGTGGAAGCCCTTGCCCGCGGCGGCCATCGGCTGCACAAAGGTGGTCGTGCCCGCGCTGAGCCGTACCTCTTGCTGGCCGATCAACGAGCCGTCGGCCAGCAAGCGCAGGGTGGCGCTGGTCTCGGTGGTGCTGCGGATGGTGATATGCAGGTCGAAGCGCTCGCCCTCGCGGATCTGGCCGGGGGCGTCCAGGTTCTCGACCAGCACCTCGCGGCCCGGCGGCGTGGAGAGCGGGATCACGTCGAGGCGCACGCCCCGCGCCGCCGCCAGCCGGGCCGCGCTCTCGGCGCTGTAGAGGTTCTCGTTGCCGTCCGACAGCAGCACCAGGCGGCCCTGCGCGTCGGGCGGGAACAGGGCCGTGCCCAGCCGAATCGCGTCGGCCAGGTTGCTGAAGGTGCTGGCCGGTTTGCTGGCGACATCGGGCAAGGTGTGGTCGGCGCTCAGCGGGCGGTCCACCACGGCCTCCGAGCCGAAGGCGACCACTGCCGCCTGGTCCCGTTCGCCCATATGCGGCAGCGCCGCCCGCACAAAGTCCACGGCGGCGTCCTGCTGGGCGCGGGGCACGCTGTCGGAGCGGTCGAGCAGGAAGACCACGGCCAGGTTATCGACGGATTGGACCACCTGGGTGCCCGCCACGGCCAGCACCAGCAGGGTCAGCAGCACCACGCGCAGGCCCAGGCTGAAGCGGCGGCGGGCGCGCGGCAACGCCGCCAGGCTGTCGCGGGCCAGCAGGACGGTGAGCGGGATGAGGGCCAGCAACAACAGCCCCAGCGGTTGGGTAAAGCTGATACCCATGATATGTCCTTCGCCGGGCGGCTAGCGCGCCGGGCGGGCGAGCACCCGGTAGCTCGATGTCTCCGTGGTGGTCGGCGCCAGGGCCGAGATGACCAGCACGGCGCTCTTGACGGTGCTGCCCAGCGCGGGAATGGTCAGGCTGCCGTGCTGCTGTTCGTCCAGGGTCAGCGTCTGGATCTTCGTGTCGGACGGCGTGGGCCCGAACTCGATCGCCGCCACGTACCAGCGCTGCGGCAGCACGTCGGTGACGCGCACCCAGCCCGCCGCCTGCCAGCCGCCGTCGTCCTGCTCGGCGTCCGAGCGATAGCCGATCTCCGGGATGCTGATGTCGTCGAGCACCCATCCCGGCGCGTTGAAGCCCTCGTCGGTCAGGTACTGGAAGCGCAGCAGCACCTGCTGCCCGGCGTAGGCGGACAGGTCCACGTTGACATGGAGCCACTGCGGCGCGGCCTTGCTCTGGCTGTCGTGGCCGCTGGGGCCGGTGTAGCCGTGGCCGTAGTTGGCGCCGTTGGGGTTGGTATCGGTGGTGTACCGGCTTTTCTGCGTGGTCCAGGTCTTGCCGCCGTCGGTCGAGACCTCGACGTAGCCGTAATCAAAATCGCCCTCGATGTTGTACCAGGTCCAGAAGTCGAGCGTGGCTTTGCTCACCTTGCTCAGGTCGAACGCACGGGTCAGCGTCGTATCGGCGGAGTCGCGGCGGTTGCTGTACCAGAAGTAGCGCCCGGAGTGCGGCTGGGTCTGCACCAGCGGCACGGTCGTCGCGCCCTGGAACTCGACCACGGTATCGCCGCCGCCGCGCTCCAGCGAGATATAGTCGGCGCCGAACTGGTGCACCGATCCCGTCACCGGGTCGGGGTTCGCGGGATAGCGGATGATGCGTGTTCCCGCGGTCACATGGCCGCCCAGCGCGTCGTAGGCATAGCGCCCGTCGCCCACTAGCGGGTCGTTGACATAGTTCGCCACGATCCAGTCCTTGAACACATCCTCGAACGTCTCGGCGTGTCCCTGGCGCTGCAGCGCGCCGGTCACGGCGTCCACGCCCGTGCCGGGCGAGGCCATCAGGCTCTTCAGGAAGTCGGCGTCGCCGTAGTGTTCCATCAGGTAGCGCACGAACAGGTAGGCCGCGCCGTAATGCACCGGGTCGGGCGTGTCGCTCCAGGCGTTGAGTTGCACATCGGGCCGCGTGCGGAATGCCGTGTCGCTGCCGGCGACGCTGTAGCCGTTCAGCGCCATCGCCGTCTCGGCGCAGCCCTCATCCAACCAGACGTCACGGTTGCGCTGCACGTTCCAGTGGATCATGTGCTGCATCTCGTGGGCCAGCACGCCCTCGTAGAAGTTGTAGGCGCCCGGCAGCCCCTCCGGCTTGGCCGCGATGTAGATCATCTCCCGCTCGTTGCTGAACTTGTTGATAGCGCGCACGTACTCGTCGGCGGACGAGAAATAGCCGCCCACGCCGGGGATGTTGGCCGTCAGGATGGTGACATGGGTATCGCCGTCCACGCCGGGACTCCATTCGCTGCCGAAGTACTGGTGATTCGTCGGGTAGATCTTGTCCTCGAAGTTGCGCGCCGATTCGCGCAGGTAGTCCATATTGATGTCATAGCCGTTCTGCACGTACCAGTAGGCATGATCGGTCACCAGTTGCAGCGTGGCGCTGATAGGGATGTAGTCCTTCTCCTCGAACCGGGACAGGCTGAACTGGTCAACGTCGCCCTCGTGCCTGTTGAGCGGGGTGGTGCGCGCGACATGGGGAATGGGCGCGGAGGACTTGAGCAGCAGTTGGGCGCTGTTGGTGTACCGGTCGTTGCCCGGCATCACCGCTTTGGCGAGCGCGGCCTGGGTGATCTGGGCGTCCTGCAAGCTGCCTGCGGTGCTGACCGAGAGGCCATGGTCGCCGCCCAGGTTCAGCGCGCCCACGCTCAAGAACAGCAGGATGAGGATGAAGATCGAGGTTGCGCGCAGCATGCTTAGCGGCTCCTTCCGGCGACACAGGTCTTTGGACATTATACGAGATCCCGGCTGGATCGGGTACCGCGCTTCGGCACAACAAAAAGCCCGCGACAGCGATGCCGCGGGCCGATGGGACAGAGTTATATGGTCGGGGAGAGAGGACTTGAACCTCCGACCTCAGCGTCCCGAACGCTGCGCTCTAGCCTAGCTGAGCTACTCCCCGGAACCGTGCCCGTTTCAGGCACGCCCCAGATTATACCAGAAGCCCCCGGCGTTGTCAACCTGACGCAAGACCGATTTTTGCCCTACCCGGCGTGTTGCTTGCCTGGACATACCGAGCAGAATAAGCACGGGCCGGGGGCGCTCAGGGAGTGACGATAATGGTGATCTTGTACAACTCGATGGACATGCAGGTCACGCCGCCGGGCAGGGCCGGGAGGCAGGCGCCCTCCGTCGTCAGGTCGGTGCGGCCCGGCGCCACAGCCTGGTAATCCCAGCGGTAGACATCGGGCGCAGCGGGCGTGGGAACCGGCAGGGCGCGCACAATCCGCG
Source organism: Chloroflexia bacterium (assembly GCA_035693165.1). Taxonomy (GTDB): domain Bacteria; phylum Chloroflexota; class Chloroflexia; order QHBQ01; family JAICKM01; genus JAICKM01. Next base: position 7,496 of record DASSGZ010000453.1, on the reverse strand, counting down.
GGTCCACCACCGGCGGCGACCAGCGACGGGCGCTCAGTTGCAGCGAGAACGTCTGGACCACGGCGAAGGTGAACTGCCCGCCCCCATCGGCGTTGGTGATCACGCGGGCGAGAGCCGGGGTGCCGGTAGGCGGCCCGGTCGCCGGAATGGTGGGCGGCAGTTCGGTTGCTGGAGCAGCGGTGGGCGGTACCGTTGGGGCAGCGATTGGCGGCGTCGGGGCGGCGGGGGACGGCGGCGCGGTAGCCGGGGCAGCGGTAGGCGATGCGACGGGCGGCGCGGTCGCCGGGGCAGCGGGGGCGGCTGCTCCGCAGGCGATCAGCAGGGGCAGCATAGCACACAGCAGCAAGCCGCTGGTGAGGATGTGCGTATGGGTTGGTGGATGGGACGGCATTTAACGCACCTGTTCGACTAAATCCTCGGCCTCGCCGTAGACGCGGCGCAGTTCGGCGCTGACCTCCGGCGCGGGGGACCAGAAGCCGCGGCCTTCGGCTTCCAGCAGGCGGCCCACCAGCGCCTGGTAGGCATTCGGGTTCAGGTTCGCCATCTGTTCACGGCGGGCGGCATCGAGCACATAGGTCTCGGCCAGGCCGTCGTAGACCCAGCCAGGCACGGCGCGGGTGGTGGCGCTCCAGCCCAGCGTGTTGGCGACCCGCACGCCGATCTCGCGCACGCCCTCGTAGCCGAAGCGCAACATGCCCTCGCTCCAGCGCGGGTTGAGCAGCTTGGTGCGGCTCTCCACGGCCACCATCTCGCCGAGGCTGCGAAGGCGCCCGCCCACGCCCTGCACGTCGAGCACAAAGCTGGCGGGCGCGGCGCCGCCCAGCGTCTCCACGGCCTTCGACACACCGCCGAGGTACTCAAAGTAGTGGTCGATGTCGCTGATCCCGGTCTCGATGCTGTCGATGTTCTGGAAGGCGAGATCGACCGGCCGCAAGGCACTTTCCAGCAGATCGCGTGCCGCCGCGCCCTCACCGCCCAGGCCGTAGGCGAAGCTCTTGCGGGCCAGGAAGGTCTGCGCCAGGGCCGCGTCGTCGTCCCAGGCCCCGGTCTCGACCTGGAAATTGACGTTGGCGCCGTAGGCCCCCGGTGCGTTGCTGAACACGCGCGTCGCCGCCTCGGCGAAGGGCAGGCCCGTGGCGGTCGCCGCCAGGGCGTTGCGGCGCACGAAGTTCTGCTCCGGGGGTTCGTCCGCGGCGGCGGCCAGGCGCACGGCGCGGTCCAGCAGGGTCAACTGGTTGGGCAGCAGGTCGCGGAAGATGCCGGAGCAGGTCAGCACCACGTCCATGCGCGGGCGGCCCAGCTCGGCCAGCGGCACCAGGCGCACATCGGCCACGCGGCCCAGCGCGTCGCGGTGGGGGCGCACGCCGAGCAGCCAGAGCGCCTGGGCGATGCCTTCGCCCGCCGTCTTCAGGTTGTCCGTGCCCCAGAGCACCAGGGCGATGGCGCGCGGCCAGGCGCCCTGCTCGCGCCGGTAGCGGGCCAGCAGCGCGTCGGCGGCGCGCTTGCCGGTTTCCCAGGCCATGCCGGTGGGCACGCCGTAGGGGTCGAGCGCGTAGATGTTGCGCCCGGTGGGCGCAACGGCCGGGTTGCGCACCACGTCGGCGCCCGGCGAGGGCGGCACATAGCGCGCGTCCAACGCGGCGGCGATGGCGGCGGGTTCGGCATCCCGGCGCAGGTCGGCGGCGAGCACGGCAGCCCAGCGCAGCCAGGGCAGCGTCGCAGGGGCCGCGATCCCTTCACGCTGCAAGACTTCGGCGGCGGCCTCGGGGCCGGCTTCCAGCAGCCGGGCGATGGCCGCCCGCGCCAGCGCGCGCACCTGCTCCAGCGCCGCCAGTTGCGTCGCCGGCACGCCCTCCGGCGGGGCGTCCACGCCGTCGTCGGGCAGCGTCAGTCCGTGCGCCTGGGCGATGAGGGCGGCCAGGGCGGGCAGGTCGTGCTCCGCGCGCGGGTACATGCTCACCTGCACCAGCAGGTCGAGCAGTTCCTCGGCGGCGGGCGGGCGCCCGATCTCGTGCAGGCCCACCGGGATCAGGCGGCTCTCCAGGTCCAGCAGGGCTGCCCGCAGGTTGGCGAGGGCCGGGGCCGGGCCGGCTGCCGCCATGGCGGGCCAGGGCAGGTGTAGCGCCACCGCCTGCCGCCCGATGGCCTCCAGCGTGGCCGCGTCGGGCCCCGTGCTGTCCAGGGAGCACAGGCTCGCTTTCAGGTCGAGCAGTTCGCGGTACAGCCCGGCCTGCTCCAGCGGCGGCGACAGGTAGCTGATCAGCGTCGCCAGGCCCCGTCGCCGGGCGATGCTACCCTCGGACGGGTTGTTGCCGCTGTAGACGTACAGGTGCGGCGTCTCCCCGATCAGGCGGGAGGGCCAGCAATCGGCGCTGAGGCCCGCCTGCTTGCCCGGCATGAACTCCAGCGCGCCGTGCGTGCCCAGGTGCAAGATGGCGTCCGCGCCCCAGACGGCGCGCAGCCAGGCGTAGAAGCCCGCGAAACCGTGGTGCGGCGTGATGCCCTGGGTCATCAGCAGCTTCATCGGGTCGCCCTCGTAGCCGAACGGCGGTTGCACGCCCACAAAGACCGAGCCGAACTCGCGGCCCAGGATCAGGATGCGCTCGCCGTCGCTGTTCAGCGTGCCCGGCGGCGGCCCCCAGCCGCCTGCCGCGATCTCGTCATGCCAGGGGCAGAGCCGCCGGTAGTCCGCCGTCGCCAGCGCAGCCGCCACGTTGGCGGGCGTGCCGAACTCCATGGCGTTACCTTCCACGACCAGGCGGCGCAACGTCTCGGCATCGGGCGGCAGATCGACGGCATAGCCCGCGCCCTGCAACTCCTGGAGGATGCGGTAGAGGCTCGGGAACACCGCCAGGTAGGCGGCGCTGCCCACGGCGCCGCCGTTGGGAGGGAAGTTGAACAGCACAATGGCGATCTTGCGCCGCGCCGCCGGGGTGCGCGCCAGCCGCGCCCAGCGGCCCGCCCGCGCCGCCAGCCGGGCTACATTCCCCGGCTCGGCCACGAAATCGGGCTGCCCGCCCTCGGCGATACCGCCGTAGACCATCGGCTCGACCGCGCCCTCCAGTTCCGGGATCGCCAGTTGCATCGCCACCTGCACGGGGGTGACGCCGGTCCGGCTGGCGCGCCAGTCGACCAGGCTCTGGAAGTTGAGCGGCACGCCCGTCAGCAGCGGGCGGTCCAGGCGGGCCAGTTCGGCCTGGGCCAGCGGGGCGTCGTTGTGGGCCATGCCGCCCACCAGCGCGAAGCCCGACAGGTTGATCAGCACGTCCACGGCAGCGGTGTCCGCGCCGTCGGGCGCCGGGCCGGGCGCGAAGAAGCGGCGCATCGCCGGGCGCATGTCGAGGCCGCCCGCGTAGGTGGGCACCGGCTCCAGCCCTTCGGCGTCGAGCGCGCGGACCAGCGCGGCGACATGCGCCGTGTTCCCGGTCAGGATGGACGAGCGCAGGGAAACGAGGCCGACCGTGCCGCCCGCAGTCGGCCCCGGCAGGCCGCGCGCGGCCCGCCAGCGCCGGTAGGCGGCCACGCTGGTGAACGGCGCGGGCGCGTCGGGGTGGAAGATGGCGGCGGCGGGCATCACCTGCGGCGGGGCGATGGCGCGGCTGCCCGCGGCTTTGCGCGCAGCGGGCGGGCCGTAATGCGCGGCCAGGGTCAGCAGCAGCCCGGCCAGGTTCTCGGGCGTGCCGTGGACCCAGTATTGCATCAACAGCAGATAGCGCCCCAGGTCGCTCGACGCGCCGGGCACCAGCCGCAGCAGGCGCGGCAGCGAGCGCGACAGGCCCAGCAACCGCCGGGCCAGGTCGGACTCGCCACGATCGGCCTGTGACGCTTTGCGCGGCCCGCGCGCGGCGGCGTGGCCCATGAGGCGGGCGGCCAGGCCCGCATCCAGGCGCAGCCCGCCCAGGCGCGTGCGCTTCATCAACTCCGGCGCGCTGTTGAGGATGACCACCGGCAGATCGGGGCGCGCTTTTTGCAGCGGATCGAGCAAGGCGGCGAGGGGCTGCACATGCTCGTCGAAAAAGAGCATGCTGGCGAGCACGGCGTCGGCCCGCGCCAGGTCCGTGGCCGCCACGGCGCGCACCTCGGGCCGCGCGAGCCGGGTGACGGTATAGCAGGCCACTTCGCAGGGGATGCCGCTGCGCGCCGCCGCCAGCGCGGCCCCGCGGGTTAAGGCTTGTTGATAGGTTTCTTCCAGGGTGAAGACCACGAAGCGCATAGTGCATTATAGCCGACTCGCGCCGTTCTGAGTAGCCGGTCACATGGAAATTGTCGTTCTGAGCGCAGCGAAGAGTGACAATGCCGGTGTAACAGCCTACTGAGCAACCGGGTTGCTGAGACCGTAGTATTCTCCTGGAGAGTACCACGCCCAAAGAAAGGGGCTAATTACAAGCCGATGGATATACGCGCCTATAATCGCCGGGCCTGGGACCGCCACGTGGAACAGGGCAACCCCTGGACGCTGCCGGTCGGCCCGGAAGCGATTGCCGCCGCTCGCCAGGGCCAGTGGGACATCATCCTGACGCCCACCAAACCGATCCCCAAGGACTGGTTCCCCGACCTGCGCGGGGCCGATGTGCTCTGCCTGGCGGGCGGCGGCGGCCAGCAAGGCCCCATCCTGGCCGCCGCCGGGGCGACCGTGACCGTGTTCGACAACTCGCCGCGGCAACTGGCCCAGGATCGTATGGTCGCGAACCGGGATGGCCTGATCCTTCAGACGGTCGAAGGCGATATGCGTGACCTGTCGCAGTTTGCCGACGCGAGCTTCGATCTCATCGTGCATCCCTGCTCCAATATGTATGTGCCCGACGTGCAGCCCGTCTGGGTGGAGGCGTATCGCGTGCTGCGGCCGGGCGGCGCGCTGCTCGCCGGGTTCCTGAACCCCGTGCTGTACACGTTTGATCAGCAGCTTGCCGAGAGCGGGGTGCTCCAGGTGAAGTACGCCCTGCCCTACTCCGATCTGACCAGCCTCTCGGAGGCCGAGCGGCAGCAGTATATCGACGAAGGCGATGCGCTGGAGTTCGGGCACACACTGGCCGCGCAGATCGGCGGGCAACTGGCCGCGGGCTTCCTGCTGGCCGGATTCTACGAGGACCGCCGCTCCGGCGTGTCGCTGGCACGCTACATGCCCACGCACCTGGCGACACGCGCGCTCAAGCCGTAACCGCCCTACATGCCCGCCGCCCGCCAGCGCGCAGCCACGGAAGCGCAGCCATGCCGCCGCTTCCCATGGCACGCCAGTTGCGGCATAGGGGGCGAGAAACCGCTTGACTCATTGCGCCAAGGAGCTTGCAGTGGCAGACAACCTTTCCCCGCAAATCATCGATTCTATCGTCCGCGGGTATAACGGCGACCCGTTTAGTGTTCTGGGGCCGCACGCCGTCACCAAGGATGGGCAGCCGGCCGTGGCGATCCGGGCTTTCCTGCCCTGGGCCACGTCCCTGCAGGTCGCCCGTGACGCCGGCACCGTCTACGAGATGGAATGTATCCATCCGGATGGGTTTTTTGAAGCCGTCATCCCCACCGCCGGCTCTTTCGGCTATACCCTGCGCGCCACCGATCCCGTCGGCCACGTGGTCGACCTGATCGATCCGTACTCGTTCGGGCCACTGCTCACCGATTACGATCTCTACCTGATCGGCGAAGGCACGCACCATCGCACCTACGAGAAACTCGGCGCCCATATCCGCGAGGTCGGAGGCGTCCGCGGCGTGCATTTCGCCGTCTGGGCGCCCAACGCCTTGCGCGTGAGCGTAGTCGGCAACTTCAACAACTGGGACGGGCGAGTCTATCCGATGCGCTTCCACCCTGCCCAGGGCATCTGGGAGATCTTCTTGCCCGGCCTGGGCGAAGGCGAGGCCTACAAGTACGAGATCAAGTCGCGCTTCAACGACTATCTGGTGGAAAAGGCCGATCCCTACGGCTTCTATAGTGAGCTGCGCCCGCGCACCGCCTCGGTCGTCGCCGACCTGACCCGCTATACCTGGAGCGACACCGAATGGATGAGTAACCGGGTTAAGAACAACGGCCAGGACTCCCCCATTGCCATCTACGAGTGCCACCTCGGGTCCTGGCAGCGAAACCAGGAGCAGGGCAACCGCTGGCTCACCTACCGCGAACTGGCCCACCAGCTTGTCGATTATGTCAAATACATGGGCTTCACCCATATCGAGTTGATGCCCGTGTCCGAGCACCCGTTTGACGGCTCCTGGGGCTATCAGACCACCGGCTATTACGCCGTCACCAGCCGCTATGGCACGCCCGAAGACTTCATGTACTTTGTCGACCGCTGCCATCAGGCGGGCATCGGCGTGTTCCTCGACTGGGTACCGGCCCACTTCCCCAAGGACATCTCCGGGCTAAACTATTTCGACGGCACCCACCTTTACGAACATGCCGACCCCCGGCTGGGCGAACACCCCGACTGGGGCACGCTGGTGTTCAACTTCGGGCGCAACGAGGTGCGTAACTTCCTGCTGTCCAATGCCCTGTTCTGGCTCGATAAGTATCATATTGACGGCCTGCGGGTCGACGCCGTGGCCTCGCTGCTCTACCTCGATTTCTCGCGCCAGGAGGGCGCCTGGGTGCCGAACAAGTTTGGGGGACGCGAAAACCTGGACGCCATCGACTTCCTCAAGCGCTTCAACGAAGTGGTCCACCTGGAGCACCCCGACATCCTGACCATGGCCGAAGACTCCACCGCGTGGCCCATGGTGACCAAGCCGACCTTCCTGGGCGGCCTGGGCTTCGATTTCAAGTGGAACATGGGCTGGATGCACGACATGCTCGACTACCTATCCTATAATCCGATCTACCGGCGCTACCATCACAACCTGATCACCTTCTCGCTGATGTATGCCTTCAGCGAGAACTTTCTGCTGCCTCTGTCGCATGACGAGGTGGTGCACTTGAAGAACTCGCTGCTGAACAAGATGCCGGGCGACGGCTGGCAGCAATTCGCCAACCTGCGCACGCTGCTGGGCTATATGTTCACCCACCCCGGCAAGAAACTGCTGTTCATGGGGGGCGAATTCGGCCAGCGCAGCGAGTGGAGCGAAGAGCGCAGCCTCGACTGGCATGAGCTGAACAACGAGTCGCACCAGAAGCTGCACCGCTACGTCCATGACCTGGTGCACGCCTATAACAACGAACCGGCACTCTGGCAGGTCGACAATAGCTGGGAAGGCTTCCAGTGGATGGCGGCCAACGATAACGAGAACAGCGTCATCTCGTTCGTCCGCCGCGGCAAGGATCCGAACGACCTGATCCTGGTCGTCTGCAACTTTACGCCCCAGCCGCGCTACAATTACTGCATCCCGGCGCCCCGCGCCGGCTACTACCAGGAGATCCTGAACAGCGACTCCGAGTCCTACTGGGGCAGCAACCTGGGCAACATGGGTGGCGCCGAGGCCTACCCGCAGGACTGGTCGAGCACGGGCTACGCCATTTGCCTGACTTTGCCGCCGCTGAGCACGCTGCTGCTCAAAGCCTCGCCCTTGCCG
>DASSGZ010000452.1:0-38531 GCA_035693165.1 Chloroflexia bacterium | reverse complement strand
CGCGAAACAGAGGAACTGCGATGGATGAAACGTTAACCGATCCGATTGCCGTGCAACGGGTCGAGCTACAACAGCTTGAGCAAGATCTGAGCACGCTCACCCGCCTGGCGGGCGATATGCTCGATCTGCTGCGCCGCTCGTCTAATCCCGGCGACATCGGCAACGCCGTGGCCGGGCTGGCCCCTGCGCTGCAAGAGCAGGTGCGCACCGCCCAGCAGCACCGCGCCGCCGCCGCCCTGGGCCTCGACGCCATCGCCCGGCTGGCCGAGTCGCGCCGCCAGGAAGCCCACCACCTGCGCACCCTGTACACCATTGTGCAGGCCGTCAACTCCACGCTCGATCTGCGCGCCCTGCTCAACCTGGTGATGGACAAAGTCATCGAGGTGACGAAGGCCGAGCGCGGCTATGTGGTGCTGCGCGACGAACAGAGCGGCGCGCTGACCGTGGCCGCCGCCCGCGGCATGGACCACGGCACCATCGACAGCGATGCCTTCCTGATCAGCCGGGGCATCGTCACCCAGGTGGCGACCAGCGGCCAGCCCGTGCTCACGACGAACGCCCAGGCCGACCCGCGCTTCTCGGCGATGGAAAGCGTCATGCACTACAACCTGCGCGCCATCCTGTGCGCGCCGCTGATGATTCGCGGCCAGGTGCAGGGCGTGGTCTACGTGGATAACCGCCTGCGCACGGGGCTGTTCACGCCCCGCGATCTCGATCTGCTGGTTAACCTGGCTAACCAGGCGGCGTTCGCCATCGACAACGCCCGCATGTACGGCTACATGGCGAACGTGCTCGCCAGTATCGCCAGCGGCGTCGTGACGACCGACGAGTACGGCATTATCCGCACGTATAATCGCGCCGCCGCGGGGATTTTTGGTATCCAACCGGAGCAGGCCATGGGCCAATCCTACCGTGATGTCTTCGGCTTGCTGGCGAATTCGCCGGTGCCGGCGCTGTTTAACCAGGTGCAGGAGTCGGGCGAGCCGGTGCTGGGCCACGAGGCCCGCGTCGTGGTGCCGGGCCGTGGGGAGGTTACGCTGCTGCTCAACGTGGCCCGCGTGGTGGCCGAAACCGGTGAAAAGCTGGGCGTCGTCGTGGTTATCGAGGACATCACCCAGGAGCGGCGCATGGAGCGCTACATCGCGCCGAACGTCGTCGAGCACCTGATCACGGCGAGCGCCGGCCCCAAGCTGGGCGGCGAACTGCGCGACATCACGGTGTTGTTCGGCGACGTGCAGGGCTACACGACGCTCTCGGAGAAAATGGCCCCCGAGGAGCTGATCGACCTGCTCAACACGCACCTGTCGCTGGCGGGCAGCACGATCATGGACCCGGCCTATGAGGGCACACTCGACAAGTACATCGGCGACGCAGTGATGGGGCTGTTCAACACCCCCGGCGCCCAGGAAGATCACGCCTGGCGCGCGGTCAATGCCGCCTGGGCCATGCAGACCCGCCTGCGCGAGTTCCAGGACACACTGCCGCCCGAACGGCACCTGCGCTTCCGCGTGGGCGTGCACACCGGCAAAGCCGTTGTGGGCCACATCGGCAGCGAAAACCTGATGAACTTCACCGCCATCGGCGACGCCGTCAACGTCGCCAAGCGGCTGCAGGAGAGCGCCCGCCCCGGCCAGGTCGTCCTGAGCGAAGACACCTACCGGGCCATCGATCCCGACCTGCGCAAGCGCCTCGAAGTCCGCCCGCTCGGCTTCATTTCGCTCAAGGGCCGCGCCGCCGAAGTGCCTGCCTACGAACTGCTCGGCGTGAACGGGGGTTAGCCGCCCGCACGGCAACGGGCCGGTTTGAAACCGGCCTCTACAACGCAACCACTGCGTCGGTAGGGGCCGGTTTGAAACCGGCCCGCGGTCTTGTATACAGGCCGCACCTGATCTCCCTGGTAGTGAAGCAGCGCCTCACGCTCCTATTCTACCCCGGCCCCGGCGCCCGGCCGGGATGCCACGCCCTCTCCGCCGTCATCCGCGGACTGTAGGCTGATGAGACCCGTAGTGCCGTCGACGGTAATGCGGCTGCCGGTCGCGATGCGGCGTGTCGCCTGGGGTACGCCCACGACGGCGGGCAGGCCATACTCGCGGGCGACAATTGCGCCGTGGGACATCGCCCCACCGGTTTCCACCACCAGCCCCCCAGCGATCAAGAAGAGCGGGGTCCAGCCGGGATCCGTCGCCGGGGCGATCAGGATCTCGCCCGGCGCCAGGTGCGCGTCGTGGGGATCGTGGATTACCCGCGCGAGCGCCGTAACGACACCAGGGGAGGCCGGTGTGCCCCGCAGCATGTCCGGCTCCCCCGCGGTGCTCTCCTGTGCGGCCGCAGGTTCGGTGCCGTCGGAGAGCAACACAAGCGGCACATGGCGGCGCGAAAGTTCGCGATCAAACGCGGCCCGCCGCCCGCGCACCGTGGCCTGCATATCCGTCCCAGCCAGCGCGATATGTACTTCGGGGAATGTCAGGAAGAATACATCGCCGGCCTGCGCCAGACGCCCGGCGCGGACCAGTTCCTGGCCCACCGGCTGCAGCAACACCCGCACCCGCGCCAGTAACAGCGCCAGGCAGAACCGAGGAGCTTCCCGCTGCCCACCCAGAGCACGGGCGCGACTCAGGCAGAAGCCGACCAGCCGGCCACGCAGCCGGCTCCGCCGGCGCGCCCGCGCTGTTAGGGTCCGCACCATCGCCGCGGCTTCCTGGGCGGCGCGCCGGTGCTGGGCCGCAGGCGCCTGATCCGAATCGCGCAGCGCGAGGAATCCGGCCAGCATGCCGAGCACATAGGCCGGATCTTCGGCCCAGCGGGGCATCCCCAGATCGAGTTCCGAGACACTACGATGGCCGTAGCGGGCCAGAAACGCAGCCAGGCCGCGTTGCAAGAGCGCCGGCAGCCGGTCGCGCCGGTAGTCTTCCGCCAGGTGGGCGGGGGGCGTCTTTTCGACCAATTGCCGGATCGCCGGCACGCTGCCCACCTGCGCGGCGAGCGCGGCCAGGGCCAGAGTCATTTCCGCGGTGAGATCGCCCGGCAAGCCACGCAGCAATATCTGAAGTTCGTCTTCGGTCGCCAGCGCGCCGAGCAGTTTGCGGGCCAGGGTCAGGCCGAGCATACCGCCCACCATCGCGGGCGAGGCGCTGACCATCACCCGAAGCACCTCCTGGCGCAGCAGCCGCTCGGCGGCGGTGAGCCGTTCGCCGGGCGCAGCGGTCGGGGACAAGCGCCCGGCGGCACGCAAGCGACGGATTAGCCGCCGCAGGCGGGCCGGGCTGCTGCGGGGCGCAACCAGCACACGGACAAGCGACAACGGCAGTCGAGTCCGCACGAGCAGTCTACCGAGGCCGCGCACCAGCGGGCCAGGCGACGTGGGGCGGTCCGCGATGCGCGGATCCGCGCTCAACCGGTCGAAAATGGCCGCCGCTTGGACTTCGGCGTCCGCCATCGACTGCCCCAGGAGGCGGCGGCCCAGCGGATTCTGCAAGGCAGCCGTCACATCCAGGTAGATCCGCCCGGCCGCTTCCGTGACAAAGCCGGGGCCGGCCAGCGGATCAGGCGGCGGAAACCCGCAGAGCGCAGCCAGCGCGCCCGCCAGCACACGCACAGCCGAGATGCCCAGCGGCGTGAAGGGCCGGTACGTGCCTTGCTGGACGTTGAACGACAGGTACACCCGCAGAGCCTCTCCGGCGGGCGGGACATCCGCGGGCAAGGGAAACAGCGTCGTAATCGGGCGCGTCTGCAGCAGCCAGATCTGGTTCGCCGGGTCGATGGCCCACTCGATGTCCTGGGGGACGCCGGTCTGCGCCGCGACCCGCGCGCCCAACGCAGCCAGCATCCGCACCTGGTCATCGGTGAGGCAGGCGCCGTCCGGGGACGCCTCGCGCGCCACCTGCTCCGTCCCGCCGTTTGCCAGCGGGCGGATGACGATCTGCTTACCGCCCAGGCGCCGCTCGACAATGGCGCTGGTCGGGGTATCGACCACAAAGTGATCGGGATCGGTCAGGCCCGCGACCACCGCCTCGCCCAGCCCTGGATTCGCATCGAGTACGGCCTGGTTGCGTTTGCCGGTGAGCGGATTGGCGGTGAAAAGTACCCCGGCCACCTGGGCCTCGACCATACGCTGCACGACCGCGGCCAACCGAACCGTCCGCGGATCTATCGCCCGCGCCGCGCGATAGCTGACCGCCCGCTCGGTCCACAGCGAGGCGAAGCTGCGGCGGACAGCATCCAGCACGGCGGCGCTGCCGGCCACGTTCAGATAGGTCTCTTGCTGACCGGCGAAGCTGGCGCCCGGCAGATCTTCCGCCGTTGCCGACGAGCGGACGGCGACCGGCACGCCGGCGTTCCCGCCCAGCAGCGCATAAGCGCGGCTCAGGGCCGTCGCCAGATCCCCCGGTACGGGCGCCTGCAGCAAGGCCGCGCGAACCTGCTCCGCCAGCCGCACCTGGCGCGCAGTGTCTTCGGCATCCAGACCAGCCAGTTCCGCCAGCAGCGGATCGATCCCCGCGGCGGCGGCTACCTGGGCATAAGCCAAGGTCGTCACACAGAAGCCGTCGGGCACGGCGAACCCGCCGCCGATCAGCTCCCCCAGGTGGGCCGCCTTGCCCCCGGCCAGCGGCAACCAACTTGCATCCAGATCCTGAAGCGGCACGACCAGCGCGCTGTCTGCCACGGCCGACCCGCTCCCTGCCTGCGGTTCGCGTTCGGATATGCTCATGAACGGCCTCCCTTATACAACCGAGAGTGCCGGCGCCCGGCACTTGCGCGGGCTTATGCCACCTCGCGGCGCAGGGTGAGCGAGGCCAGCACCACCATCAGCGCGGCGAACAGCAGCAGCACGCCGATCTGCAACGCCGTCTCGGCCAGGCCCTTGCCACGGATCATGATGTTGGTCAGTGCCTCGTTGGCGTAGGTCAGCGGCAGCGCCCGCGCCACCACCTGCAACCAGTCGGGCATGGCCTTCACCGGCCAGAGCAGCCCGCTCAACAACCCCTGCGGCACGATCACCAGCGGGATGAACTGCACCGCCTGGAGCTCCGTCCGCGCGAAGCTCGACAGGAAGATGCCCAGGTTCACCGCGCCGATGGCCAGGATCAGGGTCACGAGGAAGACCCAGGCCAGGTTGCCGCTGTAGTGGACCTGCAAGACGTAGGCGGTGAACAGCACGATAATCGCCGACTGGACGAGCGCGAACAGGCCAAAGCCCAACATGTAGCCGACGACGATCTCGCCGCGCGTGACCGGGGATGCGGCCAGCCGTTCCATCGTGCCCAGCGTACGCTCGCGCAGGAACGAGACGCAGGTAAGCAGGAAGATCAGGAAGAAGGCGAAAAAGCCGATCAGCACGGGCGCGAAATAGTCCAGGCTCTTCAGATCCGTGCTGCCGTAGAGCAGATCGGGTTGCAGGCGCAACTGGGGCAGGCTGGCCGCGGGACTCGCGCCGGGCAGCGCCGCACCCAGGCTCGTCATTGCCTGGAGCAGCGCACCCTGGAGCGCGGGCACGGTACTGCCGGTTTTCGCCGGGTTCGATCCCTCCAGGATCACGTCCAGCGCCACCGGCCTGCGCGCCAGCAGATCCGCCGTGAAGGTCGGGCTGAACACCAGCGCCGCGTCCACCGTGCCGTCGCGCACGGCATCCCGCACGGCGGCGGTGTCGCCGGAGAGATCGCGCACCGTCAGGCGGTCGTTCTGCCGCAGCGTGTCGATCAGGCGACCGGCAACGCTGATGTTGAGGGGAGCCACCGGCTGATCCTGGTTGCTGATGCCGACTATCAGCGTGCCCGATTCTTGCGAGCGCAGTAGATACCCTAGCAGTGCGAGAATCACAATCGGCGCTACGAACAGCAGCGCCAGGGTGCGGTGATCGCGCCGTAACTGCTGGACGATCCGCGTCGCCAGCGCGCGCACATGGGCCGGACTCATCGTCTACTTCCTTTCCGCTCACCCGGCCACGCCGGTCTCTTCCCGCCCGGCCACCAGTTCGGCAGTCTGGGCCGGCAGGACGCCCGCCAGCACCAGGAAGGCGTCTTCCAGGGTCGCCTGGCCGGTCTGGGCGCGCAAACTCGCGGCGGTGCCCTCGGCCAGCAGCTTTCCGGCCCGCATCAGCCCCAGCCGGTCGCAGCGCTCGGCTTCGTCCATGACGTGGCTCGATACCACGATGGTCACGCCGCTGCCGGTCAGGCTGCGGAAGTAGGTCCAGAAGGCATGGCGCAGTTGTGGATCGACGCCCACCGTCGGCTCGTCCAGCAGCAGCAAGCGGGGCCGGTGGACCAGCGCGCAGGCCAGCGACACGCGCTGGCGCATGCCGCCGCTCAGGTTCGCCACCGGACTGGTTTGCCGGCCGGCCAGGTCGACCAGTTCGAGCACTTCCTGGATGCGCGCCTTGCGCCGGGCGGGGTCGTTCATGTCGAACACCCGCGCGAAGAACTCCAGGTTCTCGCGCACGCTCAGGTCTGAGTAAAGCGCGGGCGCTTGCGTCATGTAGCCGATATGCGCGCGCACGGCCGCCGCCTGGGCCGGGATGGGATGGCCGAGGACACGCACGGTCCCGGCGTCGGGACGCACCAGGCCCAGCAGCGCCCGGATCAGCGTGGTCTTGCCCGCGCCGTTGGGGCCTAGCAGCCCATAGATCATACCCGCGGGCACGGTCAGGTGCATCTCGTCGAGAGCACGTACGCCGTCGAACTGCTTGACCAGCCCCGTCACCTCCACCACCGCCGGGTGGGCCGCCTTGCTGCTGCTCATGCTGCTACCTCATTCTTCGAGCGGGATACGTTCCACCTTACGTGCCGCGCGGTCCATCGGCGGAGCCGGGCCCGGCGGCGCGGGCGCCGCTTCCAGCACCTCGCCGGGCGCCGGGACCGCGCCCCGCAGAAACACAGCCACAGCGGTGTCCACATAGTTGTCGAGATCCCAGGCCCGGCTCTCCGGTTCTTGCAGGATCTCGCGACGCAAGACCACGGCGATGAACATGCCCAGGAACGCCTGGGCCACAAACTCCGGATTGTCGCGCCGGATGCGCCCCAGATCCATCTGGCGGCGCATGTACGCGCCCAGCGGCGTGAGCGCACGCTGGCTGATAGTCTGGCTCATTGTCGCGATCAGCTCCGGTTCGCGGTCGCTCTCGCGCAACATCAACTTCATCAGGTTGATCTGCTGATTGCTGCCCATGAACCGCGCGAAGCCGTGCGCCAGCCGCGGCAACAGTTCCTCCGGCGGGATCTCGAAGATCTCCGGCGGTAACTCCAGTACCCCCTGCGCATCGATTTTCGCCAGCAGCATTGCGGCGAACAGCTTGGCCTTGTTCGGAAAGAACCAGTAAAGCAGCGCCGAACTGACCTCCGCCCGCCGCGCGATCTCGCGGATCGACGCGCCGGTATAGCCCGCCTCGGTAAACACCGCCTCGGCGGCCTGCAAAATCGCCGCCCGCCGCTCCTCCGACGGCCCCTGTCGTCTGCCCATGCGCCTCCTATGATCTGCTTAATCAATCGATTGATTAATTATAGAGCCATTATAGATCGGGTGTATGTGTCTGTCAAGAGGCAACGAGGGGTACATCCGCAATTCACCGCGAAGATTATTAATATTAGGTTCTTCTTCGCGCCTTCGCGGTGCGCTTATAGCGGGGGCATGTTGTTGAGGCTGCGCCAGAGATACCAGGTGGCGATCGAGCGGTACGGGCGCCAGGGTTCGGCCAGCGCGGGGAGCGTGGTGCGCACGGGCAGATCGGGGAGATTATAGCGCAGTTGTACGGCGCGGCGGAAGCCCAGGTCGTCCACCGGCAGCACGTCGAGCCGGCCCAGGGCGAAGATCAGGAACATCTCCGCCGTCCAGCGTCCGATGCCCTTCACCGGCAGCAGCGCGGTAATGACGGCTTCGTCCGGCTCCTGCTCCAGCCCGGCGAGGTCGAGCCGCCCGCCGGCCACATGCGCCGCCAGGTCGCGCAGATAGACGGCCTTGGCTCGCGACAGCCCGGCCGCGCGCAGCGACTCTTCAGGCAGCGCCAAGATGGCCGCGGGGTCCAACTGCCCGGCGGGCAGCAGGCTGAGGAAGCGGCGCATGATGGCGTCCGCGGCCTTGACCGAGATCTGCTGGCTGATAATCGATTCGGCCAGCGCGCCGAACAGATCGACCTGCCGCGACAGCGTACAGGGGCCGCTGGTCGTGATGATCTGGGCCAGGACCGGGTCGGCGCCGGCCAGGTGGGTCTCGGCGGCGGCCAGCACGTCGCGCGCCAGGGGCGTATGGGTCGTCATGCGGGTCTCACCAAAAACGGGGCGCGCCGGTCAGGGCCGGTTGCTCACACTGTAGGGGCCGGTGTGCAACCGGCCCTCCATCTATCCGACAGGCGGGCGCTGTAAAATCGCGCTGTAGGGGCCGGTTGGAAACCGGCCCGCGGCACGGGCTAGTAGGCGCTACCGCGCAGCAGTTGCACCACGGTGCGGGCGATAATCTTCAGGTCGAACAGCAGCGACCAGCGCTCGACATAGTCGAGGTCGTAACGCGTGCGCTCCTCGATGGAGGTGTCGCCGCGCAGGCCGTTGACCTGCGCCCAGCCGGTGATGCCGGCCTTCTCGCGGTGGCGGCGCATATAGCGCGGGATGGTCAGGCTGAATTGCTGCACGAAGTAGAGTTGCTCCGGGCGCGGACCGACCACGCTCATCTCGCCCAGCAGCACGTTGATGAACTGCGGTAGCTCGTCGAGCGAGAAGCGGCGCAGCCATTTACCGCTGCGCGTGCGGCGCGGGTCACCCTCCACCGTCCAGCCCGGCCCGCTCACGTCGGTGCGCATCGTGCGGAACTTGATCACGTGGATGATCTTGCCGTCGAGGCCGACGCGCTCCTGGATGAAGAAGACCGGCCCCGGCGAGTCGAGCTTGACGATCAGCGCGATCAGCAGCAGCAGCGGCGAGCAGACCACCAGCACGGCGGCGCTGAAGACCATGTCGAACGCGCGCTTGAGCACGCGGTTCCACCCGCGCAGCGCCACGTCGCGCACATTGTACATCGGGATGCCGCCGAGCAGGCCCAGGTTCACTTCGGGTTCAATCATCAACTGGACAATATCGGGATAGAGCTTGATCGAGACGTTGGCGTCCTGGCAGTTGGAGACGATGTCGAACAACTCGGCGGGGGTGGCGCCGGGCATCGCCACGATCACTTCGTCGGCGCGATACTCGCGGGCCACGCGCTCGATATCCTCGACCCGGCCCAGCACCGGCGTATCCCAGACGGCGCGCTCCTCGGTCAGGCGGGGCGGCTCGATAATGCCCAGGATGCGGTAGCCCAGCTCCGGACGCACCTGCATCCGGTCCAGGATCGTGCGGGCGGCGTCGCCCTGGCCGATCACCAGCACGCGCTGCAGGCTGACCCCGCGCTTGCGCAGGTAGCCCACGGCGCCGCTATAGATCAACCGGCCCGTGGCGGCAAAGATGATGCAGAAAAACCAGCCGAAAACGAGAATCAGCCGGGAGTAGATGAAGCGGTCGCCCAGCAGCACCGAGTTGACGGCGATGGACCCGACAGTGCCCATCGAGATCGCCGCGGTCAGCTTGTAGAACTCATCGACGCGCGAGGCGCCCCGGCTGAGCCGGTAGAGACCGCTCATGTTGAAGGCCAGCAGCAGGCAGAGCAGCGTGGTGCCGAGCATGAGCGAGTAGGTCTCGACGGAGGGCGAGGTGTAATCCGGAGCAATGTCGGTCTCGAACCGCAGCTTATAGGCCAGCACGAGCGCGCTCAGCAGCGCCACCATATCGATGATCGTCTGCGCGGCGATCAGGATGAGCGGGCTTTTGCGCATATTCTGCGTCGCTTGCACCGGCGATGCGACGGCGCCGGGCTCCGGGGTGTCGGGCGGCGCCGGCCTTCGTGTGGCCGTGCGCCGCCCGACCGGCGCTTCCGTCGCCGGGGCGGCCAGCCGTGTCTTCGTGTGTGCCGGTTCGGCGACGGCCAATCCGCCGCCATGCTTTCCGTTGAACCGTTCCTGGCGGTGCAACTGGTATTTCCCGTTGCTCATAATTCCGATCCTGCTTGATACCCGATTTAGCTAACGCGCTTTTGTTCGGCGGGCCGCGTGGCATTGAGCGCCAGCGCCAGCGCTCCGCGCAGAGTAATTCCCAGCCGCACCAGTATATTGATCAGGCTATTGTATTGATCTGCATAATGTTTCGCATAAAAGATATGCATGGCGCGATAGAACTCGCGGATCGACCGCGTGCTGCGCTTCCGGCTGCTGGCACCCTTGATATGCAGCACCGTTACCGCCGGGTTGTAGAAGACCTGCCAGCCGCGCGCCTTGATGCGGTAGGCCAGGTCCAGGTCTTCGCCATACATGAAGAAACGCTCGTCAAACAGCCCGGCCTGCCCCAGTGCCGTGCCGCGCACCAGCATGAAGGCCCCCATCACCGAATCGACCTCGGCCAGTTCATCCTCGCGCAGATGGGTCAGGTTGTAGCGCGCGATCAGCGGATGGTGCGGGAAAAGGCGGGAGAGGCCGGTGAGCTTGAACAGCGAGTTGAGCGGCGTGGGGAAGGCGCGCCGGCACGCCAGGTCCAGGGTGCCGTCGGGCTTCTCCATGCGCGGGCCAACCACGCCGGCCTGCGGCGTGCGCTCCAGAAAGTCCACCATGACTTCGAGCGCGTCGGGCGGCAGCACCGTGTCCGGGTTGAGGAAGAGAATGTAGTCGGTGCTGAAGCGGATGCCCGCGTCACCCTGCTCGGGGATCTCGCTCGCGGGCTGCTCGGGCGGCGCCGGGCGCGGCGGCACGGCAAGCGCGCGCAGCGCGATATTGTTGGCATAGCCGAAGCCGCCGTTGCGCGCGCTCTCCAGCAGCGTCGCCTGCGGATATTGGGTACGGACCAGCTCTGCGCTGCCGTCGGTGCTGTTGTTATCCACCAGGATAACATGGAACGGATAACGGCAACGGCTGGCAAACACCGAATCTAAACAGCCCGTCAGTAGTTCGCGCGTATTGTAATTGACAATCACGAGAGCCAGGCTAGGCATAGGGCGATTATACCAGAATTCACAATGATGGGTGATGGGTCAATAGCGGCCTCTAACGACCAGAAGATCGCTGTATCTGGCAGAACAGCCGCAGTTTCGCCTCAAGTCCGGCAAGATCGGGGC
The DNA here is from genome assembly GCA_035693165.1 of Chloroflexia bacterium. Lineage (GTDB taxonomy): Bacteria > Chloroflexota > Chloroflexia > QHBQ01 > JAICKM01 > JAICKM01. Next base: position 27,413 of record DASSGZ010000452.1, on the reverse strand, counting down.
CAAGGCGCCCGCGAAACGGTGGCCGCCGCCCAGGTCTCAATTCCGTCAATAATAGAACGAGCCATCGTAACACAGGTCGCACAATACGACCCTTTCATTCTACCAACGGTAGTCGGAAAGTTCCTCAGCCTCTCGGCGGAGACCGCGGGGGGACTTTCACCGGGCCGGACACGGGGCAGGGGTGGCACGGCGGCCACCCCCGCATGGCGCGCGCTGCCGGATGTGCCGTCAGCGCGCGCTGCCGAGCGCAATCTTATGCAAGCCGTCGTCCGTGGCGGCATAGAGCACCACCTGCTCGCCGCTGGTGCCCTGTTCGCGCGTGACGAACAGTTGGTGGATGGCGGCCCCGCTCAGGTCGCCGCCGAAGCGGGTCCAGACCGTGCCGAAGTCTTTGCTGCTGAACACCCCCGCGGCGGGCTGGCTCTCGGTGCCGAAGCTCCCGGTGTAGAGTTCGACCAAGGCGCCGGCGTTGCTGTACTGGGCGGCCAGACCCGAAAGCTGGTAGGCGCCCTGCGACCCGGCGGCGGTGTTGTGCGCGGCATCGAGGCCGGTCACGTCGGGTGTCCAGGTCTGGCCGCTGTCGGTGGTCAGCAGCACGCCGTTCTGCGAGAGCGCCCAGGCGCGGGACGGCTTCTGGTCGTCGACCAGGATGTCGCTCACGCCGGCATAGTCGGTGTCGGGGCCGGCCCAGGTTTTGCCGTCGTCGGTGCTGACGCGGATGCGGCTCGTGCCGCCTTCGCTCACGTAGACGGCGTAGATCATGCTGCCGTTTGATGCGGGCACGCGCACCTCGTCGCCGACGAAATTCTTGAGCCGCGCCTGCACTGCGTCGGTGAGCGGCGTCCAGGTCTGCCCCCCGTCGGTGCTGCGCACCACGCCTTCGCAGGACATGGCCGTCAGGCGTTCGGGATTCTGCGAGTCGATCTGGATGGACGCGGGCGCCTCTTTCAGCGGGGTCCAGTTCAGGCCGCCATCGTCGCTGCGGAACTGGCCGCCCGGCGGCCCGCCGTAGCAATTGGCGCCGCTGCCGGCGAAGAGAGTTTGCGGCTTGCTCGCGCTGGCGTGGATTTCCTCAACCGTGGTCGAATTGCCCAGGCTGAGCTGCGTCCAGGTGGCGCCGTCGTCGTCCGAGCGATACAGGCCGGTGCCGCCCGCGTAGACCGGGCTGCCCGCCTTGCCGCTGCCGCCCACGGCGAACAACTCCTGGCCGGTGAGACCTACCAGTTGCCAGGTCAGGCCCGGCGTGGTGTTGCCGGTGCGCCGGGCGGTGGGCGCGGCGACCGGGGTGGCGCTGGGGAGCGGGGTGGCGGTGGGCGGCAGGGGCGTATTCGTCGGCCCGCTCGGCACGGTCCCGGTGCCGGTGCCGGTGACGCCGCTCACCGCCGTCGGGGTCGGCCCGGCAGGCCCGCCGCCGAAGTCACAGGCGGTGAGCAGAGCCACCCCGCACGCGAGGGTGGCCGCGAAGGCCCCGATGGGCCTGGACGATTTGCCGGCTCGTATGCTCATCGCAACTTTCCTCCCATGACGAGTGCTGAGTGCTGAGTCGGGATCAAGAACATATGATATGCGTAAAGAAGGTAATGAGCTTTCAGCTACTCGTGTTACGATTCCAATTAGCATCTTTTGAGTACTCGCGTCACTCGCTGAATACTCAGCACTCAGCACTCAGCACTCGTTAAAATCCTGCTTCGCCGATGGCGGTGCGCAGGGCCTGGGCCGACTTGCCCATGGCTTCCTGCTCGGCGGGCGTCAACTGCGGCGCGGCGACGCCCAGCACTCCCGCGCGCCCCACCACCGCCGGCAGGCTGATGAACACATCCTGCATGCCGAACGGCCCATTGACCAGGGTGGACACGGGCAGCACGGCATGCTCGTCACGTAGGATCGCCTTGACCAGCGTCATCACGCAGACGCCGATGCCGTAGAAGGTCGCGCCCTTGCGCGCGATCACATCGGCGCCGCCCTTCTTCACCCGCCCGGCGATATCGGCCGCGATTTCCGAGTTCCACGGGAGCCCCGCCGCCCGGCAGAACTCGGCCACCGGCAGCCCGCCGACGCGCACCTGGCTCCAGGTGGTCACCTGCGACTCGCCGTGCTCGCCCAGCGTGTAGCCCTCGACGCTGCTCGGCGCGACGTTGCAGTGCTCGCCGACCATATAGCGCAGGCGGGCGGTCTCCAGCAGCGTGCCGGTGGCGATGATCTGCTGGGCCGGGAAATCGGCCAGCTTATAGGCGGCGTAGGCCATCACGTCCACCGGGTTGGCGACCATGACGATGACGGCGTCCTGGCGATGGTCCTTAATGCCGTCCATGACGCCGCGCATGATACCGGCATTGCGCTGCAACAGGTCCATGCGCGTCTCGCCCGGCTTGCGTGCGGTGCCCGCCGTGATCACCACTACGTCCACGTCGGCGCAGGCGTCGTAATCGGCGGTGCGCACCGTGGTCGGCGGCAGGAAGGCCACGCCGTGCGAGATGTCCATCGCCTCGCCCTCGGCGCGGTCCTTCGCCACGTCGATCAGCGTGATCTCCGAGGCCACGCCGCTGTGCGCCAGCGAATAGGCGCACGCCGAACCTACCTGGCCGGACCCGATAATCGCGACTCGATTGCTGCCCGCGCCCAGCGGCGCGGTTCCATTCTTCGCCATTGAAGACTCCTCCATCTACATGTCGATCTGTGTATCTATGGCGCAAGGCGCGCCCAACCGGGCGGTCGTCGCCGCCTGACTTCCGGCCTATTATAGCATGCTACCCGCTTCCCGGCTAGACAGGGCCCTACGCCCCGGTGGGCGGTGTCGTTTATAATGCCGATATTGGGCAACAACACGCTATCCGCCGGGCAGCGGCGGGAAAGGAGGCGAACGTGACGGAGACGGGACTAGACGCGCAGCTATTGCTGCTGGCGACCACGAATCAGCATAAGCTCGGGGAGTACCAGGCGCTGTTCAGCGGGCTGCCGGTGCGCCTGGCGACGCTCGCCGATGTGGGCATCACCGACGATGTCGAGGAAGGCGACGAGAGTTTCCTGGCGAACGCGCGGCTGAAGGCGGAGACCTACTGGCGGATGGCGCGCGAGCGTGGGCTGCGCGCCTGGGTGCTGGCCGACGACAGCGGGCTGGAAGTGGCCGCCCTAGGCGGCGAACCCGGCGTGCGCAGCACCCGCTGGGCCGGCCCCAATACCACCGCTGCCGAACGCAACACACGCCTGCTGGCCCGGCTCACCGAGGTACCCATGGAGGAGCGGAACGCGCGCTTCCGCTGCCTGATCGTGTTGCTGAGTCCCGACGGCACCGAGTATGTCGGCGACGGCACGCTGGAAGGGCGCATCACCTTCGCGCCCCGCCAGCACCCCGGCTACGGCTTCGGCTACGACCCGATCTTCGAGCTACCCGAGCGCGGCCTCACCGTGGGCGAGATCCCGCCCGCCGAGAAAGAGGCGATCAGCCACCGGGGCCGCGCCGGGCGCCAGATCCGCGCCGTGCTGGCCCAGGCGCTCACCAACCCGCCCGCCAAGCGGGGCTGAAACCGGCCGCTACCGGCGCAGGGGCCGCCCCTCGAACGTCTCGAAGCTGTCGATCAGCGCCGGGGACACGGGGATGCTGTGCCCGGCGGTGTAGTCGTAGCAGACGATGACCGAGCGTGCCGTACAGGCCACGTGGCGGCGGCCGGCGCGCTCGACCAGCATGCGGTAGCGAGGGTAAAGCTCTTGGTGCCGATGGCCGTGGCCCGCACCTGCACCGCCAGCCGGTCGGTGAACTCGATGGGCATGCGGTAATCCACCTCGGCTCGCGCCAGGATCATGTCCAACTGCCCGAACGCGCCCAGGCCGCCCACAGCACGCAAGTAGCCCACGCGGGCCATCTCGCAATAGGTGAGATACACCGCGTTGTTGACATGGCCCATGGCATCCAGGTCGTTGAAGCGCACGACAATGGGGAAGCTATAGCCCCAGTTCTCTTCGTCCGGCGCATCCGGCCCGCGCTCCAGCCGCTGCCCCTCGATATACGCATCGTGTGATTCCATCATAGCCTGGATGATACCGGCTTGCGTGAAACCGTGTCAAGACGCCGCAATGATAGGTGCTTCTAGAACGCAGAAAAGGGGAGGCGCCTCTCGGCAACCTCCCCTGCGCAATGCGCGTTCGCCCGGCTAGACGCCGGTGCCCTGCCCGGCCCCCTGCAAGGTGAACCAGAGGCCGAACCCGATCAGGCACAGGCCCACGATGACCGACAGGAAAGCGGGCCAGACGAGCACAATCAGGCCCAGCAGAATGGCGACAATGCCGACGATCAGACGACTGTTCATGTAGCAAACTCCTTGTTGGCGCGACCGCGCCGGTACGCCCGGTGCGGTCGCCGGTGTTAGCGGGTGCGGGTGGATGTGGACGCCGGATTGGGCGCCGTGGGCTGCGCGGCAGCATTCGCCGCCGTGGACCGGGCCGGCGGGGCCGGCGCCGCGGGCGCGATCGGCACGCGCGGCACGCCCGGCGTGTCCGGTTCGTTCTGCGTCTCTTCCAGGCTGGCGCGCCCGCTCCAGGGCGCTTTCAGGTCCTCCAGGCTCAGCTTCGGCGCCTGCGTATAGACAGAGTCGAGCAAGATGCTCAGCACACCGGCCGCGCGGGCCTGTTCCACGGCGGCATTGGTGATAATATCGCCCGTGTTCAGGATCACATTGTCCTGCCGGTCCAGGATCACCCGCGAGGCCGGGCGGCCGAGCGCGCGGTCAATGCGCTGCTGCTCGATCTTGCTCTCGGTCTCGCCGGTGATGCGATCGGTGTGGTGGGTAAGCTGGTTCCAGAGGTGCGTGGCCTCCTCGCGGATCTGGGCAAAGCTGTCGTTGGCCTGCTGGCCGAGATTGCCCAGGTGCTGCTGGGCCTCGCCCATGCCGCCCGCCATCAGCAGCGCGGGCAGGCGTCCCTGCTGCTCGGCCTGGGCCACCGTGTCCTCGGTGATGACCTCCCCTTCGCGCACGATGGGCTGATTGTCCGGGCCGGTGACCGTGCGCAGTGCCGTGCGCCCGACAATATACGAGCGCTGTTGCTGCTTGGCCTGGTCGGTCAGCCGGGAGACTCGCGCCGTGGTCGCGTCGGCGGCCTGGTCCGAGAACTGGTTAACCCGCTGGCGGGCCTGCTCGAACGCGCCGGTGACGCCGCCCTGCTGCTGCTCCAGGCGCGTCGCCGTCGCCGCCGAGACGTAGAGCACCAGCGCACCCATGTTGAGGATCTCGCTCGGCACGATGGTGCGCTTGCCTTTCATGGCATCGCCGATGGCCCCGCCCGAGACCTCGTAATAGAGGATCTCGCCCGTGCGGTCGTCGATAATCATGTCGCCGATGGTGCCCAGGCGGTCGCCGTTCTCGCCGTAGACGCGCATCCCGCGGATGGTGCGCCCGTCGAACACGCGCTTCAACTCGGGAATCCGCGAGACGTTGTAAATGACATCGGGCTTGGGCACCACGATGGCGTTGTTGCCGATGGACTTGATGTGGCCGAAGGGCACCACCTTCGGCGAGACGAATACGGCGCCCTTATCGATCAGCAGCGCCAGCACCTGGTTGCGCTCCGGATCTATCAACAGGTCCTCAACATGGGCCAGGCGCCGCCCGGTGTCGTAGGTAATAATCGGCTTGTCAATCAATTCGCTGCAACGGCGTTCCATACCCTACCTCCATCCTCTCTCAGTACCGGCTTACCACAGCCCCAGCGGGTTGAGAATGGCGAAGGCGAAGGCCGGGTGCCATAGCTTCAACAGAATCAACAGGACGACCAGCAACAGGATAAAGGTGAGGATGCGGCCCAGGAACTGGGCTCCCACATCCGTCTGTTTCCCCACAAAACGCGCCATAGCACTACTCCTTACTTGGACCCGCATCGGGCCACTCTAGGCGGGCACCCCGTCCCCACTCCGGTACGCGACGCCCCGGCGCGCATTGCAACGCACCCTGCAAGACCGGACACATATGCGTGACCTTACCGGCGGGGAAAGCAAGCGACGTGCCAGCCGCGCGCGGCCGTCAGCGGCCCACGGCGGCCAGGATGGCGGCGATGAGGTCGCCGGGTGTCTGGTCGTCGGTGGGGATCTGCCGGGCGAAGAGCGGGTCCGGGAACGCGGCCACACAGCGAGCGATATGGTTCCAGGCGAACCCGCCGGGCGCATCGCCGCGCCCGCGCAGGCGCGCCTGCAACGTCTCCGGCCGGGCGGTCAGGCAGAAATGATGGAAGTCCGGATCGAGGGCGCGCAGCCCGCCGATCACCTCGGCGAAGTAGGGCCGGTGCCAGATGGTCATCGGCATGATGAGGTCGCGGCCATAGGCGGCGCGCAGCAGCCCGGCGGTCTGCACCATCAGTGTGCGCCAGAGCGGGAGATGCTGGAAATCGTCGGGATGATCGATGGGCCGCAGCACCGCGCGCAAGAAATAGCCGACTTCCTCGGGGTCAAAGAGCAAGCTATTCGGCAGCCGCGCCGCCAGCCCCTCGGCCACGGTCGTCTTGCCCGCGCCAAAAGCGCCGTTGATGAAGATGATCATGGCTGTTGGCCGTACCTCCCGCTTTGTCGTAGTGCGATCTTAGTAGTCTACCCCGGTGATTTTGATTTGTAGGGGCCGGTTTCAAACCGGCCTGCCGCCCATCAGAATCAGGATAGTGCGATCCTACCGGGTTTGCCGGCGCCCGACAAGCGGCTTGCGCCGGCACCTGCAGTGGAGTAAGCTGCACATGCAGTGGAGTAAGCTGGCAGTAGCGTTGTTCAAGTGCCGCGATTACTATGCGGGATATGTGCGAGGGCGATTAGGTTGGAGAAGCAAGATCGCTACAGCAAACTCCGGCCACCGGACCCGACGCCGGACGACGAGCTATGCCGCTGCCCAGGCGCTCCGCCGATTAAGCTGATGGTCGCGCTCGGCTATAATCCCGTGCATTGCATGAATTGCAACCTTGAAGTGCCGCCGGAGACGCTGGACCTGGATGCCGATCTGGTACAGGCGCTTGCGTATTGGCGGGGGGTTTACGACGCGCTATATCGCTTGTGGCTCGCGTCGGGCCAGGACGAGGCGTGGGCGGTGGCGCAGTTGACCGACCTTAACGGGGAGGTAAACGTGGAGGGCCGCGCCTTGCAGCAGGCGCTGAACCAGATCCGGCGCTGCTACTATTTGTACTTTCAGGACGAATCCACGGATGATTACGCGCCGCTACGGGACTGTCCCGCCTGTGGTAAGTCGCTCACGACCTATACCGCGAGCAAGATCCCTGAGCGGGTTTGCGAAAGCTGCGGCATCGTCGTTTTTGGCGCATAGGCGCTTGTCGATTGTTCGATCTGCATCGGGGATTGCGTACGCGGGTAGGTGGCAAACAACCGCCGGCAGCCGCCTCGGACGTCTGTTCGAGGCACTGCCGGCGGCTCGCAGTACATGTGCCGCTTGGCGGGCGGGTTACTTGCCCGTGGGTTTGCCGCCGCCGTGGACCTTTGCTGCTTCGCTGCCCAGGCCCTGCTTAGGCACGTCGATGCCGAGGGCCGTTGCCAGGTCGATCTGGTGCTCCTGCTCCTGGCGGACGATCTCGCGCAGGTCCTCAGCCAGGGCGAACTCGCCGAGCGCCTCGGCCTGGCGCACGCGCTCGCGGTAGTTGCGCACCGTCTCGTTCTCGTTCTCCAGGTCGAAGCGCAGCATATCCTCGGCTTTCTCGGAGGTGCGCACCGGCTTGGGCACCGCGGTCGGCATGCCGCCGAAGTAGTCGATCTGCTTGGAGATGGTGAGCGCGTGCTGTAGTTCCTGGCCCGCGTGCACCTCCAATTCGGACGCGATGCTCATGTATTCGGCGCCTTTGAGCACCTGGCTGTAGATGACATACGAGATGATGGCCTGGTATTCGCGCGCCAGGTCTTCGTTCAGCAGTTCCACCAGGCGCTCGCGGGTGATTTCCTGTCCGTCCTTCTGGGTATCCATACGGGGCAAACTCCTTGTACCGGCATGCAGAGGCCGGGGTGATAAATCCGGGCCGGCGGCGGGGCCACCAACACGCCGGCAGTCGCAGCTACCTCTGCATTTTGCGGGCCAAGGGCCAGGCGGCGGGGGCTGCGGCTGGAAAGGGCAAGTAGCCGGGGACCAGCCGCCAGGGCTGATCGCCGGCTACTTGATATGGGTGCCGGGCATGGGCCGGGGGTGCTAGGCGAACAGCGCCCGCATGGCGGCCAGCGCGCCGGTCAGGTCCTCGCGCGTACACGCCGTGCTGAACCGCAGGTAGTTGTCCCCGCTGGGGCCAAAGATGATGCCCGGCGACGAGCCGACCCGCGCCTGCAACAGGTACTCGGTCATGGCCCACGAGTCGCGCCGCCCGTCGGGCGCGGTCCAGCCGTCGGCGATGCGCAGGAAGGCGTAGAACGCCCCCGCCGGGCGGGCCCCGGTGAACACCGGCACGTCCTGCAACCCGTCATAGAACAGGTCGCGGCGCGCCTGGTACTCCTGGCGGAACTCGGCCAGGCAGTCCTGCGGTCCGGTCAGCGCGGCCACGCCGCCCCACTGGGTGATCGAGTTGACGCCGTTGGCCGTGTAGAGGACCACCTTCTGCATGCGGTCCAGGGTGGTGCGGTCGGGCGTGACCACGTAACCCAGGCGCAGCCCGGTCATCGCGTAGGACTTGCTGAAGGTGAAGACGGTCGCCGTCCGTTCGTACATGCCGGGCAGCGCGGCGAAGCTGATGTGCTGTGCCCCGTCATACAGAATGTGCTCGTAGGCTTCGTCGCTGACGACGGTCAGTTGCGGGTTGTCATCGACAATCGCCGCGATGGCCTCCAGGTCGGCACGGCCCAGCACGCCACCGGTCGGGTTGTGGGGCGAGTTGATCATGAAGGCGCGCGTGCGCGGCGTAATGGCGGCGCGCACCTCGTCGGGGTCGAACGTCCAGCCGCGCTCCTCGTGCAGCGGCACGCGCTTGACCACGCCGCCGCAGAGGGTGATCAGGTGCTGCACGCAGGTCCAGGTGGGGTCGGGGATCAGCACTTCGTCGCCCGGCTCCAGCAAGGCGCGGAACAACGTGTATAGCGCGTGCATGCCGCCGTTGGTGACGATGGTTTCGGCGGAGCTTTCCATGGGGATGCCGTTGGTCGTGCGGCACTTGGCCAGGATGGCCTTGCGCAGTTCGGCGATCCCGGCGGACGCGACATAGTGGGTCTGGTTATCGCGCAGAGCGCGTACCATGGCCTCTTTGATGTGGGCCGGGACATCGAAGCTGGGTTCGCCGCTTTCGAGGCGGTAGGGCTTCTCCAGCTTGAGGATCACGTCGCGCACCTTCACGATGCCCGACAACTCGACGCGGTCGATTACTTCTGCCATTGTCTTTTCTACCTCCAAGACACACCCACCCGGCTGCCGCCGGCATGGCGCGATCCGCCCGGATGGGTCGTTGTGGGAGCTTGCGACACTGCAAAGCGCACAAAATGAACATGCCCAGCACTCGTTGCAAGGACGATGCTGGGCTTTCGTGGTGCCACCTTGCTTCGCGCGCCCGGATGGACGCGCCTTGCAGTCGCCGGCCCATACAGGGGGCTGGAGGCGAAACGCTCGATAACGAGAGCGACTCGGCCGGGCCTACTAACACGCCAGAGGCGACGCGCATTCTGCCCGGCGGCTCCTGAGGGTCTGTTCGCCGGGCATCCAGGGCTACGTCTCAGCGGGAGTAGCTCTCTGTTCCTGGGCGGTCCGGGTACTTCACTCATTCAGCGCCGAAGTTTTCAATTAGAGTGATTCTATCGGAGAAACCCGATCCTGTCAAGCCCCGCGCCCGCTATGCTCCAATGCCGGCGGCTCGCCGCCTATGCTTGCGGCACGGCAAAGCAGCAGCGCGGCGAGTCGCCGTGCGTGCATTGCTCGTGCACGGGGGTGCCCAGATAGGCCGTAAGCAGTTCCTCGACCAGCCGGCATGTGTCGGGGCGGCCCGCGACCACCGAGGCCAGGGGGCAGCTATAGCCGCGGATGACATAGCCGGTGCCGTCCTCGGCCAACTCGGCCTCCGCCAGCCCACCCCAGGCGTTGAGCAACGCCACGGCGCCTTCGCAGCGCGCGTGCAGGTCCGTGCCGGGCGCATACTGCCCGGCGGCCAGCCGGCGACCCGTCGCGCGCAGCACCGCTTCCGTTTCGGCGGGGCCGAGTTCGCCGGCCAGGGTGGTCAGCAATTCGCGCAAGACCAGGCTATAGGCTTTCGGGAACAGCCGCTCGGCCTCGGGCGTGAGTTCGTAGGAGTAGGCGGGCTTGCCGGCGCCCCGGCGCACGCCCCGCTGTTCGACCAGGCCGTCGCGCTCCAGGGCGGCCAGGTGCGCCCGCACGGCGTTATCGGTGAGATCGAGGGCCCCAGCCAGCTCATCCACGGTCCGGCTCGTCCGTCGCAGCAGGTTCACGATGCGGCCCCGTGTGCTGGCGAAAAATCGCTGGTCCCAACGCGTCGACGACATGGCAGACTCCCTTCACGCTATGGCCCCATTATACAGCAAAAATCGGTTCTGTCAAATAAGTCAAAGAAGTTATTGACTTTCTCAGGAAAGGGTGCTATAGTGGGTATATCAACTGCTGCCATCCACGAAAGGAGCATGGGTTATGGAGAGCAAAGCCAAGCTGGCCGGGCACCCGATCCACCAGATGCTGATCGTCTTCCCGCTCGGTCTGCTGGTCATGGCGCTGATATTCGATATCCTCTATTTCATCACCGGCAACGCCGGATTCGCCACGGCGGCTTTCTGGGATATTGCGGCGGGCATCATCGCCGGGCTCGTCGCCGCGGTGTTCGGCTTCATCGACTGGCTGGCGATTCCCGCCGGCACGCGGGCCAAGCGCATCGGCCTGCTGCACGGCGGCGGCAATGTGGTCGTCGTCGTGTTGTTCGCCATAAGCTGGCTGCTGCGCTGGGGCGCGCCCGACGGCCGTCCCGACCTGGCGGCGTTCATCCCGGCCCTACTCGGCGTATGCCTGGGCGCGGTCACGGGGTGGCTCGGCGGGGAACTGGTCGACCGGCTGGGTGTGGGCGTCTCGCCCGGCGCTAACCTGGACGCGCCCAGTTCGCTGAGCGCGGTGCCCGCCGTCCGGGCGGGCGAAGCGCCGCAGCAGGCCCATTCGTGAGCCGATCGCGGTAAGGTCCCCCGGCGCGGCAGGGGCGGCGCCGGCCGGACAGCACTTTGCTCCGGGCCGAGTAGGGAGACGGCTCGCGGCAGAGTGCTGCCCCGCCGGCGTCGCCTCTGCGCGAGTGGCGCGCCGGGCCGGATGCGGGTATAGTGGCGGCACAACGACCTGACCGCAAGGAAACCAGGACCCGCCATGCCGCCACCGGCCACGCAATGGACCCCGGCGCTCTGGGTGCAGCAGAGCCGCCTATATCACACCAACAGCGGGATCGTGATCCACCAGGGCCGCGCCTGCCTGATCGATCCGGGTATCTTCCCGGCGGAGATCGCCGCCCTCGCCCGGCTGGTGGCCGTGCAGGGCGCCACCGTCGAGGCAATTATCCTCACCCACAGCCACTGGGACCACCTGCTGGGGCCGGAGCACTTTCCCGGCGTGCCGGTGGTCGCCCACGCCGCTTACCCGGCCACCGTGGCGACCCACGGCGCCGGGCAGATGCGCACCATCGCGGCCTGGGAAACGCGCCACCGCGTCAAGCGCCGGCAGCGCTTCAGCCTCCCCCAGCCCACGACCGCCGTTGCCACTCCCACGGAGTATACACTCGGCGATCTGACCCTGCGTCTCGACCCTGCGCCCGGCCACTGGCCCGACCAGATCACGATTTACGATCCCGCGAACGGCGTGCTCTGGGCGGCGGATATGCTCAGCGACCGGGAAATCCCCTTTGTCAGCCACAGCCTGGGCGCCTACCGAGCGACGCTGGCCCGGCTGGCCGGGCTCGCCATCGCGGTGCTGGTGCCGGGGCACGGCCAGGCCACGCGGGACCGCGCGGAGATCGTGGCGCGCCTGGCCGCGGATTCGGCTTACCTGGACGAGTTGCAAACGCAGGTCAGCGCCGCTGTGGCCGGTGGCCTGTCCCTGGCCGAGACCGTGGCCGCGTGCGCCCGGATGCCCTACCGCCACCGGGCGGCGAACACCGGGCCGCACCGCTGGAACGTGGCGAGCGCCTATCGCGAACTGGGCGGCGCGGTGGGCGCGGAGCCGATTGGTTGGGATCTGGAAAACCTGTGACGGGTCTACCCGGTGGTTTGCAGGCCGGCGGCGATGCCGTTGATGCTGTGGTGGATCGCGTCGAGCAGGGCCGCGCGTTCCTCGGCGGAGGCGTCGGGCGGCAAAGCGCGGTAGCGGCGCAGCAAGGCGATCTGGGCGATGTGCAAGGCATCGACATAGGGATTGCGCAGCTTGATCGAGCGGGCCAATACCGGCGAGCGTTCGAGCAGTTCGCTCTGCCGGGTCACGGCCAGCACGGCGGCCACGCTGGCCTGGTATTCGGCCACGATCTGATCGAAAAGCTCCGCGCCCCGTGTCGCCAGCGAGGCATAGCGGCGGGCGGTGGGCATATCGGCGGTGCCCAGGCTGAGCTGGGCGTTGTCGAGCGCGGTGGTAAAGAAGCGCCAGTTGCGATACATCGCCTGCAACTGGGGCAGGTTGCCCGCCGCGATCTCTTCCTGGAGCGCCGTGCCCAGCCCAAACCAGCCCGGCAGATTGACCCGCACTTGCGACCAGCTAAACACCCACGGGATGGCGCGCAGATCGTCGAGAGTCAGATCGCCGGTGCTCTGCGCGGCGCGGCTCACCGGGCGCGAGGCCAGGTTGAGCGTGCCCAGTTCGGGGAAAGGCGTCGCCTCGCGGAAAAAGGCGAGGAAGTCGGGCGTCTCTTTGACCAGTTCTTCATAGCGCGCCCGCGACCGGTCGGCCAGCCGGTCCATGGTGGCGATCCAGTCGGGGTCCGGCGAATCCTCCACCGGCCCGAACGCAGAGACCAGCAGCGCGTGGATCACCTGCTCGAAATGGCGCTCGGCGATGACCGGGTGCCCGTAGCGGGCGGAGATGACTTCGCCCTGCTCGGTCCCTTTGAGATTCGGGTAGCGGGCGATGGGCGGGCGGGCCAGGATGGCGCGGTTCATCGGCCCGCCGCCGCGCCCGATGGCCCCACCCCGTCCATGGAAGATCAGCAGGTCCACGCCCGCGGACGCCGCCGCATAGGCCAGGGCCGCCTGAGCGCCATAGGTCTGCCACGACGCGGCCAGGTAGCCGCCGTCCTTGTTGCTGTCGGAGTAGCCGATCATCACCTGCTGGCAGTCGCCGCGCGCGGCCAGCGCGGCACGATAAGGCCGGCTTGCCAGCAGGTGCCCCAGGATGGCCCCGCACCCGCGGAGTTCGGCGATGGTCTCGTACAGCGGCACGACATCCAGGCGGCTCGTCGCGGGCGCGTCGCCGCCCTCCCAGGCGAATAAGCCCGCTTCACGGGCCAGGAACAGCACCGCGAGCACGTCGGCGGCATCGCGACACATCGAGATGACGTAAGTCTGGCAGGCCGCCGGGCCGCTCTGCGCCTGGATGTCGCCCATGGCGCGGAAGGTATCGAGCGCCTCGCGGGTGGCGGGCGACAGCGCGTCGGCGGGCAGGGCCAGGGGCGGACCGGGCAGGCGCTCCTCCAGCACGGCCTGGCGTTCGGCGGCGGTCATGGCCGCGTAGCCCGGCACCCCGGCCAGCCCCAGTAGCTCGGCCACCGCCGCCGTGTGGCGATCGGCATGCTGGCGAAGTTCAAGTTCCGCCAGGTGAAAGCCGAAGACCTCGACCCGGCGGCGCAGGTCGCGCACCGGCCCGGCGGCGATGCGTTCGCCGCTGTGGGTTTGCAAACTCTCGCTGATCTGATCCAGGTCGCGCAAGAGCGCCGCCGGGTCGGCGTAGGCCCCTGGCGCGTCCGTTTCCGTGCGGCGCAGGCGCTCGGCAATGAGGCCCAGCTTGCGGCGATAGGGCTGGTCGAGCCAGGGACGCACCGGCTGCGTGCCCAACTCGGTGCGGTCGCGGTCGATGGCCGCCAGCAACGCGGGCGCGGCCCCCACCAGGCGCGCCGAGGTGCTCAGGTCCCGGCCCAGCGCCTGCACCTCGTCGCGATAGCGGCGCAACACTGCCGTGCGGGCCAGCCGCGCCGCCGCCCGCGTTACCTCGCCGGTCACGTTCGGGTTGCCGTCCCGGTCGCCACCCACCCACGAGCCGAAGCGGAACAGGGTGAGCGGCACCGGCTCGGTCTGGCTGCCCAGCACCGTATCAAGCGTGCGCCCGATATGGGGCACCACGTCATACACGGGGCCGGCCAGGAAATAGAGCACGCTGTTGACCTCGTCGAGCACCGTGGGCCGCTCGGTGCGCGCTTCCGCCGTCTGCCAGATCAAGGTGATGCGCGTGCGCAGGGCTTCGAGCAGGGCGGCGCGCGCCCCCGGCGCGGCGGGCGGGGCGTCCAACTGGGCAATCGCTTCGGCGGCGGCGCGGAGGTGGTGGAGCAAGGTGCGCCGCCGGGCCTCGGAGGGGTGCGCCGTGAAGACCGGGCGCACCTCCAGCCGCGTGATGTCCTCACGCAAGGCATCCCCGGTGACATCCGCCGCGCGCAACGTCTCCACCGCCGCCGCAATCGACTCGTGCAAGGGCGTGGCCGAGCGGTCGCGGCTGAACAGGGTCCGCACCCGGTGATGCTGCTCGGCCAGGTTAATCAGATGAAAGTAGACGCTGAAGGCGCGCACCAGTTGCAGCAACCGCCCCGACGATTGGCGTTCCGCCCAGGCCAGCAAGGCCGCCTCGCGTTTCGGGTCGGGGTCGACCTGCGACCGCAGGGCAATCGCCGCGGTGCGCACATGCTCCACCGCCGCAAACAGCCGGGCGCCGCCCTGCTCGGCCAGCACCTCGCCGACCAGGTCGCCCAGCAGGCGCACATCGTCCCGCAGGCGATCAATCGGCTCGGCGCGCGGCACCGTCCGATCGGCGCCATAGCCGCGTTGTACAGCGCGCCCGGCGCGCCGCACCGGCGAGGTCTCACGAGTCATAAGGGAAATCTCCTGCCATAGGGGTCTGGCCGGACCACCACCACCCGGCGCCCGGCCCCCGCGCGTGCGGCACAATGCGTGCCACCAGCCGTATTGTACCGCATGATACGTCCGCCCGGCACCCCTGCCGCCCAACCTTGAATCATATAGGATCGCCACAGGACCCATATAGTACTTTTGTCTCAGGAATCGGCCCGCTACTTTCGCGGGGCGGGGGGCGTTGGGAGAGGTGTGCAACCTGGAAACTGGTACCAGCCGGGTGCCGCCCAAGCCATCTATCTTCGTTTTAACTCAGGAGGACACCCCCATGCAACGCCCACATTCTTCGCGCCTCTATGGCCTGCTGATGCTCACGGCGGCTTTCGTCACTGTGGTTGCCCTGGTGACGGCTATGAGCGCCCCGCCGGCGGGCGCACAGGCGAACACACGCGGCATCGCCGCCCCCGCCCGCGAATCCGAGACTCCGCGCACCGAGCGCACGGGCACCGCCGAGCCGCACGAGACCGAACACCCGCGTGAGACCGAAACCCCGCACGCTGAGCACACGGGTACGGCCGAGCCGCACGAGACCGAGCACCCGCGCGAAACCGAAACCCCGCATGCCGAGCGCACGGGCACTGCCGAACCGCACGAGACCGAGCACCCGCGCGAGACCGAAACGCCGCATGCCGAGCCGCGCGAAACCGAGCACCCGCGCGAGACCGAGACGCCCCACGCCGAGGGCACGCGCACGCCCGCGCCGCACGAGACCGAGCACCCGCGCGAAACCGAGACCCCCCGCGCGACCACCACGACCGTGGCCGCCGGCGTGCCGGGCAGCACCACGCGCACCTTTCCGCAGACCGGCAAAGCGGTAAACGGGCTGTTCCTGGCCTACTGGGACGATCGCGGCGCCCTCGCGCAGCAGGGCTATCCAATTTCGCCGGTCATGCAGGAGCGCTCGGACCTGAACGGCCAGACCTACGCAGTGCAGTACTTCGAGCGCGCGGTGTTCGAGTATCACCCCGAGAACCAGGCGCCCTTCAACGTGCTCCTGTCGCAACTGGGCACCTTCCAGTACCGGGCGCGGTACGGCACGGCGGGCGCGCCCGGCCAGCAAGCCAACCAGGCCAACGGGCGCTACTTCCCGGAGACCAAGCATTGGGTGGGCGGCCAGTTCCGCACCTACTGGGAGCAGCACGGCGGCCTGGCCCAGCAGGGCTTCCCGATCTCCGACGAGTTCACCGAGGTCAGCGCGCTGGACGGCAAGCCGTATCGGGTGCAGTACTTCGAGCGGGCGGTGTTCGAGTATCACCCCGAGAACCAGGCGCCCTTTGACGTGCTCCTGTCGCAACTGGGCACCTTCCAGTACCAGCAGAAGTACGGCAAGTAGCCGCACCCACGCGCTCAAAGAGCCCCCTGCCGCCCGCGCCTGGGCGGCGGGGGTTTTTGGTGCGCTCCAGGATGCCCCATTGGCCCCCAATTTGCTTAGCCCATGCCCAATCCCGATCCGCGCCCCGCCGGATCGACCGGGAATCGGCGGGTGCCGGACAAGTCGCTTATGAGCAAGCGGGCGCGGCGAGGCGCCCGGCGGGGGGCGCGGCCGATGATCACACGGGACAAAGAGGCGGGCGGGGACGGATCGACCCCGCTGGAAGATCCGGATAAACCGTTAGCCGTCCCGGCCCTGGAGCAAGCGGAAAAGAAACGGGTCGAGGAACACGTGGCGCCGCGGGCGGCGGTCGTCTATGAGACGATCCGGCGCGAGGGCGAGGACGAGCTAACCCGGCCCCTGGCGGCCCTGGCCTGGTCGGGCATCGCCGCCGGACTCTCGATGGGCTTCTCGATGGTCGCCGAGGGGCTGTTGCGGGCGCATCTGCCCGACGCCGACTGGCGGCCCCTGGTCGTCAAACTGGGCTACAGCGTCGGGTTCCTCATTGTCGTGCTGGGCCGCCAGCAACTCTTCACCGAAAACACGCTCACCGCCATCCTGCCCCTGCTGGCGCGCAAAAACCTGAGTACCCTGGGGCGGGTCGCGTCCCTCTGGGCGGTGGTGCTGGCGACCAACCTGATCGGCGCGCTCCTGTTCGCCTGGGCGGCGGGCAACACCTCGGTGTTTGGGCCGGATCTCCAGCACGCGTTCGGCGAGATTGGGCGGGATGCGATCAGCGTGGGCGCGGGCAATGCGGTCTTGCGCGGCATCTTTGCCGGCTGGCTGATCGCGCTGATGGTCTGGCTCATGCCCGCCGCCGAGGCTGCGCGCGTGCAGATCATCATCATCATTACCTATATCGTCGGCCTGGCCGGATTCACCCATATCATCGCCGGATCCATCGAAGTGCTGTACATGGTCATGACGGGCGCCGCCGATTGGGGCACGGCCCTCGGCGGATATATCCTCCCGACGCTGCTGGGCAACATCCTGGGCGGGGTGGCCCTGGTGGCGGTCCTCAATTACGCGCAGGTGATCGCGGGCAGCGATAAGCAAGGCGAACAAGCCTAGCCTGCCCGGCCCATAGTCGAACCCGCCGGCCAGGTACGCCGTTGCGCGTACCTGGCCCGTCCGACTAAGCGGGCCTTCCCTGGCCCGCCTTGATTTCCTGGACTTTAGTCCCGCGGGGATTGTATTGCACACCAATCACCCTTAACATAGGAAGGAACAGCGCGCGCGGCCCGCGTCTGTGTGGTGGCAGTGACCATACCCGGCCCCGGCGCACCGGGTACCCAAAATGACGGCGACTGCCAAGTCGCAACAGATGAAGGAGATATTAGGATGAGTTACGGAAATCAGACCCCGCCGCCTGGTGGCTACGCGGCTCCGGTCGCCGCAACGGGCGGCACCAACGTCCTGGCGATTATCTCGCTGGTCGCCGGGATCCTGGGGCTGGTGCTGTTGTGTGCCTTCCTGGGGCCGATCAGCTTCGTCTTCGGCGTCGTCGCGGCGGTGCTCGGCTTTGTCGCGCGCAACCAGATCAAGCAGCGCGGCCAGGGCGGCAGCGGGTTGGCGATGGCCGGCCTGGTCATCGGCATCGCGGCGGCGGTCCTCGGCCTCGCGGAAGTGGCGGGTCTCGCCGCGCTCATCGGACTCAGCGCCGCGGCGTCGACGAGTCCCTGAGCCACGGGGATAGCCCTCTGTCCGTAAATCGAACCCTTCGCGCACCGCTGGTCCGATAGCTCCCCCGCTATCACGACCAGCGGTGTTTTGCATCCCCCGGCCCACGCTCCCAACTACCCCCATTCTGCCTGCCCGGCTGTATTAGGCACCGCGTAACTCCCAGCCAGCCTGCTACAATATCCGAATCTGATCCGTTGGGCGAGAATATAGCGTGCCGGGATCCGGCAGGTCACAAACGATTCAGGAGAGACATGATGAGCGACGGAAATCAGACCATGCCACTCGAAGGTGGCTATAGCATGCCCGTATCAGGCGCTGGAGCCGGTAAAACCAACCCGCTGGCGATTGTATCGTTGCTGGCCGGGATGCTGGGGCTGGCGCTGATGTGCGCCTTGCTCGGCCCGGTCAGCCTGGTGCTCGGCGGCGTCGCGGTGAGCCTCAGTGCGGTGACCCGCAAGCAGATCGGGCAACGCGGCCAGGCCGGCGAAGGGCCGGCGCGCGCCGGCTTGATTCTCGGCATTATGGCCATGGCGCTCGGCACGATGGAGATCATGACCCTCGTGATCCTGACGGCGGCCGGCCCCACGGTGGCGGACCAGATCAACGCCACGGTCACGGCCCGCCCGCTCCCGTAGCCCGCGCGCTACGACCCAAACCCCCAGCATACCACCGGCCCGCGAGCGCCCTGCTACCGGGGCCGGCGGTATCGCATATCCTCGATCCTCCCCGCCCCTGCCGCCGCTGCCCGGCGATTGCCGCACTACGCAAAATTACCGACCCTCATCTCCCGATCCGGCCTGAGAAACGCGCAAAAGTGCCGATGTACCCAGCGGCGCGCCCTGCTATGCTGGTAATAGACGAGTCCGGCGTCCGACTATAGCTGCCGGCAGCGCAGCGGGACGGCGTGACTCGCCCGGCGACCCGGCCAGGGTAGGGGCGCACGCCGGGAACAGAAGGAGGGAACAAGATGCAAGCGACGATCTCCTGGCCGGGACGCCTGGTCCGCGAGGTGTTGCAGCCGCCCACGCTGGCGGTGCTCGACCTGTTCGCGCCCGCCGCGGTCGAGGGCCGCGATGCGCTGGATGCCCTGGCGGGGCCGGTGCTGCTGGCCGCCAACCACACCAGCCACCTGGATACGCCGGTGATCCTCCATGCGCTGCTGCCCGCCCGGCGGCGCCGGGTGGCCGTGGCGGCGGCGGCGGACTATTTCTTCACCCGTCCGCGTCTGGGCGCCGTGGTGGCGCTGCTGTTCGGCGCCGTGCCCTTTGGGCGCGGGCGCAGCGCGCGGGTATCGCTGAACGACTGCGCCGGGCTGTTGCGCGGGGGCTGGTCGGTGCTGCTCTACCCCGAAGGCACGCGCACCACCAGCGGGCGCATCGGCCCGTTCCGGCCCGGCGTGGGCTTTCTGGCTGTGGAACTCGGCGTCCCGGTCGTGCCCATTCGCACCGAAGGCTTGTTCGATGTCTTCCCCAAGGGCCGGCGGCTGCCCCATCCGGGGCGGGTCACGGTCCACTTTGGCGCCCCGCTCTGGTTCGCCGGCGACGTGTCGCACCGGGCGGCCACGGCGACTATCGAAGCGGCGGTGCGCACGCTGGGCAGCGCGGAGCCTGCCCAGGAAGGAGGCCGTGATGGGCGGAATCTATCGCATTAAGCCGCGCTTCCAACAGGCGCTCTCCGGCATCGCGGGCGCGCTGACGGTCTGCCACGTCCATCCCGATATGCTGACGGCGGCGGCCTTCGCCGTGGCCCTGGCGGGCGGCGGGGCGCTGGTGGCCGGCCGCTGGGTGCCCGCGCTGCTGCTGCTGGTGCCGGGGCTGGCGCTGGCGCGGACAGCGTTGAACGCGCTCGACGGCATGGTGGCGCGCGCCGCGGGCCTCGCCCGGCCCTGGGGCGAAGTGCTCAACGAACTGGGCGACCGGCTGGCCGACGTGGCCTTTTTCGCCGGGGTGGCCCTGGCGCCCGGCAGTTCCCCGGCGCTCGGCAGCGCGGTGCTGGTGGCGATGCTGCTGTGCAGCTACCTGGGCACGGCGGCGCGCGCTGCGGGCGGGCGGCGGCAATACGGCGGGATCATGGGCAAGGCCGACCGCATGATCTACCTGGGCGGGGCCGCCGTGCTCGCCTTCTTGCTGCCCGGCGTGCCGGTGTTCACCGGCTTCCTGACCATCGTGCTGGCCGGACTCGGCCTCACGATCCTCTCCCGACTGCGAGCGACCTATGCTGATCTCCAATCCGCTTCATAACCCGCTGTTCGGGCCGAGCCTGCTGGTGGTGCTGGGCTTGTTGGGCGGGGCGCTGCTGCTGCTGGTGCTGGGCACGCGCGGTAACCTGGCCCGGCTGCGCGGCAGCGTGCTGTTCCGGCGCTGGCAGGTCTGGACGGTCATCGCGGTGCTCTACGGCGGGGCGCTGCTGGGCGGCGCCCTGCCGACGCTGGCCCTGCTCAGCGGCCTGGTCGCAGGTGGGTTGTGGGAATACGCCCGCCTGGTGGGGCTGCCGCGCAGCTACCGGCGCGTGCTGCTGGGCACCGGCGTGCTGGCCGGGCCGGCGGCGCTGTTCGCGCCGGGCGTGTTCCAGGCGCTGCCGCCCCTGCTGCTGCTGGCCGGCACGTTGCAGCCGCTGGTGCGCCGCGAGGGCGGCGTGCGCCACTTCGCCTTCGCCGTGCTGGGCTGGGGCTACATCGCCTGGTTCCTGGCCCACCTGATGCTGCTCTACCGCTACGTGGACGGCGGACCGGGCATCCTGCTGGTGCTGGGCCTTGCCACCGGCCTCAGCGACATCGCCGCGTTCCTGGTGGGCCGCCGCTTCGGCAGGCACCCGCTGGCCTCCGCGATCAGCCCCAACAAGACCTGGGAAGGCGTGGCGGGCAACGTGCTGGGCGCGTATATCGGCGTGGGCCTGCTGGCCGTCGCGCTGCCCGCCCCCACGCGCCCGCTGCTGCTGGCGCTGCTGCCCCTGGTCATCGCGGCGGGCGCCGTCTGGGGCGATCTGCTGGAGTCGCGCATCAAACGCGAGTTCGGGGTGAAGGACACAGGCGCCTGGCTGCCCGGCTTCGGCGGCCTGCTCGACCGCGTGGACAGCTTCCTGATCGTGATCCCGCTGGTCTACTATTTTCTACGGCTCATCGGGTAAGGAAAGGAATGGAGACAGTCTCCAAGTAAAATATGCTAATTATAGGGACATCGCGTTCCGGCTCATCATCACCTAGCAATCCAATCTTCGCTAGAGCAATAGGGGTCATGCCCCTCTGGATTCTGGCGACCATAAGTGCTCCACCTTTGGTAATCGGCCTTACTGCAGTGCTACCGTATCTGCTCACAGGCCATAACTCATTTGAGGGTCCTCTGGCCCCTTTTGACTATGGTCTGTTCGGGTTCGTCAATGGGGCAGTGGCCGGCGTTGTTGTCGGAAGCACACAGTGGCTACTCTTGCGATCCTGGATACACGGATCCACGAGTTGGATCACAATGACCACGCTGGGGTGGGCCGGTGGAAGTGGGGCAGCAATGGTCTTACTGGGCACCGCCCTTCCATTGGATTCTGTAGAAGAAAGCAGACTGTTTGCTGCAGGAGTCGTATGCGGGACGATAATCGGGTTGGGGCAATGGCTCTTCCTGCGCCACCAAATCCGCTATGCAGCGGGATGGCCTGTGGTGACAGGGTTGGGCTGGGTTCTGGGTCTCATCTTCGCCGCATTTGTGTGGCCGCAAAATCATGTGAACTTCGGGATCATCTTTCTCCCCGCCTTTGGTGTATTGGCCGTGCCGCGCATCATCACATTCGGAGGCTTATGGTTTCTGTTGTATCGAACAGCCAAGAATTGCCCATCTGCGCCACGCGAACAGCCGACGCCATAGGCGATCTGATCCGGACGAGATGAGCAGTGGCCTGCTCGACCGCGTGGACAGCTTCCTGATCGTGATCCCGCTGGTGTTCTATTTCCTACGGTTTGTTGGCTTGTAGGCCATCGTAAGGTTGCGGCGCCCGGCGGGTTGTGGTATACTAAGGCTCAGTATAGCATGGCTGGACGAGTCACGCGATGCCCCGTATTTCACCCTAATTCATGTACCCGTCGCAGGTTCGCGGAACGGACGTGCGGCGTGGAGGAGGTTCTCGCCCAATGGCGTTGGAGAAAGAGCAGAAGGAACCCATTATCGGCAAGTATGCGACGCACGAAGGGGACACCGGGTCGCCCGAGGTGCAGATCGCGCTGCTGACCGAACGGATCAACGGCCTGGTCGGCCACCTGAAGATCAACAAGCACGACCACCACAGCCGCCGCGGCCTGCTGATGCTGGTCGGGCGCCGCCGCCGGTTGCTGCGCTACCTGAGCAAGAAGGATGTCGCGCGCTATCGGACGTTGATCACCAGCCTGGGGCTGCGCGAGCAGCGCGCGCGCTCCCGGTAAGTACGCCCCTTGCAAGGCCGCACCCCGGTGGGTGCGGCCTCGTTGCACAAACATTGGTTGCACGATCATAGAAGGTATTGCCGGTAACACACGAACGTCCCCACGAGCAGTTTCCCCGGCATCCCGGCGCCGGAGTGATGGCACGCGGTTTGCACAACAGCACGACGGAAGAACCCCGCGCGGCGGAGCGCGCAGCAGTTTGGATGTGCGGGCGAGACCCCGCGATGTAAAGGAAAACCACGAACCGAGGGGTGATCGGCGACCCGGCGCCCGGCAACCGGCGCCCAGCACCCCGTCCACCCAGGGAAGGCCCCCTGAACACGCGACACATGGAGCTGCCATCCGTGTGCCCGCAGGAGCAACGTACGGCGGCCAGGCCGGCCGTGTACCAGCAGCACCGGGAATCCATGGGACTCCGGACCCGGATTGAGCTACCAGAGAGGGAATAGTATGCAAGTTCATCGTACAGAAACTACGGTCGCGGGGCGGACGATGACCCTGGAGACCGGGCGTCTTGCCGAGCAAGCGCAGGGCGCCGTTCTGGTGACCTATGGCGAAACGGTTGTGCTCGCCACGGTTGTCGGGGCGTATGAGGTGCGTGAAGGCACCGATTTTCTGCCGCTGACCGTCGATTACGAAGAAAAGATGTATGCCGCCGGGAAGATCCCAGGCGGTTTTATTAAGCGCGAAAGCCGCCCCAGCGAGGCGGCCATCCTCACGTCGCGGTTGACCGACCGCCCGCTGCGCCCGCTCTTCCCCAAGGGCTACTACTACGAAGTCCAGATCATGGTGACGGTGCTCAGCGTCGATATGGAGACCGACCCCGGCGTGCTGTCGATCATCGGGTCGAGCGCGGCGCTGTCGATCTCCGATATCCCGTTCAAGGGGCCGGTGGGCGCGGCCCGCGTCGGCTATGTGAACGGCGAGTATGTGCTGAACCCCACCTATGAGCAGTTGGCCGAGAGCAAGCTCGACATGATGATCGCGGGCAGCCGCGAAGCCGTGCTCATGGTCGAGGCCGGCGCGCATGAACTGACCGAGGAGCAGATGCTCGAAGCGGTCAAGTTCGGCCACGCCGGGCTGCAAAGCAGCATCGACATCGAGGAAGAGTTGATCGCGGTGGCCGCCAGGCCGAAGCGGGCCTTCGAAGCGCCGGTGCCCGACACCAGCGATGTCGATAAGATGCGCGAGATCCTGGGCGACCGCCTGCGCACCGCGCTGTACAACGCGGATAAGGCTACCCGCGAGTCGGCCACCGAAGAAGTGCGCAAGGAAGCCGTGGCCGCCTTCGCCGCCGATGCGCCCGAAGACGAGCAGGCCGGCATGGTCGCCAAGGCCGAGAAAGCCTTCGCCTCCATCATGAAGAGCGAAGTCCGCAACGCCATCCTCGATCGCGGGCTACGCCCCGACGGGCGCGGGCCGACAGATATCCGCCCGATCAGCGTGGACGTGGGCGTGCTGCCCCGCACCCACGGCTCGGGCCTCTTCACCCGCGGCCAGACCCAGGTGCTGACCATCTGCACGCTGGGCACAGGCGACGACGAGCAGATGCTCGACGGCCTGGGCGTCGAGACCAAGAAGCGCTATATCCACCACTACAACTTCCCGCCGTTCAGCACGGGCGAGACGCGCCGGGCGCGCGGGCCGTCGCGGCGCGACATCGGGCACGGCCACCTGGCCGAGCGCTCGCTGGTGCCGGTGCTGCCGAGCAACGACGATTTCCCCTATGTGCTGCGCCTGGTCAGCGAAGTGCTCTCCAGCAACGGCTCGTCCTCCATGGCCAGCGTCTGCGGCAGCAGCCTGGCGCTGATGGACGCCGGGGTGCCGATCAAGGCGGCGGTGGCCGGCATCGCCATGGGCCTGGTCACCGACCCCGATGGCCGGCGCACGGTGCTGACCGATATCCAGGGCATCGAAGATAACCTGGGCGATATGGACTTCAAGGTTGCGGGCACCGCCGACGGCGTGACCGGCCTGCAAATGGACATCAAGACGACGGGACTCAGCTACGAGATCATGGGCGAGGCGTTCGCCCAGGCCCGCGAGGCCCGCGTCTTCATCCTGGGCAAGATGAACGAAGTGCTGCCCGCACCGCGCGCCGACCTCGCGGTCACCGCGCCGCGCATCTTGACCATCCACATCAACCCGGAGAAGATCGGCGCGCTGATCGGGCCGGGCGGCAAGATGATCCGCAGCATCACCGAGGCGACCGGCTGCAAGATCGACGTAGAGGACGACGGCACGGTCTACGTGGCCTCCGCCGACGGCGAGAGCGCCCGCCGCGCCGTCCAGATGATCGAGGGGCTGACCAAGGAAGTCGAAGTCGGCACGATCTACCTGGGCAAGGTCGTCTCGATCCAGCCCTACGGCGCCTTCGTGCAGATCCTGCCGGGCAAAGACGGCCTGGTCCGCATCAGCGAACTGGCCGACTATTACGTGGAGCGCGTCGAGGACGTGGTGAGCGTCGGCGATGAGATCAACGTGATGGTCATCGGCGTGGACCGTATGGGCAAAATCAGCCTGTCGCGCCGCGCCGTGCTCACCGGCCAGATGCCGACGCCGGAGGAGCAGGAGCGCAGCCGCAACGAGGGCCGCGGCGGCGGGGGCGGCTATGGCCGCGGGCCGCGTGAAGACCGGGGGCCGCGCGAAGATCGCGGCGCGCGCGAGGATCGCGGCAACCGCGAAGACCGCGACGACCGCGGCAATCGCGGCAACCGCGAAGATCGCCCCTACCGCGAGGACCGGCCCGAGCGCTCGCCCGCTCGCTACGCGGAGGAGGAGCGCGCCCCGCGCGATCCGAACCGCATGCCCAGCTACGACCGCGGTCCCAGCCGCGGCGGCTACGGCGACCGTGACCGTGGTCCGTCCCGCGGCTACGGCAACGAGCGCGGCCCGAACCGGGGCAACGAGCGTGGCCCGAGCGATCGCGGCCCGTCGCGGGGTCCCGGCTACGGCAACGAGCGCGGCTCCGGCTACAGCGATCGCGGCCCGTCCCGTGGCCCCGGCGACCGCGAACGCGGGCCCCGCTGGTAGAGTGCGGAGTGCTGGGTGCTGAGTACGACGAGTGGTCAGTGGTCAGTGATCAGTAGGACAAGTTGCTGTAGCGCATGCTGAGTGCGTTGTAGTTTGAGAGTAGTGGAGGCCCGGATCGGTTGCGATCCGGGCCTTTGCTTTGGTTTCAGGGGTGCCGATCTCAGCGATAGAGGGCCGGGCAGCATGGCGGGCATTGCAGATGCGGCTGCGGATAAGTTATAATCCGAGAGACGTAGCGTGGCCTGGCCGCGTGGCGTACCGGCGACATCACTCACGGAGGACCCTGTTTTGCGCTCATCCATCCCCCGCCCGTTCGCAACCCGCTCTGTCGTATCCCCTGTGCGCACCCTGACAGCCCTACTGATCCTGGTCTGCGGCCTGGCGGGATATGGCCTGACCGGCAGCCCGGCGGCGAACGCCCAGGGCCTGGCCGCGGTCCCGGCGCCCAGCGCCGTCGTGGAGCCGGGCGGCACCGCGACCATCGCCGTGCGGGTGCTGGCCCTCGGACCGGGCGGCACCTTGCCCGGCGCGGGCACGACGTTGGCCGGCACGGCAGCGCCCACCGTGCGCGCGGCTCTGTATTACGGTCTCGATTGGGGCTATGCCGACAGCGACCCGCAGCAGGTGCTGGCCGCCGTCTGGTACGCCCAGACCGGCGCGTGGCCCGACACCGGCGACCATGCCGTCGCCGCCCGCATCTTGAGCGCGGCGCAGGCCAACCCGAACCCAAGCTGGCTTTCGCAGGGCACCTCGCTGCTGCTCGCCCAGCAGAATAACCGCGTGCAGATCGCCGCCGGCCCCCTGACCGCCACCGGGCTGAACGGGCGCATGGGCACCGGCACGCTGCAAGTCACCAGCCTCAGCAGCACGCGCCAGAGCCTCTACCTGCCCTACGGCGTGCTCCTGAGCGACGGCACAAACCAGGCGCTGGCCTGGGCGGTCTCCGTGGAAACGGGGCCGGCCCCCGCCACCACGGCCACCGAACCCGCCGCCGCGACGGCCACGGCCACCGAACCCGCCGCTGCGACGGCCACGGCCACCGGCGCGCCGCCCACCACGACCGGCCCTTCGCCGACACCGACGCGCAGCCGCAAGCCGCCCCTCGACACGCCGACCGCCACGCCCAGCGCCGAACCGCCCACGGCCGTCCCGCCGACGCGCACGCCGAAACCGCCGCCCTACACGCCGACGGCCACAGTGACCGTCGCGCCGCCTACCGAGACGCCCGTGGCGATTGCCCATCCGCCCACGGTGGCTGTGGCTAAGCCGCCGACCCAGGCGGCCCCCGCGCCCGGCGCCGGTGCGCCGCCGGAAAGCGGCCCCAATAACCGCCCGGCGGATGCCGGGTCGGAACTTCCCGCCGCGCGCCCGGCGTCCGGCCCGCCCACGGTGCCGCCCGCCCATGTGGCCGCGGATCGCAATGCTGCCGGCATCCTGCCGCCGCCGCAGGCCACCGGCGCGCCCAGCGCGGTCCCGACCGGCAATCCCGGCCCCATTGCCACTGCGCCGCCGACACGGCTCGCGGCGGCGAGCCCGACGCCCTCGACCAGTCCCTCGCCGCGGCCCACCGCGACCGCGGCGATCCCGCGGACGCTGCCCACGGTGACCGCTGCTGTCGCGCCCACGCTGCCGCCCCTGCCCACGCGCGGGGGGCCGCCGGTGGTCACGCCGCCGTCGCCCACGCCGTCCACCACCGTGGGCGCCCGGCCGGGAATCGAGCCGCCGGTGAAGCCGACCGAGCCTCCGCCGTCCGAGCCTACGGCGGCCACGGAGGAGTTGCCGACGCCGATTGTGCTCAACCCCGGCCCGCCGGAACCGCCGCCCGTCGCGGGTGGCGGCACTGCGGGCGGCGCCACGGGCCAGCCGCCGCAACAGCAGCCGACCACCGGGCACGGTAGCTC
>DASSGZ010000451.1:0-3956 GCA_035693165.1 Chloroflexia bacterium | reverse complement strand
CCCGGCAGGACCGGGCGGCGGAGGCCGAGCCGCTGTTCGCCCAGGCGGTGGCGCTGGCCCGCACTCTGCCCACCCGCTACTACCTGCCCATCTACCTGTACGAGCAGGCCGCGTACTACCTGGCCGCGGGCCGCGTGGCCGAGGCGCGCGCTCCCGCTGAGGAAGCCGCGGCCCTGGCCGGGGAGGCCGGCGAACGCAGCCTGCAATTCAAGACGGCGGTGCTGGCTCTGCGCATCCGCGCTGCTCAGGGCGATCTCACGCCGGAGGCCGCGCGGGCCGCCTGGGCGGACCTGTTCGCGGCCTGGCCCGAACCCGATCAGCAGGCGGCGCTGCACTACACGCTCTGGCGGCTCGACCCCACGCAGGACGCGGCCCGCGCCGCGGCGGCCACGGCCTACGCCGCCCTTTACGCCGCCACGCCCCTCGCCGAATATCGCACCCGCTACGGCGAGTTGACCGGCGCGGCCCTGCCGCCCGCGCCCCCGTTGCCGCCGCCGCCCGGCGTCGTCACCGCCAGCCCGCCCAACCTGCTCGCCCTGCTGGCCCAGGCGGCGACCCTGCTCCCGCCCACCTAGCGCGGGCGGAGGCGCACGAACAACCTAACCCCCCAACCCCCCTGCCCGCCGCGGGCAGGAGGGCGACGCAACGCCTGAGCGCAGGGCCACGGAATCTCCGTCTCGCGGCGGGAAGGGGGCGAGGGTCGCGCCGGTGCACGCGAAAGGCGACTCCCCGCGGCGGGGAGGGGCGGGGGAGATGCGCAGCAGGCCGGGGCGCCGGGATGCCGCCCGGCTCGCGCGACAGGCGGTTGTAGAGGCCGGTTTGAAACCGGCCCACGCTGCCCTTTTGCGATGTAGGGGCCGGTTTCCAACCGGCCCGGATAAGGATCAATGGAGGTACCCAGCATGGCTCCTGCGACATCCAGCGAACCCGAAGGCTACGACGCCATCGTCATCGGGGCGGGGCAGGCCGGCGGCCCGCTTAGCTCGGCCCTGGCCCGCGCGGGCCGCCACACGGCGATCATCGAATCCACCCATGTCGGCGGCACCTGCATCAACGAAGGCTGCACCCCCACCAAGACCATGATCGCCAGCGGGCGCGTGGCCTACCTGGCCCGCCGCGGCGCCGATTACGGCGTCCACACCGGCCCCATCCGCGTGGACCAGACCGTGGTGCGCCGCCGCAAGCGCGACATCGTGGAGAGCTTTCGCGGCGGCAGCGAGCGCCGCATCAAGGCGACCGAGGGCCTCGACCTGATCATGGGCACGGCCCGCTTCACCGGCCCCAAGACCGTGGCCGTCGATCTGAACGACGGCGGCACGCGCACCCTGCGCGCCGATTGGATCTTCCTCAACACCGGCGCCCACCCGGCCCGCCCCACCGTGCCGGGGCTGGACCGCGTGCCCACGCTCGACTCCACCTCGATCATGGAACTCGCCACCGTGCCCGACCACCTGATCGTGCTGGGTGGCGGCTATGTCGGCCTGGAGTTCGGCCAGTTGTTCCGCCGCCTCGGCAGCCGGGTCACGATTGTGCAGCGCGGCAAGCAGTTGCTGGGCCGCGAGGACGACGACGTAGCCGAGGCCGTGGCGGACATCCTGCGCGAAGACGGCATCGACATCCTGCTGGAGACCGAAGCCCGCCACGCCGAGCAGGCTGGCGACGGGGCGATCCGCGTGACCGTCGCCACACCCGGCGGCGTGCGCGCGCTGGAGGGGTCGCACGTCCTCTTCGCCGCCGGGCGCACGCCCAACACGGCGGATCTCGACCTCGACAAGACCGGCGTGCACCTGGACAAGCACGGCTTCATCGAGGTGGACGCCCGCCTGGAGACAACCGCGCCCGGCATCTACGCCCTGGGCGACGTGAAAGGCGGCCCGGCCTTTACCCATATCTCCTACGACGACTTCCGCATCATCCGCAGCAACCTGCTGGAGGGCGGCAACGTGACGATTACGGGGCGCATGGTGCCCTACACCGTCTTCATCGACCCGCAACTGGGCCGCGTGGGCCTGACCGAGAGCGAAGCGCGCGCCGCGGGCCGCCGCATCCGCGTCGCCAAAATGCCCATGAGCTACGTGGCCCGCGCGCTCGAAGTCGACGAAACACGCGGCTTCATGAAAGCCGTGGTCGACGCCGACACCAAGCAGATCCTGGGCTGCGCCGTGCTGGGCCTGGAGGGCGGCGAGATCATGGCCCAACTGCAGATCGCCATGATGGGCAACCTGCCCTACACCGTGCTCCGCGACGCCACCTTCGCCCACCCGACCCTGGCCGAATCGCTCAACAACCTCTTCACCGGCATGGACGAGCAGGGGTAGGCCCGCCGCTTGCTGTAACCGGCATATGGCAGCCGAGGACACAGTAATTGAAGAGGCCCGCCGGGCGGCGCTGGAAGTGCTCCATTACACCGCCCGCGGGCCGCGCGGCCACCTGCCGCGCACGGCGGGTTGGGGCTATGCCGAGCCGTACACCCGCGACTGGATGATCGCCGCGCTGGGCATCCTGACGACCGGCGACGCCGTGCTGGTGGAGACGATCCGGCGCATGTTGGTCGCGCTCGCCGCGATCCAGGGTCCGCACGGTCAGATCCCCGGCCTGGCCGACGCCCCCGCCGACCGCGGTTCCAGTGACACCACGCCGCTGTTCCTGATCGGCCTCGCGCTCTACCGCCGGGTCACGGGCGAGGTCGCGTTGCTGGAGGATGCCGCCGGCCGGGCGCGCGCCTGGATGGCCTACCAGAGCGACGACGACCGCTTCCTGGTGGCGCAGCAGCCGACGAGCGACTGGCGCGACGAGCAGTGGGTGCTGGGCCATGGCCTCTACGTCAACACGCTGGTCTACGCGTACCTGCGTCTCTACGGCGATGACGCCCAGGCGGCGGGGCTGGCCGCGCAGATGAACCGGCCCATCCAACTCCTGGCCCACGACACCCCGCACGGCGCCGGGGGGCTGCTGCTGCCGGACGCGCCCTACTACGCGCTGTGGGCCTACAAAGTCTGGGGCAGCACCCGCTTCGATCTGCTGGGCAACAGCCTGGCGATCCTGACCGGCCTCGCCCCACCCGAGCGGGCGCGGGCCATGGTGGCCTGGATCGAGGCCGAGTGTGCCGCCTTGTGGGCGCGGGGCGACCTGGCCCTCGATCTGCCGCCCTGTCTCTTCCCCTACATCCGGCCCGCTGACCCGGATTGGTTCCCGCGCTACGCCGAGTTCAACCGGCCCGGCGAGTACCATAACGGCGGCGTCTGGCCCTTCGTCTGCGGCTTCTACGTCGCCGCGCTGGTGGCAGCGGGCGCGCGCGCGCTGGCTGCGCAAAAGCTCATCGCGCTGGCCGCGCTGGTGCGCCCCGCGCGCAATCACCCGGTCGCCTTCGGCTTCAACGAATGGTTCCGCGCGCAGGACGGCACGCCCCGCGGCGAGGACTGGCAGGTCTGGTCGGCGGCTCTGTATCTCTACGCGCTGGCCGCCGTCGAGCAGGGCCAGGCGCCGTTTTTCAGCCGGAGGCAGGCAGCGGCCTAATGCTTCACCACAGTGATTTTGCGGTGTAGGGGCCGGTTTCAAACCGGCCCGGCTGGCCCACCGACGTTGTAGGGGCCGGTTTCAAACCGGCCCGGTTGTCGGGGGCGACTACCGCTCCTGCAACTGCCGGATGGTCTTGTCGAGTTTGACCGCCATGACGTTGCTGCGAAAGCGGGCGTTGGCGTTGCGCAGGCGGCGCAGGATCTCGGCGGCCAGCTCCGGCTGCGCGCGGAGTTCCGCCTGCACAAAGGCGATGAACCGCGTTTCCATCTGGTCCACCAGCCGCGTGAGGTCGTCCAGGGCGATGCCGGCGCTGTCGCGCTGCCGTGCCGTCGCCTGCACGGTCTGGCCGTCGAGTTGGACCTGGCGCACGGCGGCCATCATGCGCTGCGCAGCCGCCCGCGCATCGGCCCGGCGCGCGGCCTCGGACAGGGCGGCAT
>DASSGZ010000450.1:0-14208 GCA_035693165.1 Chloroflexia bacterium | reverse complement strand
CGGGGCCGCCGCAGGTGTAGCCGCTGATCACGCCGTGCAGCGACAACCGCTCGATGAACCCGTAGAACGTCTGGCTCGCCGGCACGTCGCGGAAACTCTGCGTACCGGTGGGCGGCGTCTCATTGTAGCCGGCGGCGTTGGCGTCGATCTTGGCCAACTGGCCGCGCGTGACGGGCAGTTCCCAGCGGAAGCAGGGGATGCCGCTCGGGCAGTTGGCTGCCGTGTCGTAGCCGCTGATGTCGCCGTGCCGGTACAACCGCTCGATGTAGACATAGAACGGGTTGGCCGGGTCCACGTCGGTGAACGTCTGGCCTGTGATCGTGTCGTTGAAGCCCGCCGAGTTGGCGATGATCTTGGCGACCTGGCCGCGGGTCACATCGTTGCCCCAGCGGAAGGTGTTATCGCTGTAGCCGCTGATGATGCCGCGGCAGTAGAGGCACTGGATGTACTGGTAGAAGGGGTTGAACTGATCCACGTCCGTGAACGGCAGCGGGCAGTTCACCACCGGCGTCGCCGTGGCCGTGCCCGCGCCGACCGTGGTGGTCGCCTGCGCCGTAGGCGTGGCCGTGTTCACCGGGCCAGGTGTGCTGGTCACGGTGGGCGTGCCGCCGGCGATCCCGCAACTCACCTGCAAGGTGTAGCTCGGGCAGCCCGTATCGGGCGAGATCTCGTCGATCATGACCACGTAGGTCGAGTTACCCGGCACGGTGATCTGGTAGCGGTTAGCGTTCGCCTGGCCGATACCGTCATCGCCAAGCCAGTTGGCGGTCAGGTTATTGGGATCGAAGCTGCCCAGGTAGGCGGCGCTGAAGAGACGCGTGTTGTTGTAGTAGTTGCAGTTGCTCATGATGTCGATCGTGATGCACTGCGGGCCACTACTGGGATTGTAGAACGTATAGGTATCATAGTGGCGCAAGCCGCCTGCCGTGATGCCGGGCGGTGGCTTGGGGAAGTCGCATTCGCTCACGGCCGCCGTGCGCGCGAAGAAGTTGGCGTGGACGGGGTCGCTGCTGTTGATCGCGCCCTGGAACACCCCCGACGATTCGCAGGCCGCCTGCGGGGTGCTGGTGGCCGTGGCATTGGGCACGGTGGTAGCCGTGTTGTGCGGCGTCACCGTCGGCTCCGCTGTGGGCGGAGTGCCGGTCACGGTGGCGGTAGGAGCCGCTGCCACGCAGCCGGGGAACTTGAACGAGCCGACCCGTGTTTGCCAGCGGACCACGTTGGTGATCTGATAGTACTCCTGGGTATACCAGAAGGTACAGTCGTCCACCGGGTCCACTTGCATGGCCGAGTAGTCGCCCCAGCGATTGCTGCCGGTCTGCACGCCGCTGCCGTTGATCAGGGTCGTCTCGCCCTGCGGCAGGGTGCCGAGCGTGTCGGTGACCAGGCGGCCGGTGTAGCGGATGCTGGGATAGGTAGTGTTCCCGGAGACGCTATAACCAACGGCCAGGTTGCCCTGCCCGTCCATGGCGACGCTAGCCATCCAGCGGTTGTCGGTGTTGGCACTGTCGCCGGCATAGGTACCCTGCTGGTACACCGTCGGCGTCACCGTGCCCGAGTTGCGCAGTTCGTACCAGCGGACGGCGGTCTGCACGGTGGTGGTGACGGGGCTGACATCGACCGTGTGGTTGGTGACCCATGCCTCATGGTCCCCGAAGTTGCGGTAGGCCAACCGGTACATCAGCCGGTCGCTGATGGCGTCGACCTTCTGGGTGGTGCCGGGCTGGGGCACGCAGTCGCGCGCGAAGCCGCACGGGATATTCCACGGCGCGACGAAGAAACTCACCGGGCCGGTCATAGTCGAGTTGGCCGGGTTGTTGAAGTCGGCGTGGAAGTACCAGGCGTGGATTTCGCCGGTGGCGTTGTCCCACCAATCGAGGAACATATTGGGCGTGCCGGCGGGCGGCGGGGTATGGCCGTCCTGGTCGGACGGCAGGTCGCCCCCGGCATTCGGCTCCAGGATGAATTGGAAGTCGGCCGGCTGGCCGGCCAGCATCTGGGCGCGGTCGAAGGCGGCAAAGCCCCCACCGGCGAAGCCCGACGGGCCAAACATGTTGAAGGACGCATAGTAGGCTTCGGGCCAGACGCCGACTTTCCCGTAGTCGTTGAAGATAGTGTCGCTGATCTTGAAGGCGTAGCGGTGCCACGCGCCGAGCGGATCGCCGGTAGCCGAGACAGCGAAGCACTGGTAATAGGGGCCGACGCGCGCGCCGCCGGCGCCGGTCAGGAAGGCGAACTGGCTCATGACCCAGCGATCCGCCATGTTGTCGTAGACGGCGAGCGGATCACCTTGATTCTGGTACTCGCACGGCCCGCCGAAGCCGACCCAGAGCGTGTTGCCCTGCACAGGGCCATAGAGCGAAGTACCGGACTTGTCGAAGATCTCAAAGTGGTCGTTTACCCACTGGATATAGTGGTTCGGTCCCACATCGCCGTTGGTATCCGGAGGCGAGACGCCGGGGATATCGTAGACACCTTCGAAGTTACGGATGGGCGCGGGCATGGCCAGGGGCACGAGGGCATCCAGGGCCTTCTGGAGGACCGGATCCTTGGCGACCGGGTGGTAACCTCGGGGCAGGCGCTCGCGCTGCTCGTTCTCGCTCGCATAGCCTGGCCTGGGTTGCGCGGGCGGGATGGCGCGCAGCGGGGGCGACGTATCGTTATGCACCGACTGGCCGGAGAGGATACCGTTCGCGCCGGCGACAGCGGGTAGGCCGCTGGTGCGCGCCTCGTGCGCCTGCTGGGCGGAAGCAACGGGCAGGAAGTTGGCCGCGGCCAGGGCCAGCAGCAGCAATAACAGGCCCGTTCCCACGGCCGCCCACTGCCGTATTTGTTTCGTAAACGGGTTCTTGTGCATCATAACTATCCTTCCTGGGAATGGTACGGTGGGTTCACATCAATGGGACTCCCGGATCTGTGGCAGACAAGAGCCGAATCTCGCGGCATTCCGCCGGGAAGGGGTCATCAGGACACAGCAGACACCTTCCAGGGTCATGGACAGATCGGCCAGCCAACAAGATCCATGGAGAGGGGAGCAACGCACCGGCTCCGGCCTCACCTCCCTCCTTGGGGTGACGGCGTTGCCGGGGCAACCTGGCCTGGCGGGAGAAGCGAACCGCAGCCGGGTGGCCCAGCCGGCGAGCGGCCCAGTCACCGCAGCCTGCCGGGCACATAAGCAGACAGAGGGAGATAGGAACCGGCGCCGTGGAACGCCTGTTTGAGTCGCGCCCTTTGCGCAGAAGCCTGCTGCCGGTATTACCGTGCGCCGCAGCAGGAGCAAAACAGAGAACGGAATAATCGTTTGCCAGTCACGTGAAAAGCGGCCCGATCCCATAAAGGATCGGACCGCAACGCCGGCATCCGATGGGGGCCGGCTCTCCGGGAACCGGCCCCCCGCAGAGTATGGCGGGGTGGTGGGGAAGCGGCGCCGGAGCGCCGCTTCCGGGGCTTAACGTGTCAGCCGGCGGTCAGCGCTGGGCCGGGGCGCAGGCATTCGGGAAGAAGGTCTGCGCGGCGACCTTGCTGACCTGGCCGCGGGTGATGTTGGCGTTGGGCCGGTAGTAGAGGCCGGGGCAGGGCTCGCCGGGGCCACCGCAGGTGTAACCGCTGATCACGCCGTGCAGCGACAAGCGTTCGATGAACTGGTAGAACGTCTGGCTCGGCGGCACGTCGCGGAATGTCTGGCCGGTCGGCGTCTCGGTGTAGCCGGCGGCGTTGGCGTCGATCTTGGCCATCTGGCCACGGGTCACGGGCAGTTCCCAGCGGAAGCAGGGCACGCCCGACGGGCAGTTGGCTGCCGTGTCATAGCCGCTGATGTCGCCGTGGCGGTACAGCCGTTCGATGTAGACATAGAACGGGTTGCCCGGTCCCACATCGGTGAACGTCTGGCCCGTGACTGTGTCGTTGAAGCCCGCCGAGTTGGCGATGATCTTCGACACCTGGCCGCGGGTTACGTCGGCGGTCCAGCGGAACGTGTTGTCGGCGTAGCCGGAGATGATGCCCCGGCAGTAGAGACACTGGATGTACTGGTAGAACGGGTTGAACTGGTCCACGTCCGTGAACGGCAGCGGGCAGTTCACCGGCGTGGCCGTCGCGGCGGGCGCCGTCGCGGTGGCCGTGGCCGTGGGCGTGGCGCAGGGCTGGAGCACATAATCCACGCGCAAGCCGTTGGTCAACGACGGTTCGCCGCAGGAGTACTGCGTCCAGGTGCTGGAGGCGGTTTTCTGGATGCCCGCCACTTCGTTGGCGCCCTGGTCGCCGGTCACGCCATAGATGGTCGAGATCGTCGACGAGTTCTCGTGGAGCACAATCTCGAAGTTCGCGGGAACGTTAGCCCCGTAGAGGATCGTCCGCCATTCGACGACGAAATCGCGATTGGGCGCCGTGCCGGTCACGTTGGTGAAGACCCCGCAGGTCGGGCAAGGCACGCCGCCGCAGTCGGCGGTGCAGAGGTCAGTCTGGTAGGCATAGACGATGTAGGTGTTGTTGCGGTCGGGCAAGCAGGCGATGACGTTGCTGGCTGTGGCCGCGCCGAACTCCAGGCTGCCGTTGGAGTTGATGAAGGCCTGGGTGAAGGTCTGGTCGTAGAGTTGCACCGGGAAGGGCAGGCTCACCGTCGTCGCGCAGTCATCGCAGTGGTTGCCGCTGTCGGTGACGCCGGGGACGATGGTCGCGGTGCTGGTCATCACGGTGTAGACCGGGCAGGGCGGCGCGGACGGAGTCGCGGTGGCGCTCGGCACGGCGGTGGCGGTGGGCGGCGTCCCCGTGACGGTGGGAGTCACGGTCGGCGGCACGAAGCTGCCCGCCGGCAGCGGCCAGACATAGGCGCCACTACCGCGCGTCCAGACGGACAGGGTGGTGTAGCCGCGGTCGATGGTCATGTCCCAGATCATCGCGTTGCGCATGCCGGTGTCGAAGCGGAACCAGGTCGGCGAGGCGGCGGTGATGTCGTTGGTGTAGTAGACGCCCCAGTCGCTGCCGGCGAAGACCTGCTGCGGATAGCGCGGGTTGGCGATGATCGAGTCGATGGGGATATTGGGCAGGTTGCCGCTCTTGTTGACCCACGTGAACGAGCCGCAGTTGGCGGTGCAGGTCACCCGGTAGACATGACCGGGCGTGGCCGGAGTATTCTCGGCGAAGCCGCCGACCGCCGCATAGCCGACCAGCGGGTTGATCGGGTCGGTGGTCACGTCGAGGATGGGGCGGTTGGGCAGCACGGCGTTGCCGCCGGTGACATCCACCCAGGTGGCGCTCAGCGGGGTGCCCTGGCCCAGGCCGAAGCCGTACTGGACGTTGCCGTCGTTGGTGCCGACGATGGCCGTGGTCGAGAGGCTGACTGCATAGCTGAGCTGGTTGATGTAGGACGACGCGCCCAGGGTGCCCTTGGTCAGGTTGGCGCTATTGGTGTACCAGGCGGTCGCCCGCGGGATGCCGCCGGTGATGGTCTCCCAGACGCGATTGCTGCCGGCGATGAGATGGGTGCAGCCGGTGGCCGGGCAGTCGTACTTGTAGAGGTCCGACGGGAAGATGAAGCTGCGCGTATCGGCCAGCCAGCCGCCGCTGACATTCATCAGCGGGCCGTAGGGGCCGGTGGTCGAGACGTACATATTGCCGTTGTTGCCGGTCTGGTACCAGCGCTGGCCGAGCACCGGCTCGGTGCGGCCCCAGAAGCCGTCACCACCCTGGCGCAATTGCCACTGTTGCGGGCCGATCGCGGCGGGGCTGTTCCAGGTGGTCACGAAAGAGCCGTTGTCCTGCGAACCGCCGTTCGCGCCGGGATTGGGGCCGGTAGCGAAGTTGCCGGTGGTGTCGCCGGAGTAGAACTCGATCGTGTTGAGGGTGCTGTTGAGCTGGACCCAGCGGGTGATCGGCAGGGTCTCGGTGATGATCTGCGAGGCGCTGTTGCTCGAATAGACGCCGCCGTCGCTGCCGGCCATCAGCACATCGGACGAACCGGGGCGGAATTCGAGGGCGTGCTGGTCGACGTGGACGATGTCGCCGCCGCCGTAGCCGCAGGTGATGTCAAAGAAATTGGTGCCGCCGTCCAGCGACTTCCAGATATCGTAGGTATCCATGTAGACCACGTCGGGATTGTTGGGGTCCACGCGGATACCCTGGTCGTACCAGTTCTGATTGTAGTCGAAGCCGCAGGTGGAAGCGTTCAGCGTGTTCGAGTCCGAGCGCTGCTGCCAGGTCAGGCCGCCGTCGACGCTGCGCCAGACGCCGAGCTGGCAGCCGGTGGCGTTGCCGCAGGTAGCCTGCGGGGCCGGGTTCTGCACCTGGGCGTAGATGACGTTGTGGTTGCTGGGGGCAACATCGATGTCGATGCGGCCCAGCGGGTTGCCGTTCGCCACATTGTGCGGGATGCCGCTGCCGGTGCCCACGGGCCAGCCGTTGTCGGGCCGAGTGATCAGGTTCCAACTGGCCGGGCAACCGGAAAGCCCGACGGTGGTCGTGTAGATGCCGTTGGCGCCGTTCAGGTCGCGGCCCGGATAGCGCGGGGTCGGAATACCGGGATTGCCGACCGCCGCATAGAGGGTGGTGCCGGTGCCGTTGTCGATGCCGATCAGGCCGTAGATCTCTTGATGCTGATCAGGGAAAGCGTCGGGGATACAGGGCCCGCTCCAGTTGCTTCCGGCATCGTAGGAGAAGAAGACCCCGGTTTTCGTCCCGGCGATCACGTTGTTGCTGTTGCGAGGGTCCACCACCACCTTGATGATGGCCTGGTATTGCGGGAACTGGCCGGGGGGCGAGGGATAGCGCGGATTAAACACGTCGGCGCCAAGCGTGGTCCAGGACTGGCCGCCGTTGGTACTCTTGAGGAGACCCGCGCTGCCCATGCCGAACGTGGCTTGGCTTTGTTCCCCGGTGCCCGCATAAATCGTGTTGTGGTTGTGGGGATCAATCGCCAGGTCGGAGATGCCCACCTCGTTGATCAGCGGGTCGTTGATGGTGGAGGTCCAACCGGTGTCGGCGGCGCAACAGTTGGTGGATTTCCAGACGCCGCCGCCGACGGTGGCGATGTAGGCCGTGGTGGAGATGACGGGGTCGATGGCGATGTCGTTGACGCGCCCGCCCACGAGGCCGAAGTTAAAGCAGGACCAGCAGCCGTCGGACTGGGCCGGCGCGGGACCGAGCGGCACCCAACTGCTGGGGTTGAGGGCCAGCGAGCCGTTCGCACGCTCCTGTTGATACGTCGTCTGCCCGGCGGGCACGCGCGACTCAATCTGTTTGTCTTGCACGGCGGCCTGGAGCAGCCAGGCGGGATCGTATTGCCCGGTGGGGTAGGTGACACGCTGGGTCCAATAATCGGCGCGCTGGCTGAGGTCTTCCTCACGCGGGGCCTGGCCGCTTTGCGCGGCCTCCGCGCCGGAATGGCCCTCAATCGAATCGGCGATCTGCGCGAAATTGGCCTTGACTTTGGCGCGCGCGGCATCGGCGGGGCTCATTTGCTGCTCCGCTTGCCAGCGGATGCCGCCCAGGGCGATGCCCAGCGCCGCCAGCAGCAGCAGGGCAAAAAGCAAACCAGGCCGCGACCTTGCGGGTAGGTTGCGCATTGGATCTCTCTCCTTCAGAAGAACAGGCTATCGCCGGCGGGCGGCGCGTGGAGCGGCCCGGCGGCAATAGAGTATGGCACCGGCCATGGCCGGGCATTTGATTTCGGGCGCAGCGTGGACTGGCCCGGCAAGTGTGGGCGTGGGCGCCTATCCTGGTAGGCGCATCCGGGCGCGGGCGGCGCGTGGAGCGGCCCGGCGCCGGCGAGGTCTCGCATCTATTCCGATAGATGCACGTTTGGGGGGCGGAGCGTGGACCAGCCCGGCGATAATGGGGTAGCGCACCTGCAGTGGTAGATGCATCTCGGCGCTGGGGAGCGTGGACCGGCCCAGCGATGCAGCAGGTGCTTAGTTGCGCGGGGAGCAGCGCAGCGGACTCCGGCCCACCTCCTTTCCGCTATGTTGGCCGGCGGCCCCCCGGTGCCCCTGCGGAAGCAAACGGGGCCACGGGCCGGCCGCGCCAATGGGAGCGGTGAAATAACACGTAATACGATTATATTACAGGTTAGAAGCTAGTGCAAGCGAAAAAGTATGTTTTCGTGCCGCGGGAATTGTTCTCCGCCGGGAAACACGCGGCCCGGAGCAAGCGCCTCCCTATTGCGGCAGGATCGGCAAGCGGTCCCCGCTCTCCTGTACGAAAACCGCCTGCCGATCGGCGCCCACATGCAGTTGCCAGCGGTGGGTCCGGGCGCCGTTGGCCCAGGTCGCCAGGAAGGTCACGTCCAGGCCGTCGCCCGCCCCGGCCAGCGCCGTGGTCAACGTCATTGGCTGGGCGCAGGGATCGGCCAGGGCCCAGGCGAGGGGTTGGATGCCGCAGGTGCTGTAGTGGGTGACGGTAGACCCGGTATCGGGCGGCCAGAGAGCTATGTCGCCCGGACCCACCGCGTAGACGCGCGGCGGCGATTTGAGGTCGGCGGCCACTGCCTGGGCGCGGCTGATCGCCAGGTGGAACTTGCCGAGCTGGGTGAGCAGCACATCGTAGGGCGGCGGGTTCTCGGGGTGGTACTCAAAGACGGCGCGCTCGAAATACTGCACCGTATAGGTCCGCCCGTCGAGGTCGCTCTGCTCCGGAAATTCCTCGCTGAGCGGGTAGCCTTGCTGGGCCAGGCCGCCGTGCTGCTCCCAGTAGGCGCGGAACCGGCCGCCGGCGGTGTGCCCGGTTTCGGGGAAGCGGCGCGGGTTATCGGTGTTCGCACGCTGGTTCGCGGGCGGGGTCGGGTAACGGGCGTCCCACCGCGCCGCACCCAGGCGGCTGAGCAGCACGTCGTAAGGCGGCTGGTTCTCGGGATGCAGCTCAAACACGTCGCGTTCGAAATACTGCACCGTATAGGTCTTGCCGCCGGCGGCGGAGGTTTCCTGGAGTTCATCGGTGAGCGGGTAGCCGTGCTGGGCGAGGCCACCGTGCTGCTCCCAGTAAGCCAGGAACCGGCCCTGAACGCTATGGCCCGTTTCCGGGAAATAGCGTACCCCGGCGGGCGGCGGGGGCGCCGTACTCGCCGGGCAGGCTACGACCGCCCCGCGCAGGCTCGCATGATAGGTATAGCGGGCGCCCCCGGCAGCCAGGATGATCTCGTAACCGGGCGTGACCACCGGGAGATAGTTTTGCCGGGGCAGCGGACAGCCCATCGCCGAGCTCGGCCACTCCTGGGATGTGACGCTGACCACCGTAATGCTCACCGGATCGACGTTGAGGCGCCGGGCCAGGTCCGTACGGGCATTGGCGATCCCGGCGTTGGCCGCCGCCGGCCAGCCGCCGGGCGGCACCGCGGTGGGGCTAGCCGGCGCCTGGATCGGGGCCGCCTCAAGCAGCCCGGCGGCCAGACCACCCGGCGGGGCCGGCCCCCCGGCGGCGCACCAGACAAGCAGTGCCGTCACAAATCCGGCTGGCCCCAATAACCATCGGTAGATATTCGCCGGCATCCCGCCACCTCCCCCGGAAAGCGATCCTGTCGCCCTGCAACGTCGTGGTGCGCCGTACACATCCGGCGGCGCACCATAACAGACTGCGCAGCGCCCATCAGCCGGTCGAATCGGGCACCGGCGGACCCTGCATACTATTATAACGCCATGGCGCATTTTCAGGGCGTTGACACTGCACCAGAGACCGCCTATAATAGACGCGTCGTAACCCGCTGTCTCTCGCGAACCCCGGCAGTGGTGTTACGCGCCGCGGCAGCCCATACCTGGCTACTCCAATCAATGGTGAAAGGAGATCTGCTGGAGGCACCAAGCGCTACTCCCCGCACCGCTCGTCATCCCGGCAGGCTGGTCTGCGCCCCGCTGCGGGCGCATCCCCATCCCCAACAGGCCTGCCGCAGACCACTACAGAAGTAGGAAAAGCATCCCCCGATCCGTCGCAGGCGCGCGGTTTCTGCTCGTCTGGCGCCACCGGCACGGAGAAGGGAGTCCCGTTTCCACCTCGTATGCACGGGAAGGAGAATTAGATTGGCTACTCTGCGTAAACGAGTGGGCAAAATACTGCTGGCCGCGGGCCTGGCACTGTCCGTCGTGCTGCCCGCCGGCGCCGCCGACAAACTGCCGCCCGCCGGCGCGCCGATTATCGCCGGGGGCGTGCAGGTGACGGATGCGCCGGTCACCAACCCCCAGTCCGCGGCGCGGATGCTGGATAAGGGCGACCCGAACCAGCTCGTCGATGCGATTGTGCTCTTGAAGGACCCGCCGCTGGCGGAGGTTTACAAGCAGACCGCGGCCACCGAGGGCCCGGCCGCTGCCGAGAAGCCCGACTATCAGCGCGCGTACAGCCGGCAGTTGCTGGCCGCGCAAGCGCCCGTCGCCGCCGCGGCCGCCCGCTATGGGATTGTCACCAACCATATGACGGTGGTGCTGAACGGCCTCGCCATGACCTCGGTGCATCGCCGCGACCTGGCGGCCCTGCGCCAGATCCCAGGGGTCGCGCATGTCTCCGAAGGCCAGAACTACAAGCTGGATCTCTATCGCAGCGTGCCCTTCATTGGCGCGGATGCTGTCCGGTTAGGGATGGGGCTTGACGGGCGCGGCACCCGCGTCGCCGTCATCGACACCGGCATTGATTATACGCACCGCAACTTCGGCGGACCCGGCACGGTCGCGGCGTTCGACTACGCGGTCACCCAGGCCACCGCCGCGCCGCCCATTGTTTATTCGGGCACCGTGTTGTTCCCCACACAGAAGATTCCGGGGGGCAAGGACTTCGTGGGCGATGCGTGGGACGGTAGTACCGTGCCGACGCGCACCGTCGATTTGAACCCGCTGGATACGCCGCCGGACGGTGGGCACGGCTCGCACACCGCCGGGATTGTCGGCGGCTTCGGCGTGCCCAATGTCTCCGTGGACGGCAGCATCCCGCCGAACCCCACCGATTTCGGTGGCTGCACCACACCGGCCTGCGCCGACCCGCCGCTGTATCACGGCGTGGCGCCCGCGGCCCAGATCTACATGTATAAGGTCTGTTCCAGCCATGTCAACAGTTGTAGCGGCGTCGCGATGATGCTGGGCGTGGAAGCCTCGGTCGACCCCAACGGCGACGGCGTGATCACCGACCACTTGGACGCCGCCAACATGTCGATCGGGCAGCCGTTCGGCGTCGGCAACGACGAGATTCTGACCGCGATCGACAACGCGGTGGCGGTGGGCGTGGCCTACGCGGTGTCCGCCGGCAACTCCAGCGACGTGCCGTTCATCACCGGCGCCCCGGCCACGGCGGCCAAGGCCCTGTCGGTGGCGGCTTCGACGGCCAGCGGACACTTCAACTATGCGCTCGACATCAGCCAACCCGTGACCATGACCACCAACGTGGTCGAGACGGTCTGGCAGCCCTGGTCCGCCCCGCTGACGCCGCCGACCACCGGCGACCTGCTCGACGCGCGGGTGGCCTTCCCCTCGAACGCGATCGGCTGCGACCCGTTCCCGGCCGGCTCCATGACCGGCAAGATCGCGGTGATCGACCGCGGCACCTGCGCGGTGTCCCAGAAGGCGCAAAACGCCCAGGCGGCGGGTGCTGTCGGCATGATCCTCGTGCTGCTGCCGGGTCAGGAACTGACCAGCTTCTCCTTCGGCGGCGGCCCCCCGGTCACGATTCCGGTCGTCGTCGCGCGCAATTCTGAAATGCAGCCGCTCCGGGCCTACATGGTCGCCGGCGGCACCGTCACCGTGACGCTCGGTACATCGAATCCCGTCCCGCAGGATGATGTCCTGGCCGGCTTCACCAGCCGCGGCCCGGCATTGCAGGAGATCCTGAAGCCCGACATCTCGGCGCCCGGCAACGACGTGGTGTCCACCGGCTACGGCACGGGCACCGCAGGCGTCTCCATGTCGGGTACGTCGATGGCCGCCCCGCACATCGCCGGGTCGCTCGCCTTGATGAAACAGGCCTATCCGGCCTGGTCGGCGGAAGACCGCGAAGCGGCACTGGTGAACGGCTCGAAGATGGGCCTGTACCGGACGGCCGTGGATCGCACCAACGGCATCACCGCCCCGGTGAGCCTGGCCGGGGCCGGGCGTGTGGCGCTCACCACCACGGTCCCGCTCAGCACGACCGTGGTCGGCAGCGACATCAACATCAACTTCGGCATCCCGGTGATCGCGCAGACGCTGAACGCCAGCCGCGTGGTGACGGTGACGAACCACAGCAGCGTCGCCAAGTCGTACACGCTCAGCGCGAGCACGCAGTACACCCAGCCCGCCGCCCTGACCAACCTCAGCGTGACCCCGGC
The DNA here is from genome assembly GCA_035693165.1 of Chloroflexia bacterium. Lineage (GTDB taxonomy): Bacteria > Chloroflexota > Chloroflexia > QHBQ01 > JAICKM01 > JAICKM01. The sequence goes on along the minus strand of DASSGZ010000450.1, from coordinate 1,943 downwards.
TAACCTGAACGTGGCGCCCGGCGCTTCGGCGACGGCGATGCTTAACCTGACGATCAACCCGGCCCTGCTCCCGTCGTGGGGGCTGAGCGGCACGGGCGGCGCCAACAGTGCCGCGCTCTCGGCGGCGGAAATCGGCGGCTACCTGTTCGTGAACGACGCGGCGGCCAACCAGCAGGCGCACCTGGCCTGGTATGTTCTGCCGCGGCCCGCCTCGAACACAACGGCCGCGCCCGCCGGCCTGAGCTACGGCGGCGGCGTGGTCTCCGACACCATCACCCTGACCAACACCGGCGCCATCTCGGGCACGACCGAGGTGTTCTACCTGGCGGGCCGCGACCCGCATGAGAACAGCGCCACGAACCCGCTGCTCGGCGGCGACCGCGACGACATCGAGTACACCGGCGTGCGCTCGATCAGCGCCAGCGGCCCCGTGACCGACTCTGTGCAGTTTGCGGTGCATACCTACGCGCCGCGCGTGCTGCAACTGGAGGCCGAGTTCGACATCGGCGTGGACACGAATCGGGACGGCACCGACGATTATGTGGTGTTTAATGCCGATATCGGCGGCTTCACCACCGGCACGCAGAACGGCGTGCAGGGCGTCTGGGTGCTCAACCTCAGCACCAACAACTTCGACCTCGTGTCGTACCTGGACAGCAACGTCAAGACCTCGAACCTGATTATGGAGGTACCGGTCACGGCCCTGGGCATGACCCCGAGCCAGGCTTTCGACTTCCATGTCGACTCCTTCAACAACGCCAACGCGCCGTTGATTTCGGAGGAAGGCAACTTCGACTACCATGTGGACGCCGCGCCGGACACGGGGGCCTACACCTTCGACCCGGCGAACCCGGCTTTCAACGCCAGCGCCTGGACGGTGACATTGCCGCCCGGTGGCCACACCACCCTCGACATCACCATCAACCAGGCCGCGGAGAACCGCTACCATCACGGCGTGCTGCTGATTCACCGCGAGAACATGCCGACCGAGCCGGAAGCCACGGCGCTGGACATCGGCTGCGATATGCACTTCAGCGACGTGCATACCGTGGACTGGTTCTACGGCTACGTGCAGTACCTGTACTGCGGCGGCGCGATCAGCGGCTACAGCGACAACACCTTCCGGCCCTTCAACACCGTGAGCCGCGGCCAGCTCTCCAAGATCATCGTGCTGGCCTACGGGCTGCCGATCAACACGGCGGGCGGCCCGCACTTCACGGACGTCGATCAGGCCAATCCGTTCTATACGTACATCGAGACGCTGTCCAACCTGGGCATCATCAGCGGCTACGCGGATCACACCTTCCGCCCGTTTGCGCTGGTGACCCGCGGGCAAACGTCGAAGATCGTGGTGAATACCGCGATCTACACCAACCCGACCAACTGGACGCTGCTCACGCCGGGCACGCCGACCTTCCACGACGTGCCGCTAGGCCACCCCTTCTACAGCTTCATCGAAACGGCCTACGCGCATAATGTCCTGGGCGGCTACACCTGCGGCAGCCCCGGCGAGCCGTGCCCCGGCTTGTACTTCCGGCCGGGCAACGACGCCACGCGCGCCCAGGCGTCCAAGATCATCTACCTGGCGGTGACCTCGCCGGCGCTGAAATAGCGCGGCGCGGGCCCCCCAGGGGGCCACGGATCGGCGCCGGGTGCGGCCACCCGCCCAACTTGGCGCCGGTCCACCAAATCACAGACCTCTAGACAGAAGGGAGACCCGGCGGGTCTCCCTTCTGCGCGTCTCCCCCACCGGCCTGTAGCCGGACCGCCGCGCGGCGCCGCCTGCACCCGGCGCTGCCACTCGCCCCATACTGCATCGCCGCCGTAGGGGCCGGTTTCAAACCGGCCCTCGCTCGGCGCCACCCGGCCAACGGCACAAAAACAGCCGGGTCCCGCGGAACCCGGCTGGAACAAACTGCTATGAGATGTGAGAGGCGCCGGCG
>DASSGZ010000449.1:0-9072 GCA_035693165.1 Chloroflexia bacterium | reverse complement strand
CCAGCACGCCCGTTGCGGGCGGGGTCCCCTGTACTTCGGTCAATGGTCCAGCCTGTAGTAAACGTCGGTAATGGTCGATTGCGCCCAGGCTTGCAACGTAATGCCCCATCATAACATATTCTCTGCCGGGGCATCATGCTATTCTGAACCTGCCATGCGGCTCAGATTCGTGACAAGTGCTCTTGCCATGCCGCTTGCAGGGGGGCATAGCTGAGCAGCGTAATCCCCTCCTGCCGGATGATCGCGCTGGCTTCCGCGGACAGCAGAAAATCGAAGTCAGTCTGGCGGAAATGGTTGCCTTCTGGTTCGATGGTCAGCAATTCCGCGCTGTCCAAACCGGGATGCACGGCCCATTCGCTCAACCCCACCGGTAATTCGCGCAGCAACTGCGCAAAGCGGGCCGGCTTATCCGCAGGGTCCAGCATCGAGCTGTCCAGAAAGTCGTAGTCGTTGGTGGGCAAGCCCCGGCGCTGCACTGTTTCGATCACCGGTCGCCCCATGACGCGCAACGCCAGGCCGTAGTCCTGCGCCAGCCCCACCATGACCTCGACAATATCGGGCCGCCCACCGATGCGCAGGGCGTGCCAATCGAGATGCGTCGGCTTGAGGTGGGCGGCCAGCACGGTCTCGATCTGCGCCCTGAATTCCAGTTCCAGTTCATCCAGCTTGACCTGCGCCAGGAACTCCGCCATGCGCTCGAAGCGGTAGAAGTAGCCGGTTTCATCGATCAGCGACGGCACCCTGTCTCTGGCGGTGAGCGGCCCCCAGCGATAGTCAGGGCCGTCGCAAATGGCGGTCAGGTGCACGCCGAAGGCCGCCGCGGGATGTTCGCGCAGCCAATGCATCGCGTGCAAGGCCCAGGGGCAGGGCACCATCAGCGTTGTGGATTGCACCGCTCCCTCCGTGAGGGTACGGCATATGGCGGCGTTAATTGCGTGGCACATGCCGAAATCATCGGCGTTGATGATCAACAGGCGGGCGTCATCCGGATACCCTAACCGCCGGTTGGTTTCGCTGCGGCGTAGCTGGCTCATCACTCGTGGTCCTGGGTAGCCGTCAGCCGGCTCTACTTGGCGCTCTCCAGCGGGCCCAGCACCTCGGCCACGGCGGCCAGTAACTGCTGCTCGGCGGCCTCGCCGATGCTGGGGATGGTGCAGCCCGCGGCCTGCTTGTGCCCGCCGCCGCCGAAGCGCATGGCGATGGCCGATACATCGGTGCCCGGATTCGAGCGCAGGCTAACGCGGGTGCCGTCGCCCCGCTCCTTGAGCAAGGCGAAGACCTTCATCGAGCGCACGCCCGACAGGAACGAGGCCAGCCCTTCGGTTTCTTCCTCGCGCGCGCCCGTTTCGCGCAGCATCTCGCGGCTGATCGTGGTCCAGAGCGTGCGCCCGTCGGTCTTGATCGTGGCAAGGGCGCGGCTCCAGAGCAGGACCTGGGAGAGCGGGCGCGTGTTGAAGATCGCCTCGTTGATCGCGTAGAGTTGCGCTCCGCGCTCCATCAACTGGGCGGCGGTGCTCATCGTGCGCGCCGTCGTGTTCGACGTGCGGAAGCCGAGCGTGTCGGTGACGATGCCTAGCAACAGCCAGTTCGCGGCAGTGGCGTCTGGGGTCAGGTCCAGCGCGCGCAGCAACTGGGGGATCTGCTCACCGACCGCCGCCGCCGACGAGTCGATCACGTTCAACTGGCCGTATTCGAGATTGGTCGGGTGGTGATCGAGGTTGAGCACGGGCCGCTCGGCCAGCACCTTCTGGTTGGCCGTGTAGACGTTGCCGAGCCGGATCGGGTCGCTGGTGTCGAGGATGACCCAGGCATCGGGCGGCGGGCCGGGCGCCGTGGCGCCGATCACCACCTGTGGTGCCGCCTTGTCGAGCAAGAACGGCGCGAAATACTCGGGCAGCGCGTCGGACGACAGCACGGTCACGTCATGGCCGGCCTGGCGCAGCATGTGGGCCAGGCCCATGTTGCTGCCCAGCGAGTCGCCATCCGGGCTGACATGCAGCACCATCCAGATGCGGTGATAGCGGCGGATAAACGCGGCGGCCGCGTGGTAGTCTTCGACTCCCAGCGGCCGCTCGGCGGAATTACGGATTGTGGTTTTAGGCGCGGCAGCCGCGGTAGCGGGCAGGTCGGCGGACATCAGTTCGCTGAGTCTTTCTCCTGCTCAATCTCCGTGAGCAGGCGCGCGATCCGATCACTATTGGCAACCGAGGGATCGTTGCGGAAGCTGATCTCCGGCGCGTAGCGCAGATCGATGCGCTCGGCCAGTTCCCGGCGCAGGAAGCCGCTGGCATGCTGCAACGTCTGCTGCGTGGCCTTCTGCTCCTCCGGCGTGCCCATGACGCTGTAGAAGACGCGGGCGTGGCGCAGGTCGGGGCTGACCTCCACGCTGGTGATGGTCACGAACCCCAGGCGGGGGTCCTTGAGTTCGCGCTGGATCAGCACGCTGATCTCGCGCTGGATCAGGTCGGAGACCTGTTGCTGGCGGCGAGTAGGCATAGGGGACCTCCAGAACAGACCGGCCCGGAATCCGGGGCCGGGGGCAGCGCCCCCGGCGGGACTCCAGACCGGTGCGGGTCTAGCTGACGCGCTCCTTATGGTAGAACTCGAGGTTGTCGCCCACCTGGAAGTCGTTGAACCCATCCAGACTGAGACCGCACTCGTAGCCCGCGGCCACATCGCGCACGTCATCCTTGAACCGCTTGAGCGCCTTGACGCTGCCCTCATGCACCACCGTGCCGTTGCGCAGCACGCGCACCGTGCCGTTGCGGGTGATCTTGCCGTCGGTCACGATCAGGCCGGCAGCTTGCTCGTTGTGCGGCAGGCGGAACACCTCGCGCACGCTGGCGAAGCCCTCGGTCTGGTCCTTGTACGTCGGATCGAGCATCCCGGCCATGGCCGATTTGATGTCGTCGATCAGATTATAGATGATGTTGTAGAAGCGCACGTCGACCCCGGCGGCGTCGGCGGCGCGCTTGCCCGGCACGTCGGGCCGCACGTTGAAGCCGATGATGATCGCGCCCGAGGCCACGGCCAGCGAGACATCGGACTCGCCGATGCCGCCGGTGCCCTCATGCAGGATCTTCACCTGCACATCCGCCGTGCTCAACGTGTTGAGCGCCTGGCGAATGGCTTCCAGCGAGCCGCGCACGTCGGCCTTCAGGATCAATCGCAGTTCCTTGACCTTGCCGGAGTTGATATGGCTGAACATATCTTCCAGCGTCAGCGGGCGGCTGGTCTGCATCAGCGTATCGAGGCGCTGCTGGCGTGACCGCTTCTCGGAGACTTCGCGGGCCGTCTTTTCGTCGGGCACCACCTGGAAGACATCGCCGGCCATCGGCACATCGGCCAGGCCCTGGATCTCGACCGGGGTGGCCGGCTCGGCCTTGCGCAGGCGGCGGCCCTTATCGTCCTGCATGGCCCGGACGCGGCCCCAGACGGAGCCGGCGACCAGGTAGTCGCGCAGGTTGAGCGTGCCGTTCTGCACCAGCACCGTGGCGATCGGCCCCTTGGTCCGGTCGCGCTCGGCCTCGACGACGGCGCCGATGGCCTGGCGGTGCGGATTGGCCTTCATATTGAGCAGTTCGGCCACCACCAGGATGACTTCGAGCAGCTTGTCGATGTTCTGGTGCTGGCGGGCCGACACCGGCACGTACTCGGTGTCGCCACCCCACTCGGCGGGGACCAACCCGTGTTCGGACAGTTGCTGCTTGATCCGGTCGGGGTTCGCGTCTTCCTTGTCCATCTTATTGATGGCGACGATGATCGGCACGTTGGCGGCCTTGGCGTGGTTCAACGCCTCGACCGTCTGCGGCATCACGCCGTCGTCGGCGGCCACCACCAGGATGGCGAGATCCGTCACCTGGGCGCCGCGGGCGCGCATGGCCGTGAAAGCTTCGTGGCCCGGCGTATCGAGGAAGGTGATCTTCTTGCCCTGGATCTCCACCTGGTAGGCGCCGATATGCTGGGTGATGCCACCCGCTTCCTGCGCCACCACGTTGGTCGAGCGGATCGCGTCCAGCAGCTTGGTCTTGCCGTGGTCCACGTGGCCCATGATCGTCACCACCGGGGGCCGGGGGATGGCCTGCGGATCCTGCTCGGGCGGGAGTTCCGCGGCCAGTTGCTCCTGCGCGGCGTCCAACTCGGGCTTCGCTTCCTCGGTCGTGTAGCCGAGATCGGTCGCCACGACGGCGGCGGTCTCGTAGTCGATCTGCTGGTTGATGGTCGCCATGATGCCGTTCTTCATCAGTTCGGCCACGACCACCGCGCCGCCGAGACCCATGGCCTCGGCCAGATCTTTCACCGACATGACCTTGGGCAGCACCAGCGGCGTAAGGCGCCGGTCAACCGTGGACACGCGGGGACCGCCGCCCGGCCCGCCGGGACCGGGCCGGCCACCAGGCCGGTTGCCGCCGAAGCCGCCGCGATTACCGCCGAAGCCGCCACCGGGCCGGTTGCCGCCAGGGCGATTGCCGCCGAAGCCGCCGCCGGGCCGGTTGCCGCCGCCAGGGCGATTACCGCCAAAGCCGCCACCGGGGCGATTGCCGCCGCCGGGGCGATTGCCGCCCGGTCCGCCAGGGCCACTGGGCCGGCGAGCAGGCGGCGTGCTGGGGCGCGGCGCACGGCCGCGGGGCGCGGGAACGTTAGAGGACTCTTCGGCGTCGTCGGCTCCATCGCCGTTGGTCACTGGCCCGCGAGAAGCGGGGGTGCGAGCCGGGGTAGCAGGGTCGAGTTTTCTATCTTGTGGCATTCGTTTACCTCCTGAGCGACCCTGCTGTGACCTTATGTGGGCTTAGTCAGCCCCTCCGAAGGTCCGGGTGGAGACCCGGACTCTTCGCTTGCCACAGGGGCCGCGTCACCGCCCGCGTCTGTTGCGGATGCAGGCAGGGTTTCACTATATGCCTGGAGCATAGCCTTATCCTCCAGGTTGATCGCCGTTTTGAGTGCATACTCTAACGACTTTTTTTGCAGTGCTGCGGTCCAGCACGCACGATTGCGGCAGAGATAGGCGCCGCGCCCGGAACGCTTCCCGGTCGGATCGATTTCCACTCGCCCGGCGGGCGTGCGCACGATCCGGACCATTCCACGCTTTGACTCAACGGTCCGGCAGGCCACGCAGGTGCGCTGAGGCACGTGCTTGGGCCGCGGGGCCGGATGCTTCGCTTTCATGCTAACTTTCCGCTTTCAGCCGCCAGGGGCCGGTGGGCCGGCCCGCTGACCACTGTGCGCGCAACGGTGCTGTGTACACCGCGCGGTGGCGCCCGCCCACCCCTAGCTTTCCGTGATTTCCGTCGCCGGAGAATCGGGCGGCGCCATGTCCGCCGGTTCCATATCGTCTTCCGGGCGCGCCTCGGCGGCGTCCAGCGCCTGCGCTTGCTCCCACGGATACGTGGCGACAATACGCGTCGGCGTCTGGACTTGCAGCCCGGCGTCGGTCAGCCGCAGGCGCACCGTCTCGCCGACCAGGTTCTCAGGCAGCGGGCCGAACACGCGGTTCTGATAGACCACGGTGTTGTTGGCCCGCACTTTGCGCCGGTCGTCGCGCATGGCTTCGGGCGCGGCGGCGGGGAAGGCGGCCAGGCTGTCGAAGCCGTTGCCGGCTTCGGCCCGCAGGGCCTCGACGGCGCGCCGGGCGAAGTCTTCCTCCGGCTCGTGCATGGACGCCGTCGCGCTCTTGATGTCGATGCGCCAGCCGGTGAGCTTGGCCGCGAGGCGGGCGTTCTGCCCTTCCTTGCCGATGGCCAGCGATAGTTGCCGCTCGGGCACAATTACCTGCGCGGTTTTCTCCTGCTCCAGCAACTCGACGCTGACCACCTGGGCCGGGCTGAGCGCGTTCGCGATGAACACTGCCATGTCGGGGTGCCACGACACGATGTCGATCTTTTCCCCGTACAATTCGTTAACGATATTCTGGATGCGTATGCCGCGCATGCCGACGCAGGCGCCCACGGGGTCGAGCCCTTCTTGCCGGGCCGCGACGGCGACCTTCGAGCGCATCCCGGACTCGCGGGCAATCGCCTTGATCTCGACCGTGCCGTTATGGATCTCCGGCACTTCGAGTTCCAGCAGCCGGCGCAGCATGTTCTTGTGCGCGCGCGACACGATCAACTGGGGCCCGCGCTGGTTGCGCTGCACGTCGAGCAGCAGCACGCGCATCCGCTGGCCCACCCGGTAGCGCTCGGTCTTGACCTGCTCGTTGGGCGGCAGCACCGCTTCCGCCTTGCCGATCTCGACGATAATCGCGCCGGGTTGCTCGGGCCGGGCCGGGTCCACCGACCGCGGATCGACCCGCTGGACCATGACGTTGACGATGTCGCCCACGCGGTCGATATACTCACTAAAGAAACGGTCGCGCTCCGCCTCGCGGATGCGCTGCATGACAACCTGCTTGGCCGTCTGTGCCGCGATGCGCCCGAAGTTGGCCGGGGTGGTCTCCACCTGCACGGTATCGCCCAGTTGCGCGCCGGGTTCCAGGGCACGGGCATCCGCCAGGCTGATCTCCGCCCGCGGGTCTTCTACCTGTTCCACGACCGTTTTCTGGGCGAAGACGTGGGCCTGCCCGCTCGCCGGGTCAATCCGCACGGTAACGCTCTGGTCGCTGCCGGTCATGCGCTTGTACGCCGAAATCAGCGCCGCTTCCACACTCTCCAGGATGACATCCTTGGCGAGGGACCGCTCGCTGGCGATTTGCGCAATGGCAGCGTAGAACTCTCCCTTCATCGCATTCGCCCTCCTGCTCTTACTCTGTACTCCCTATTGCGCCGCCTCGGGGTTCCCGAAAAATACCCCTAACAACACGAAAAGTGGGGGTGACCCACTTTTCGGAGGCGGTGTTGGTGCTGCCGTAATTATATCATTTTACCGCTGTTTCCGCAAGGCATGCCGCAGCCCGCTGGTAAGGTGCCGCCGCGGGTTCGCCCGTCCTCATTAGTACGGAATCGCGCCCGCCCCGGATGTGCCGGCGATTGTTGCCCGGCGGGAGCGCGTGGTATAATGCGGCATCTGGCGCGATGGAGGAACCTCGATGCAACAGGAACCGGGCGACAGCGGCGTCGCTCCCCCGCCCTATGCGTATTACATCATCGACGAGGTGCTCAACTACGGCGGCTTCTTCGGCGGCAATACCGTCACGATTTACGCCCATACCCCGGCGACCCCCGACGACGATCGCAAGTTCATCATCGCCGAGCAGAACTTCGAGAATCTGCGCGACGGCGACCGCTTCAAAGTGACCGAAGGCCAGATGTTGGGCCTGGTGCTGGATGGCGACGAGGTGCGCTCCGCCCGGCTGGTGGGCGCGCCCACGCGCGAGGCTCTGCGCGCCGCCACGGCACCGCCCCGCCCCCGGCCCGGCCACGAGCTCGAAGTCCGCTCCCTCGCCTACCATTGCGGCCACTGCAACCTTTGGATTGCCGGCCAGCCGCCCCGCCAGGGTGGGGACGGCCCGTACCTCTGCGCGATCTGCGGCAATCCTTTGCAACCCACCCAACCCGACTCTGAGAGGAGACTGTAGAGATCCCGATGGACAATACGCTGAAGATGCTGGAGGAGTTGACCCAGGCGCTGGGGGTGCCGGGCCAGGAAGACGAGGTGCGCGGTGTGCTCAGCCGCTACCTGGCGCCTTACGGCGAGCTGGTGCGCGATAACCTGGGCGGCATTGCCGTGCGCAAGGTGGGCACCGAAGCCGCCGCCGAGCACGGCCCGCGCGTGTTGATCGCCGGGCACATGGACGAAGTGGGCTACATGGTCTCGCTGGTGACGGCGGAGGGCTACATCCGCTTCCAGCCGCTGGGCGGCTGGTGGGAACAGGTGATGCTGGCCCAGCGCGTCCTGATCCGCACCCGCAAGGGCGACATCATGGGTGTGACCGGCTCCAAGGCGCCGCACATCTTGCCGCCGGAAGAGCGCAACAAGATCGTGCAAAAACGGGACATGTATATCGACATCGGCGCTCGCGGCAAGGAGGAAGTGCTGGCGGCGGGCGTGCGCCCCGGCGATCCCGTCGTGCCGATCTGCCCCTTCACCGTGATGAGCAACCCCGACATGTTGCTGGCGAAAGCCTGGGACAACCGCATCGGCTGCGCCATTGCCGTCGAGACCTGCCGCCTGCTGAACGACGAGGCGCACCCCAACGTGCTCTACGCCGGGGCCACGGTGCAGGAGGAAGTGGGTCTGCGCGGCGCCGCCACGCTGACCCACCTGACCGCGCCTGATGTCGCCATCGCGCTCGATGTGGGCATCGCCGGGGATACGCCGGGCGTCAAGTCCGAGGAAGCGCAGGGCAAACTGGGTGCGGGGCCGGTCGTGCTCATCTACGACAGTAGCCTGATCCCCAACACCCGCCTGCGCGACCTGGTGAGCGACGTGGCCGAGGCCGAGGGCATCCCGCTGCAATACGACCTGATGGCCGCGGGCGGCACCGACGCCGGGCGGATGCAGCTTTTCGGGCCGGGCGTGCCCTCGATCGCCATCGGCGTGCCCGCCCGCTACATCCACAGCGCCGCCTCGATGATCAGCCGCAGCGACTTCGAGCAGGCGGCGCAACTGCTGGCCGCCCTGGTGCGCCGCCTGGACGCCGAGACGGTGGCCGGGCTGCGCGGCTAAGCGCGACCTATTCTCCATTGTCATTCTGAGCGTAGCGAAGAATCTCGTCTCGTTTGAGGCCAAGACGAGACTCTTCGCTGCGCTCAGAGTGACAAGGACGATGTGAACATCTACGGAGCGCGATGCCCGGCGCTTTATCGGGCAACAAGAAGGGCGGCTGCATATCCCGCAGGCGCCCTTTTGCGTGGCCGCCGGCTCACTGCAGCGGAATGATAATGTTCTGCCCGGCAAAAATCGCGTTCGGGTTGCTCATGCCGTTGCGCTGGGTGATGGCGTTGATCGAGACATTGAACAGCTGCGAGATATGGGTCAGGTTATCGCCGGAGCGAATGGTGTACTGTAGCTCGGCCGGCTTATAGTCGGCGGGCGGGATCTTGACCACCTGGTTGGCGCCGACATCGAGCGGGTTGTGGATGTCGTTATAAGCCATCAGCACGCCGAGCGAGACGTTGTGCGCCTGGGCTACCTGCT
>DASSGZ010000448.1:0-3714 GCA_035693165.1 Chloroflexia bacterium | reverse complement strand
CGCTGCAGGAAGCCGAGCTGGATCAGGTACGGCTCGTAGACATCCTCGATCGTGTCGGAGTCCTCGCTGGTGGCGGCGGCAATGGTCGCCACGCCGACGGGGCCGCCGCCGAACTTCTGGATGATCGTCAGCAGGATGCGCCGGTCGGTCTCGTCGAGGCCGAGCGGATCGACCTCCATGCGGTTCAGGGCTTCGATCGCGACTTCGCCGGTGATGCTGCCCCCGGCGCGCACCTGGGCATAGTCGCGCACGCGGCGCAAGAGCCGGTTGGCGATGCGGGGGGTACCGCGGGCCCGGCGGGCGATCTCGGTCGTGCCCTCGGCGTCAATCGGCACTTGCAAGATGCCCGCCGAGCGGCTGATAATCGTCTCCATGGCCGTCTGCGTGTAGAATTCCAGGCGGTAGGGCGCGACGAAGCGGTCGCGCAATGGCGACGAGAGCATGGCGAGGCGCGTGGTCGCGCCGATGATGGTGAAGCGCGGCAGCTTCAGACGCAGGCTGCGCGCCGCCGGTCCCTTGCCGATGATGATGTCGAGCGCGAAGTCCTCCATCGCCGGGTAGAGCACCTCTTCCACGGCGCGGTTCAGGCGGTGGATCTCGTCGATGAACAGGACTTCGCTTTTCTGCATATTGGTCAGGATCGAGGCGAGGTCGCCGGGGCGCTCGATGGCCGGGCCGGACGTGGTCTTGAGCTGGGCGCCCATCTCGTTCGCCAGGACGTTCGCCAGGCTGGTCTTGCCCAGGCCGGGCGGCCCGTGCAGCAGGATATGGTCGAGCGCCTCCCCGCGCGCCTTGGCCGCGGCGATGGCGATCTCCAGGCTCTCCTTGACCTTCTCCTGACCAATATATTCCGGCAGCCGCTTGGGGCGCAGGTTCTGCTCGATGACCCGCTCCGCTTCGCCCGCCCGGCCCGATATGACCCGATCTCCGCTGTCCGACACGTCTCGCTTATCCTCACCTTGCCTTTAGAACAAACTTGCTAGTTGTCCTATTATACCACAAGCCCGCCCGCGCCGCAGGATGGCACGCTAGTTGCATTTTGCTGCTGCAGCCAGCCGCGCTACCGCGGCACAGGAGGACCAGTTATGACTAATCGTAACCTGCCGCCGGATCCGCCAGGGCCGCCCGACGACGGGCAGGCCACGCGCCGGTTCCCAACCAACGACCCGAATACGACCCCGCCCGCCGCGAACCAGCCCCCGGCGACCCCCGACGACCCCAACGCCGCCGGGGCCGCACCCGGTCCCGCGCCCTGGGAAACCGGCGGCACCCCGGCGCAACCGCCCCGCGCCCCGTGGGAGACCACCGGCGCGCAGACGCCGCCGCCCGCGCGCGCTCCGTGGGAGACCACCGGCAGCACGCCCGCGGGCGCACCGGCCCCCGGCGTGCCGGGGGCGGGCACACCGGGCGGGCCGTCGCCTTCCGACCCGACCGCCGTCTACGCGGTGCCGCCGACCGCCGGGCTGCCGCCCGAGCCTCCCGCCGCCTATCCGCCCGCCGGGGCCAACGTCGTCTACAGTACGCCGACCGAGGCGGCGCCCCCGCCGCCGCCGGTGCCGCCGCCGACCGGGCCGGTCTATCCCCCGCCGAGCCAGGGGCCGGGGCCCCTGCCCTGGATCATCGGCGCCGTGGTGGCGCTCGCGCTGCTGGGCTTGCTGGTGTTTCTATTGAGCAACAATAATCGCAACCCCGCGGTGGTACCCACGCCCGGCCCCACGGCGACGGCCACGGAGACGCCGCTGCCCAGTCCCACCCCGGCCACCACCGCTAGCGCCACGCCGCCGGGCCCGACGGCTACACCCTCGCCCGCGCCGCCGACCGAGACGCCGTCGCCCGCGCCGACCAGCACACCGGTGCCCGGCCTGCCGACGGTGACGCCGCTGCCCACCAGCACCCCGGCCCCGCCACCCACCGACACGGCCGTGCCCTCCACCGCGACATCGGTGCCCGTGCCCACGACCGCGGTGCCGGCACCGGGGACAGGCACCACACCCACGCTGCCGCCGCTGCCGGTCTTCACCGCTACGCCCGGCACGACGCCCGCGACCTCGGATGTCACGCCGGGCGCCACCGGCACGGCGCCCGCGGGTGGCCCGAACGCGCCCGACACTACGCCCGCCGCTTCACAGGAAGGCTACCTGACGGTGCAATGGTTCGGCCAGTCCAGTTTCCTGCTGGCCGGCGGCGAAGGCGTGCGCATCTTGATTGACCCGGTGGGGTCGAACCTGGGCTATCACCTGCCGATGTTCACGAACCTGGACGCGCTGCTCATCAGCCACCTGCACCAGGACCACACCTACACGCAGGTGGTGGCCGGGGGCACGCCCAATTACGTGGGCCTCAATGCTAACGGCGGCTTCCAGCCGATCAGCCAGGACGTGAAGACGGCTACCGTGCGCGATGTCGGCGCGTTCCACGACGACCAGAATGGCCGCCAGCGGGGCGCCAACGCCATGTGGGTGATCGACATAGACGGCTTCCACGTCGTGCACCTGGGCGACCTGGGGCAGACCGAACTGGACGACAAACAGTTGCAGCAACTGGGCCAGCCCGACATCCTGATGATCCCGGTGGGCGGCAACTTCACCATCGACGGCCGCCAGGCGCGCGCCATCATGGCGCAGTTGAAGCCGCGCCTGGTCATCCCGATGCACTACCAGACCGACCGCACCCCGGCCAACCTGAATCTGGCCCCGGTGGACACCTTCCTGGGCCAGGCACCACCTCCCAACCCGCCCAACGTGGTCCGCCTGAAGCGCAGTGACTTCAAGGGCAACCAGACTCAGGTGCTGGTGATGAACTACAAGTAGCCCCGTGGGTTGAGTAATATCTGTATCTGGACGAGGGAAAGGGGACCGGCGGGCGCGAGGGCAGGGGCGTTTTTGACGCGCTTGGCGCGCCCGCCGGAGTGGACGGGAATAACCGAATTATAGCGGCTTGCGATAGGTGATCTCCTGCCCCGTCACCTGGTAGCCCATGTGCTGATAGAGGTTCAGCGCACCGCTGGGGTTGTCGGTGTCCACGCCGAGCGCCGTCTGGGTCATGCCCTGAGCTTTGTGGACCGCCATGCTGCGGGCCAGCATGGCACGCGCCAGGCCCCGCCGCCGCCAGGGCCGGCGCACGGTGATGAACTCGGTATAGCCGATCTTGCGCCCGGTGGTCTCATTGTATTCCTGGTCGATATAGTTGAGGATAGAGCCGGCCACCTGGTCGCCGTCCCAGGCGACCACCCAGAGATCGGGCTGGAAGAAGGGGTTGGTCAGCCAGCCCTCGAAGTCCTGAGCCTCGCTCTCGCTGGCCCCCCAGTGGTCACGGACGGCTTCGATCATCGCCTCCCAGATGGAGCGGTAGTGCTCGGGCTGGGCCGGGCGGATTTCGAGGCCCGGCGGCAAGGGCATGTCCGGGATGTGGTCCAGGTCGGGCGTTTCCATCCTGAACCAGTAGCGCACCGGGGTGTACCCCAGGGCCCGGAGCAAACCGATCATCCCCGTTTGCGTCTCGCGTGTGTCGGCGCTCATCACCACAGGGCCGGAGGCGGGGTCAGCGGCGACCAGGGCGCGGGCGTGAGCCTCGGTCCAGCCGATCAGAGCGCGGCCCAGCCCGCGCCCCCGCCAGGCGGGCAGGACAAAGCCGCCGTGCCAGTAGACGCAGGTGCCGTCTTGTTCGTAGTCGGCGAAAACCCGGCTATAAGCAACCACCTCGCCGTCCACCTCC
>DASSGZ010000447.1:0-13241 GCA_035693165.1 Chloroflexia bacterium | reverse complement strand
GATCCGCTGGCCCAGCAGGTGCTCGCCTGCCGCTACGGGCTGATCGACGGCACGCCATACTCGACGGCGGAAGCCGGCGTCCTATTGCGCTTACCCGAAGCCGCGGTCTGCCGGATCGAAACGGCGGCCCTCACCACGCTGCGGAACCAGGCGGCGCGGCTGCGGCCCGCAGTGTAAGCGCCCGCGCCTTCATGGTAGCACCAGCGCGGGCCAGCGGGTGATCGGGCGCTTAGCGCCGGAACCAGCCGCGCCCGCCGGCGCGCCGGCGGGCGGCCTCAAGGGTCGCGATCTGCTGTTCGACCATCTGCCGTACCCGCGGATTGGTCGTCAGGCGCAGCACGTGCCGGTAGTCCGCCAGCGCCCGCTCCGGGTCGTGCTGCGCCGCGTAGACCTCGGCCCGCCCCAGGTACGCCGAGATATAGCTGGGGTCACTGCGGATCGCCAGATCAAAATCGGCGAGAGCCTGGGGCAGCGCTCCCTGCCGGAGCTGGACATGCCCGCGCGCCGCGGCGGCCCAGGCCCAGTCGGGGTCCAGTTCCAGCGCGCGAGTAAAGTCGGCGCGCGCCAGCGCGGCCTGCCCCATGTCGGCATAGCAGAGGCCGCGATTGTACAGCGTGCCTTCGTCATCCGGCCACTGGGCCAGCGCCTGATCATAGGCGGCAAGCGCGGCGGGGTATTGCTTGAGACCGTGCCGCGCTGCGCCGATCCGCCGGTAGTACATGCCGGCATGGGCCGGATCGGTGTCGAATTCGAGCCCTTGCTGGGCATCCTGGAGTTCGCCCGCGAAATCGCCCCGCCCGTGCCGGACCCAGCCCCGTCCATAATACGCCGGCCCATAGGTCGGGTTGCGGCGCAACGCGTGCTCGAAATCGGCCAGCGCGCGGGCGGAGTCGCCCATTTCGCGGTAGATGAGGCCGCGCTCGACATAGGCCGCGACCAGGTCCGGGGCCAGCGCGAGCACGTCGGTATAGGCGGCGACCGCCGCGGGCCAGGCGCCTTGTGCGTAGAGCTCAGCGGCGCGGGCAAATAAGGTCGGAATGTGTGGCCCAGGTGACGGGAAGGTCATGCTTGGCGCTCCTGTGAGACTAAGGTGCGACTCTGCGTTGCGGCCTCGCTCTGGAGACCGGCGTACTGCACAAAGGAGTGAGCTTGATTATAGCCGTTCGGTCCCCCTGCGTCCAGCCGGATCAGCCCGGTAGCCAGACCATTCCTCCACCATCCTACTACCACGGTACTTGCGGACCGCCGGTGCCCAGCGCCAGGCGGCCGGCCCTGCCGCCGCTACGTTATCCGGTGGCCTCGCGCGTCGCCCAGGCGACCAGCGTGGTGTAGGCGGCATCCGCCACCCAGGCATTGGGATCGGCACAGCGCGCGCCCAGTGCCTCCCGGAGTGCTGCCTCCGGCTGCGCCCCGCTGAGCGCCCGTGCGGCCGCCCGGCGGATAGCCGCCTCGGGATCGGCCAGCAAGCGGCCCAGGTATGCTCGTACCGCCGGGTCCTGGGCGAGCGGTCCCACGGCCGCCAGCGCCTCCTGGCTCAGGTTAGGGCGCCGGGCGATCAACGGTTCCAAGACGGCCCACAGGGCCGGCCCCGGTTCGACCGCGCTCAGGGCCGCGACGGCCGCGACCTGGACGGCCAGATCGGGATCGTGCAGCCGCGGCCGCAACATAGCGGCCACCGTGGGGTGGCGGGCCTGCGGTGCCAGGGCCTCTACCGCCGCCGCACGCAGTCCCGGCTGCGGGTCGGTACAGCGGCGCCGCAGCCGGGCCTGGACGGCGGGATCGGCGCTGTGCGGGGCCAGCATCTGTACCACGGCGGCCCGCACCCAGTACACCGGATCCTCGGCGTGCGCGAGCAGGGCGGCGCGCACCACCGGGTCGGCGGCGTGGGGTCCCAGGATCCACACGGCCCGCTGGGTCGTGAACGCTTCGCCGGTGCCCAGATAGGGCAGCAGCCGATCCCGGATCTCCGGCCGGCCCGCGAGGGTGCGGACGATCGGGAACCCATCCCAGATGATGTGGCGGGCGGGATCGCGGAGTTGCGCGAGGACCCAGCGCTGAACGGCCACTGGCGGAGGACCCGCCGCCAGCGCATCGGCAAAATACCAGAGATCGGCTGGGGTGATCCGGGGGAGGTGCGCGACGAGGCGGGCGTACACGCGCGGGGTGCGCGCCGCCTCCCGTAACGCGCGGCGACCGGCGCGCTGCACCCCGCTTTTGGGATCCTGACGCAGCGCGACCACCGCCTCATAGACGGCGGGGTCCGCGAGTGCGGGCGCCAACGCCAGCGCGGCCGTACTCCGCACGTGCGGGCGCGGGTCGCCGAGGCCTGCCTGGAGGGCCCGCCGCACCGCCGGCAGCGCTACGGCGGCGGCGAGCGCCTTGATCGCGGCGGTGCGTACGTGCGGATCGGGATCGGCGAGCCGGGCCAGCAGAGCTCCCTGGATCGCCGGGTCCGCGCTCAGCGCCCGGAACCGCCACAGCGGCACGCCGGCGGCAATGGCGGTGAGCACCTGGGCCCGGATCCCCGCGCCGCCGCCGGGGCGCAGCGCCGCTGCCAGCACCGCCCCGGCGGCATCGCCCAGGGCCTTGACCTGGGTGTGAATCATAAGGTCTAATAGACGCGGCAACACCGTGTCCGCCGGTGGGGCGGGTCCGCGCAGATCGGCGACCAGCGCCTGTCCCTGCGCCAGCAAGCGGCGGTGCAAGTAGGGTTCATAGGGATCGGCGTTGGCAGATCGAGTCATCAGGGCCGCGCTCCTCCTTTGGTTCGCTGCGCTTCGTTAGCCGGCCTCAGCAGGCGGGAACTGCCACCCGTACATTTCGACCGCGGCGAAGGGCCTAGGGAGCGGCGCGGTCCGTTCCCCGATCGTGCACGACCACGCCGCGTCGCGGCGTCGCCCCGCACGGGGGCGGGATCAGCCCGGCCGTCAAACAAGCCTTCGAGCATAGCGCTGTTTTGCAAAACGATGCGCTTGAATATAGCACGTCCCACAGAAGCAATCAACGCTAGGGCGCAACAAGGCGCCGGCGCTAGACGCGGTTTTTGCCGGGTTGCGGCTCAACGGGCCGTGGCGGCAACCCGCGCGCCACACGGCGCGCTCCACCGGGTTAGCCGGCGCGTGTCAAGCTCCAGGCGCTTACCTGCCGGCTGGGCAGGGGAGGGAAGAGGCAATCAAACGGGGATCCGCCGCCGACGACCCTCGTCCTGGTGCGTACTCGACAACCCCGCCCGGCAACGAACGTATACAACATATCCCCATACTTCATCATGGACAAGCAACGATCGGGCCGCTCAGGATGGGCGGCCCGATCCACCGTTGATAAAACGAGGCGCTGACGCTGGGGTTTTGCCGGATCCTACATGGCCCCCGGCTTGACAGCAGTATCTGTCATCGGTAGTATGTCAACGAATCATATATCGCGTAGTGCTGTTGTAGGGCGATGCTCGACGGGGAAGGAGACACAGACGGCGTGGACGGGCTGGCGTCCGCGATGTTGCAGATCGCGCGGCGCGCGCCGGCGCCGAGTGCCACGGCTCCAGCATCACACGGGAGATCGCACTGCGCCCCGGCGCCGGATGAAACCAACCACGACGGCGCGCCACGCCGCTGTGTGGCGGCCAAACCATGCACCTCGTGGCCGGCCAGCCTGCATGGATCAGTGTCGATCGGCGCGGGGGTCGGCTCACCATTGCGGTTGGGCCGGGTAAGAGGGACAGATGCTGGATCCCAGGGGGCGCCGCGCATCGAGGCGGGGGTGCCGGACCGGAATGGCGAGTATGCTCGCGTTCATCGGTCTACTGCTGTTCACCTACGGCTGGCTGCCCTGGCTGGTCCGCCATTCCGACTTGGCGTTGCCCGCCATCGGCGGCCTGCCGTACTATATCACCTATGCGGGTCGCCGCTACGCGACCAGTGAGTGCCGCCCCAGCGCGGCGTGCCGGGGCTATCACGCCTGTGTCACGCAATCGTATCTGATCGCCCAGGGGTTATGGCCGTTGGCGCCCGCCGGTGCGATCTCCAGCTTCGTCGGACCGGATGTGCCCATCCTGGCCGGGCCCTTGCCGCGCGATGGGCAGGGCCGGCAGATAGGCGTGCGGTTCACGCTCGTGGTGCCGAACGGCGCCGGCTGTTACGTGGTCTACGGGCTGCAAGGGGGACCCTGAGTAGGAGGCGGGTAACCGTTATGCGAGGGTTCTCCCGACTAATCGCCGCCATCATCGCCCTCAGTGGGCTGATCTTGTTGCTGGTCGGCTGCGGCGCCGGCATGCCGGCCGCTACGCCTAGTGCCGGCCCAAGCGCCGGTGGGATGGCCGCCGCGCCGCGGAGCTACTTTGGGCGCTATGCCCCACCGTTCCCGCTGCCCATCATCGTCTACCGCGCCGGCCAGACCCTCCGCTTGACCCCGACCGGGCCGGGCGATGACGCGAAGTATGAAGCGGTGGTCCAGGCAGGCACGGCCATCTTGAGCGAGCTGGCGAGTGTGGAAGGGCCCGTGCCGTTGCCCGCCGGCGTGAGCGAGGCGAGTCCCGCCTACAGTGTACAGTTCGTGTACCGGACAGAGAGCACACCGCCCACCGTGGTTTTCAGCACAGCGTTCGGCGCAGTGACGCTCGACAGGGTCCTTCTGCTCCTCGACCCCGCGCTTGATGCACCCACCACGATCTGGGCCAGCCGTGCCGGGGGCGGTTGGATCGCGCTTACCTCGCCCCACGACCGGGCCGAGTTGCGCGCGGCGGTCGCGGCCGCGGTGGGGGCGCGCCAGGATTGGGGGCCGCCGCCGACGCCCCCCGCCCCGGCGCCGCCCGTCGCGCCCAGCGCGACTCCGCCCAGTGCCGCGCCCACTCCGGCCACCCCAACACCCGCGCCCCCCGCCCTGACCCTGCCCCCCGCGTCGTCCACCCCGGCGCGCCTGGCGCCCGTCGCTACCGCTACACCCGTGCTGCTGGTCACGACGGATCCGCCGCCCACCGGTGGCACGGCTCCGTGGCCCCCAGCGGAAGCGCCGCCCCGCCCGCCGCCGCCGTTCCCATCCCCGCCGGCCGAGTCCGGGCCGGCGGACGCGGATACCTGGCGGATGCTCGCGGCCCAGGTGCCGTACCCCTTGTATGTGCCCGCGCCGGACTCCGGTCTGGTCGTCACGCAGGGGCCGTACCTCAGCGTCTTCCCTCTTGAAGCCGGACCGGCCGGCACGTACCCCGGCGTGGCGGCCGGCTACCGGATAGCCGCCACCGGCGAGACGTTGACCGTGGTCCAGATGGCGGGCTTGCCCGGCGACAAACGGCGCTTCGGCTCCCTCCTCTGGGAAACGGACTCCTGGGGTTCTACTATGCCGACGCCGCGCAGCGCCGCCTGATCTTCCAGCGCAGCGATCCTACTCCTGAAACCAATATCATGTTCCGGACCGGCACCGGGATCAGCCAGGACGCGCTGTTTGCGCTGGCCGCCGGGATGCAGCGCCTGCCCTACCCCGCCGCCACCCCAACCCCGCCCGCACCGACCCTGGGCGAGATTATAATCCATGATCTGACCTTCGTCGATGCGACGCACGGCTGGCTGCGGGGGTCCAGTTGTCTGCTGACCGGCCAGTGCACCTACACCATCCGCGCGACTACCGATGGCGGGCACACCTGGCGCGGCATCGCGCCCGCGCCGTTGCAAGCGCCGGCCCGCCTGCGTTTTGTCACGATCCGGGATGGCTGGATCTATGGCACGCACGGTTGGTTCACAACGCACGATGGTGGCGCCACCTGGACGCCCGACTCGCAGCAGCGGGCTGTTGCCCTCGTGGAACCGGCCGGCCGTGCCGTCTGGGCTATCGAGCGCATGCCGGGCCGGCCGGCCGGCGAGTCGTTGCGCTTGCTCCGTTGGACGGATGCCGGGCACACCTGGACTCCGGCGCCGAGCCAGCCCGCGCTACGAGGGGACGCCATCCTGGCCCATGCCGGCGCGCTGGATGCCTGGGTGCTTGCCGCCTGGGATGCGGTTGGGCACGCGCCGGGCCAATTGTCGGCGACCCATGACGGCGGCAAGACCTGGCAGGCGCGGCCCAATCCGTGCGCGGATCAGCCGCGCCTCGCGGCGGTGGCCGGCGAATTGTGGATGGTGTGCGCGGGCCAGCCGGACACGGACCAGCGTATCCAGGAGAAGACCCTGTATCGCTCGACGGCCGACGGCCGGCAGTGGGGGCGCGTGGCGAGCTATGACTTGGGCCCGCCCCAGACCCTCGCCGATCCGCCGCCGGGCCGCCTGCCTATGGCGAATATATGGGATCTGACCGTGCCGGCGCCCGGTCAGGGGTGGATGATCTTGGCCCCAGGGTGGCTGGCGCGCAGCACCGACGGCGGGCGCACCTGGCGCCGCGGGGACCTGCCGTACGCCGATCTCGCCCCAGGGTTCGGCCTGGGACCGCTGGTGTGCGTAGACCCGCAGCACGGGTGGGTGGCCGGGCGTTCCGGCCTCTTCCGCACCACGGACGGCGGCGCCCACTGGGAGACGGTCGTGCTCCGCCGGTAGCCCCGGAGCAGCGCGGCAGTTGGGCGGCGGCCGCGCCTCCCACAAGCATGTGGACGGCGCAGACGCCGTACCCGCGGCGCGGCCTGCCCGGTGGTCGCTACACTTACGGCTGCGCCCACGCCTTACACAGCGATCGGGCGCGCGTCCGGCGCCTATGCCGAGCGTTTCCTGGCAGCGGCGTGATTCGGATCTTTTTCTTGAATGCTATAGCTAAGATCGAGCGGAGCGGGTGGCGTGATGATTCCGGTTCGTCTCCAGTCAAACGGTATCGGGCCGGTGGAGCCTACTACGGCGCAGACAGAGCCTCGCGTGTTGCCCGCGGTGGTTTTGTCCTTCTCGCCAAGCCCGGGGCTGGGTTTTTCAACGGGCGGGTTCCTTCGCGGTACTTTGTCGGTTGCTAGGGCCGGCGACGGCTGGGGCAACCTCGGCCCCAGCCGTCGCCCATTCTCCGCGCCCCCGCCGCTAGCGGCCTGGGGGGATCCTGGGTTTTGGGCGCGATTTAGGCGTTGGTGGATGCCGCCTGGGGGGTCAGGGGTTCGGGCGGGGTGCGGGGTCGCGCCGCCGGGGCCACGGCTGCCGCAGACTGGAAGCCCTTTGCGATCAGCCACCCCCCGATGAACATCTCCCACAGGCCGCCGGGCAACGAGGAAAGCAGCCCCAGCCCGGACCCCATGACTTCCGTCACCATCCCGCCAAAAATGACCGCGTAGCCCACGAGTCCCCAGACGGCGAGCCACCGCGGCACCAACCTGGCCCGGTAGAACACGTAGTTCAGCATCAAACCCGATAGCCCCAGAGCGCACATGCCGATCGCGTAGGCATACTGGCTCCCCTGGACCGACACCGTGCTCAGAGCTTGCAGCGAGAACGCGGCGGGGGCGGCGGCTTTCACGTACTCGTTCCCCAGCGGGATTTGCAGCAGTAGGAAGAGCACCATGATGGCAATAAAGACGGCGTCGACGATCCGGGACGCGAGGTAGCCGAAGGCCAGGCGCTCGTGGTGTTGCCGCAGGACCGGCAACATCAGCACCCCGTGGGCGGCATCGCCCACGGCGGTCAGCAACCAGAGCAGCGCGCCGCTAGCCAGCAGCAGGCTGTTCGCCGCAACCGTGGCCAGGTGATCCGGCGTACCCAGAATGGATTGGATGAGGCTGTTCCCCCCAATGCCGACCACGAACCCCGCGATGTACACCACCCCCACGACTCTGGCGGTCGTTCGGAATTTAGTCATTCCTTCTTGCATAGTCATCGTATTGGCTCCTTTTGGCCTGTGCTTGGCGATTAACGAAATCTAACGCATCACGTTTCTTGATCCATTTCCTGAATAGCGAACCCTCCTTGTTAAGTCGCGGGCCTCAGTTTACTGTTGGCCGTCGGGCGCCTCGGTCGCGCCGGGTTCCACGCGCCTGACCGCGAGCAAGGGCAGGCCTAAGTCCCGCACTTTTCTGAGCAAGCCATACAAGGCGGCCTGATCGCCCACCGGGCCGGCGAGGAGCGTCGTGCCGTTGTCCTCTCGCGTCAGGGTCAGGCCGCCAAACCAGCCGACCCACCCGTCATCCAGGTGACCCTGGATGCGAATTTCATAACGGCCCGCCGCGTCCTGATCCGCCGGTGCGGGGTCTGGTTCACTCATACTGCGCCTCGTGCCTGTTCCTCAGCGGGCGGAAGCTCCGCGTGGTCGCCTGCGTTCTTGCCTTCCCCCTGAGCATACCCACGAATGTGATGAGGCCGCATCATCACCTGTGATGATTGCGGTGATGATCTATTCATGGGGATGCGCTGCGGGCCATAAAAAGCCCCGGCCGGGGGTGCGACCAACCGGCCAGGGTGGGAGTGAGGCTGCGTGTTCGTTACAACAAATCGAGTTCCGCCGCCCGGCGCACGGCCGCCCGCCGGTTGTTCACGCCGAGCTTGCTGTAAATGTTTCGGGTGTGCGTCCGGATGGTGCTCAGGGACACCATGAGGGCGCGGGCCACTTCCGGGCCGTTCAAGTCGGTGCCGAGCAGCCGCAGCACGGCCAGTTCCCGCTCGCTCAGCGGCTCGATCAACCGCGGCGGGCTGGGCGGTCGGCCTTCGGCCTCCCCGAAGGCGGCCCGTAATTGCCGCACATAGTTGGGGGCCGTATCGTGGGTGGCGGCCTCGCGCAGCAGGGCCGCCATGGGAGCGCCTTCGTCGACAAAGATGCGGATGAAGCCCTCCGGTGCGGCCAGCGCCAGCGCCTCCCCCAGCCGTTGCCCCGCCTTTTCCGTTGCGCCCTGCGCCTGGAACGCCACCGCCTGGAGCACCCGCACCTTGAGTTGTTCATCCGCCCACCCCCTGGCCTCGGCCTGCTGGCGCAGGGGCTCCAGCACCGCCAGGGCCCTGGCCGGGGCGCCCTGGGCCAGGTGGACCCGGGCCTGGCTCAGGGGGAGGTCGTGCGTCTGGGCCAGCCGAGCGGCCGCCCCCAGATCCCCCTGCGCAAGCAATGTCAGCACCTGGGTGGCCGCCACCTCAGGCCGCCGAAACCCGAAGTTATGCCGGCGCACGTACTCGGCGGCCTCATTCAAGATCGCGACCGCGCCGGGCACATCGGCCTGGGCCAGCCGCAGGCGGGCGAGCACCACCCCGCAGGCCGCGACGGTGTCGACGCTGTCCATCTGCCGCGTCAGGTGGAGGCATTGTTGCCCGTGCTGCTGGGCGGCAGCTAGGTCATTCCATTCGTAGTAGATCCGGGCCAGGCCCAGATGGGCTTCGCAGGCCATCGGCCGCGGCGGATCGCCGGCTAACAGGAGGGCGCGCCGGTAGGTCTCGGCCGCCAGGTGCAGCTGGTTGTCGGCTTCCTGGACCTGGCCTAGACAGAGGGTGGCCGCGGTCGTGTAGATGGACGGCCCAAACGCCGGACTGAGCGCGATGACTGCGGCATAGGCCTGGCTCGCCGCGGCGCGGTCGCCCTGGAGCTGATAGGCATAGCCCAGCGTCCAATGCGCAGCCGTGCGCAGCGGCAGGTTGGTGGGGTGCAGATACTCCAGGGCGCGGCGCGACTGCGCCAGCAGGGTTGCGACATCGTGCTGCATGACCGCCGCCGTGGCCCGCAGGGAGGCAATGCGTCCGACCAGGTCGCGGGTCTTGGCGTCGGGTGCGGTGCCGCGCAGAGCAGCTTCCGCCGCTTGTAGTTTCTGTTCGACGGCGGTATGTTGGCCGGTCATCATGAGCGCCGAGGCATAGGTCACCCACAACGCCGGGCGCGCATTTAGCACGGCCGCCGGCAGCGACTCCAGCCAGTGCCGTACCGGGGCACCCGCGCCCCGAAAGTGCAGGGGCACCCCCGCTCCTTCAATGAGGCGCTCGGCGCGCTCAATATCATTGGCCGCCGCCGCATGCTGAAACGCTTCTAGCTCCAGGCCCTGGTCTTCATACCATTGGCTGGCCCGGCGGTGTAATTCGGTCACCTCCTCCACCGCATCCCCGGTAGACGCGGGGCTACTTCGGGGCAGGCGCTTGCGTAGCAAATCGGCGAAGAGATGGTGATAGCGGTACCAACGGCGCTCGTGGTCCAGGGGGACGATGAACAGGTTGGCACGTTCGAGATACTCCAGGGTCTCTGCTCCGGAGGCAACGGGGGTCAGCAGCACGGCATCACACAGCGGGCCGCACAGGCGGTCGAGGATCGCGGTGCGCAGCAAGAACGTCTGGATGCGGGCGGGCTGCTGCCCGAGGACTTCTGCCACCAGATAGTCCAGCACGAAATGGTGGCTGCCGGTGAACGATTGGACGAAGCGGGTGGCGTCTGGGTGCCCCTGCAAGGAAAGCGCGGCCAATTGCAGCCCGGCAATCCAGCCTTCGGTGCGCGTTTCCAGGGCGGCGATGTCGTCCGCCGCGAGGTCCAGGCCCATGGCCTGGGTGAGAAACCCGGCCGCTTCGGCGGGAGTAAACCGCAAGTCCGCCGCGCGCAGTTCGGTCAATTGATCGCGGGCGCGGAGCCGGGCCAGGGGGAGCGGGGGATCCTCACGGGTGGCGAGGACCAGATGCAGCTGCGGCGGCAGGTGCTCGAGGAGAAAGGTGAGGGCCTGGTCCACTGGTGGGGCCTCAATCAGGTGGTAATCGTCCATGACAAGCACGGAATTGCCCGCGACGGGGGTAAGCTCATTGAGCAGGGCCGTTAGAATTGACTCGGTGGGTGGGGGTTGCGCGGAGTGGAGCATTCCCAGCACCCCTTCTCCAATATTTGGGGCAATCGTCCGTACAGCCGCGACGAGGTAGGTTAGAAAGCGGGTCGGGTCGCTATCCGCGGCATCCAGCGACAGCCAGGCGACGCGCCGGTCGCAGCCGGCGACCCAGGCGCTGAGCAGCGTGGTTTTCCCGAATCCGGCGGGGGCCGAGAGGAGGGTCAGCTTACGATGCAGCCCCGCGTTGAGTCGTTCGATCAGCCGGGGGCGGGGGACCCCGTTCGGCCGCGGCGGGGGTGTATACAATTTCGTGGCTAAAATGAGGGTCGACATCGATCCACTCCTGGGCTTGCCCTGCGGGGGCAGGGGAGAACCCACCGGCCTGGGATTGCTGAGGATGCATGGATCACCCTCGCATTTTCGCCAATCGGGAGTTTGTCCTCTCCCCCGCCTCCGTGGTATGATACCATATGGACCCCCGGACAGACTACGCGGTCCGCTAGGGCAACCCGCCAACGCCCCCAGCGTGCCTGGTTCGGCGCCACCGCCGCCGTTCCGCCTGGTCACCGCGGCCTCCGGGCGCGGACGCTCCCCCTGGCTATGCCCGCCGCCCGCCGCTCGCCGCGCACTACGCCTGCCCGGCACGATTCCGGTGTAAAAATCAGCAGCGGCCCGTGAGCAGGATGCGCCCCGGATCGTCCGCCAGCAAGGGCTTCCAGCAGCAGGGTCCGGAAGCCCTCATGCCGCGGGGCCACAACGGCGGCTGCCGGGCGGGCGGGCGGGGCCGGCCGCTTGCGGCCGGCCCATTCGGCCACGGCGAGGTTGATTACCCAGCCCGCGCCCATCCGCACCGCCACCCGGAACTCACTCGGCGGGCCGGCGATCACGGCCCCGCCCCCCTGCGTCAGCACCTGCGTGCCCGCGCCCCGCCGGATCGCGTAGCCGCGCAGCATCCCGGCGCGGGGACGTGCCGCGGCACCGCGCCGGATCGCGGCAAAGCCGCGGACGATGGCCGCGACCAGGGCCGACCCAAACCCGAGCCGTAAGGCATACAGCAGGTCCCCGGTGCCCGCCACGCGGGGATAGACCACGGTCATCCATAGCCCCGACAGCCCCACCAGCACGCCGCAGGCCACCAGCAGCCGCCCGGCCACGCGGCGCCGGCCCGGCCGGCGCCGCCGGAACGCAGGGGCGAACTGGAACGCGCCCAGGATCGAACGGCGGCGCCCCCGATATGCAGCACCACCGGCAGCGGCATCGCAAAGAACCGGGCGTTGGCCGGGGTGCTGGCCGCGCCGGCGGCCAGCACCGGCGACCGCGTGCATGGCGGCCACCTGCGGCTCGATCTGCTCCCGCCGGGCGCCTTCCGCCGGCACGCGTCCGCCCTCACCCATCCGGGGACCGGGCAGACCGACCAGATGCGCCCGGCGGTCCTGGCCGCGCTCTTTGAGCGGCAGGTCGGGGACGACGCGGCCGTGCCCGACCTGCCGCAGGCCCGGGAGGGCGCGGTGAGCGGGCTGCTCACCGGGCGCGGGCTGGTGGTGGGCGGCTACCTCTCGCCGCCGGCCCTCGACGGTAGCGGCGTGGCCCTGGACCTGGCGCACCCGGCGAGCGGCTGGGTGCCGCTGCCCGCTATGCCCGCGCCGCGCTCCGTGGCGGTGGCCGGGGTCCTGGGCCACCGCCTGCACGTGGGGGCGGGCAGAACGACCCGGGCTTCGGGACGAACACCCACCCGAGCTACGATGAGCAGCCCTGCGGTCCTGGTGGCGTCATGCCGCCGCCGCCGCCGGTCTGTGCGATCACCTTCACCGATGTCCCGGCGGCGAGTCCGTTCTCCGACTTCATCCGCTGCCTGACCTGCCGGGGGATCGTCGGCGGCTACAGCGACGGCACGTTCCGGCCGGGCGCCGCGGTGACGCGCGGCCAGCACGCCAAGTTCGTCGCCAATGCGGCCGGCTACACCGATGCCGTGCCCAGCACGCGGCAGACGTTCGTCGATGTGCCGCCGTCGCAGCCCTTCCGGCTGTATATCGAGCGCGTCGCGGTGCATGGCGTGCTGAGCGGCTACAGCGACGGGACGTTGCGGGCGGGGCCAACGTCCCGCGGGGCCAGGTCGCCCAGTTCGTGAGCAATGCCGCCGGCTACCTCGACACCATCCCGGCCACCCAGCAGACGTTCACCGATGTGCCGTGGGCCGACCCGATCTGGACCTTCATCGAGCGGGTGCATCTGCACGGGGCGGTGAGCGGCTACAGCGACGGCAGCTTCCATCCGAGGGCCAGTGTGACGCGCGGCCAGACGGCCACGTTCATCAGCAACGCGTTCTCCCCCAACTGTCCGACGCCCCAATGCCGCCGGGCTGCATCACCAGATGCGGGTTGGTGTCCGCATCCGCCTTGGCCCGGAACCAGGAACTCGTGTGCAGCTACCGGGGCATGCCCGGTTCAGGGGGGGTTCCTGCGGTGCCGGCCGCCGAGCGCGGGTTACGGCACCGAGGGCCCGCCCCTGGACACCCGCCCATTACCGCAATGGGCGTCAAAGACCTTGACCGCACTATGGCCGAGGGTCAACTCGCCCCTGC
>DASSGZ010000446.1:0-3931 GCA_035693165.1 Chloroflexia bacterium | reverse complement strand
GCGTCGATCTTGGCGAGCTGGCCGCGCGTCACCGGCAGTTCCCAGCGGAAGCAGGGCGTGCCGGTCGGGCAGTTGGCCGCCGTATCGTAACCGCTGATGACGCCGTGCAGCGACAGCCGTTCGATGAAGACATAGAACGGGTTGGCTGCCGGCACGTCGCGGAACGTCTGGCCGGTGGGCGTCTCGTTGTAGCCGGCGGCGTTAGCGTCGATCTTGGCCAGTTGGCCGCGCGTCACCGGCAGTTCCCAGCGGAAGCACGGGATGCCGCTCGGGCAGTTGGCCGCCGTGTCGTAGCCGCTGATGTAGCCGTGCCGGTACAACCGCTCGATGAACACATAGAACGGGTTGGCCGGGTCCACGTCGGTAAACGTCTGCCCCGTGACGGTATCGTTCAGCCCGGCGGAGTTGGCGATGATCTTGGAGACCTGGCCGCGGGTCACATCGTTGCCCCAGCGGAAGGTGTTATCACTGTAGCCGCTGATGATGCCGCGGCAGTATAGGCACTGGATGTACTGGTAGAACGGGTTGAACTGATCGACATCGGTGAACGGCAGCGGGCAGTTCACCGGCGTCGCCGTGGCGGTCGCCGTGCCCGGCACGCTGGTTTGCGTCGCCAGCGGCACGGATGTTTGCGTCACGGTCGGCGTGTTCTGCGGCGTCACCGTCGCGGTGGGCGCGTTGCAGGACACGGGTACATAGTCCACGCGCAGGCCGGCGGTCAGCGGCGGGTTGCCGCTGCACGAGAACTGCGTGTACTGGCCGTCGTTAAGCTGGATACCCGCACCCGCATCGTTGGCGTTCGCAGGCACCTGGCCGTAGATGACCGAGATGGTCGGCGAGTTCTCGTTCATGATCACTTCGAAGTCCACCTCCTGAGAGGCGTTCCCGAAGTAGGTCGCGTGCCAGCGCAACGCGTACTGGCGATTCGGCGCGGTGCCGACGACGCTGCTGTAGACGCCGCTGGGCTGGACGCCGTTGACATCGGTCCGCAGGTCCTGGAAGTAGCCGAAGAGGGTGGACAGGAACGGCGGGGAGTCAAGGACGGGCAGGCAGAACTCACCGGAGACGCCCGCGCTACCGGCGTCGCTGGCGAACTGCAGGTTGCCGTTGGCGCTGACGCGGGCGCTGGTATACGGCGTGCCGTAGACCTGCACCGGGAACGGCAGCGTTACCGTGGTGTTGCAGTCGTCGCAGTGGCTGCCGATGTCGTTGGTGGCCGGGATCTGGGTGGCCGCGGTGCTGGTCGTGGTCTGGTAGGTCAGGCCGGTGCAGACGGTGGTCGGCGTCGCGGTCGGCGGCGCGGGCGTGCTGGTCGGCGTGACGGTAAAGGTCGGCACTGCCGCGCAAGCGTTGGCCGTCAGCGTGAAGCTGTCGCAGCCGATATTGGCCGAGCGCTCGTTGACGACGATGACGGCGGTTTGCCCGGCGGGCAGGTTAAACGAGTAGCTCTCGACGATGTCGCCGTTGCCCATGTCGGCCACGTAGTTCTGGCTGATATCGGCCGGGTTGAAGCTGCCGATATAGGCTTCGGTCATGAGCGCGTTGTTACCGCAGGCATTGGTCAGCCGGACGCTGATACATTGCGCCGCGCCGGTGCTGTTGGTGTAGCTGTAACTCTTGTAGTGGCGCGGCTCGCTATCGTTCACGCCGGGGAACGTCTTGGGTGCCCCGCAACTGCTCTGGACACCGTTGACGGCCAACCGGCCCGTCTGCGTGGGATCGGTGTTGGTGATCGAACTCGTCACGTTGATGACGTAGTTGCCGCCGCATGGCGTACCGGTGGCAACCGGGGTGGACGTGGCGGTGGCCGTGGGACCGGACGGCGTCGAGGTGGGCGTGACCACCACGGCGACGCAGGCGGGGAACTTGAATGCGCCGATGTGCGTGCGCCAGTTGCGGTCGCCGGTTGCCGACAAGTATTCGGTGGTGTACCAGAAGGTGCAGTCATCGGCGGGGTCGACCGTCAGGTCGCTGTAGTCGCCCCAGCGCCCGGCGCTGTTCGTCTGGGAGCCGGAACCGGTGATGAATGTGCCCTCGCCTTGCGGCAGCGTGTTGAGCGGGTCGCTCACCAGGCGCCCGGTGTAGCGGATGCTGGGGTAGAGGCTGCTGCTGGAGGCGCTGTAGCCCAGGGCCAGGTTGCCCTGGTGGTCCATCGCCGCGCTGCCCATCCAGCGGCTGGTGCTGTCGGGGTTGTAGGTGCCCTGCTGGTAGAGGGTCGCCGAGAAGGGCGACGAGTTGGCGCTGCGGATCTCATACCAGCGCGGCGCGGCGGCGGCCCCGCCGCTGCCCGTCACGGTGTGGTTCAGCACGAGCGCCTGGTGGTCGCCGAAGTTGCGGTAGGCGCCGCGGAACATCAACCGCCCGGCCAGGGTAGCCAGTTGCACGCTGGTGCTTGGTTGCGGGACGCCCGACGGGTTGGCGAAGGCGGCGACGGGGACGCTGCCGCCCGCGCTAAACGTCGAGCTGCCGGGGTTGGCCCAGTCCACGTGGAAGTTGAAGAACTGCAACGCCTGGGCGCCGGTGCTGATGGTCGTGAAGATGTTGGGTTCGCCCGTGGGCGGGAGCGTGTGCCCGTCGACATCCGCCGGCATGAAACTCGCGGCGCTGGGGATGGGAGGCGACGCCAGGAAGGTGGTCGATTGCCCGTTCAGCATCTGGTCGCGATTGAACGCCGTGACCGACGCGCCGCCGAAGCTCGCGCCGTTGAGGAAGACGTTAAAGGCGCAATAGTAAGCGTCGGGCCAGACGCCGCAGTGCGGGTAGTCGTAGAGGTCGGTCTGGCTCAGCGAGAAGAAGTAGCGGTGGTACGATCCGAGCGGGTCGCCCGAGGCCGAGATGGCGATGCACTCGCCGAAGGGCGCCGCCGTGGTGAACTGGCTGACGAACCAGCGATCGGCCTGCGTATCGTAGAGCAAGATCGGGTCGCCGTCGTTGCGGCTGGCGCAGGGGCCGCCAAAGCCCTGCCACAGGGTGCTGATGTCGGCGGGACCGTAGAGCGAGGTCCCGGTCTTGTTGAAGATCTGAATACCCGTGTTGACGATCTGATAATAGTGGTTCGGGCCGACATCGCCGTTGGTATCGGGCGGGATCGGTCCCCACTGGTTATACATGCCGTCGAAGTGGACGGTCGGGCCGGGGATCCCGCCGAGCTTGCCGAAGAAGTTCTGGAGGACGGAATCTTTGCCGGGGACGCCACCCAGCCGCTCGATGGCCTGGAAGGCGTCTTTGTCGCCGTTTTCGGCCCGCGGGATCGGGGCGATCAGCGGCATGCTGCGCAGGGCCGGGGACGTGTCGTGCTGCGCATCCTGGGCCAGGGTGAATCCGTTCGCGTTCCCCAGCACGGTACCGGTCTTGGTGCCGGCGGGGGCGGCGAGCTGGCGGGCCGCGGCAGAGGGGAGCGCCTTCACCGCGCCGACGGCTAGGAAGATCAGCAGCAGGCTGACCCCCAGCGCCGTCCATTGGCGGACCCGTCTTGATGAGAGATCCTTGAGCATAGTTGCATCCTTCCTGATATGGACCTGGTGTGCTCGTTAGCTCTCGTGTGCGGGCAAGCCGATCCGTAGCAGGGATCAGCCAGGCGGGGAGTAGCGCGTCAGCCCTCCAGCAAGGCTCCTTTCAGCGTGGACTGCAGGAGACAGATATGGTTCCAGGGTTGCTGGAATCGATTCCGGCACCGCATGGGGCAGCAGGCTGTTCGCATGTGCCGCCGGTATGTGCGCATTATAGAGAATATTCTTCGGAATTGCAAATCGCGTAAGAACTGCTATTAGGGTTGATTTATAATGAACATTAGATCTTTTCTTCCGCTTTTTGCACGAACGAGTCGATAAAGAAGGGGAGGCGGGCACCCGCCGCGATCCCCAATCTTTATCAATAGGCCTGGAGGATGCGCCCATGTTCGGTCTGAGCGGTTGGGATGGGTGGTTGGCGG
>DASSGZ010000445.1:0-7419 GCA_035693165.1 Chloroflexia bacterium | reverse complement strand
GGGCACGTTCGGGCTGCGCCGCTCGTCCATCCCGTTCGTGATGCAAGACGACTACACGGCCATCGCGCTGGCCCTGCACGCCGCGGCCAGCGCCCATCCCGATCAGGCGCGCCTGGTGCGCATCCCGAACACGCTCGATGTGGGCGCGCTGCTGATCGCGGAATCGCTCTGCGCGGAAGCCGTCGCGGCGGGCTGCACCCTCGGCCCATCGGTCGGCCCGCTCACGTTCGACCCGGCGGGGCAGATTACGCCGTTTCCCGCGGCACGGACGCATTAGCGAGTGCTGAGTGCTGAGTGCTGAGTAGAGACGAGAGCAGGTTTCAAATCCAATCCTGCAAACACTCGAATCCTACGGAGCCACTAATTTATCTTCGTACTCAGCACTCAGCACTCAGCACTCAGCACTCGTAAAGGATAGACGACATGCAAGCACTCGTGTGGAACGGCCCCCACCAGATGGAGGTCGAGGAGATCGCCCGCCCGCAGCCGGGACCGGGCGAGGTGTTGATCGAAGTCAAGGCCGTGGGCATCTGCGGCAGCGATGTGCACGGCTACACCGGGGCGTCGGGCCGGCGCACGCCGGGCATGGTCATGGGCCACGAGTTCGCCGGAGTGGTGCGCGAACTCGGGCCGGACGTGACCGCACCGGCGGCGGGCACGCGCGTGGCGGTGAACCCGCTGATCTACTGCGGCACCTGCCCCGATTGCCGCGCCGGACACGAGGAATTGTGCCGCCACCGCAAGTCCATCGGCGTGAACATGGGCACGCATGGTGGGTTCGCCGAGTACGTCACGGCGCCCGCGATCAACGCCATCCCGCTGGCCGATAGCGTCAGCTTCGCCGCCGGGTCGATGGCCGAGCCGCTGGCCGTGGGCCTGCGCGCCACCAACGTGGCCGGCCCGCAGCGCGGGCAGCCCATCGCCGTGCTGGGCGGCGGCACCATCGGCCTCTGCTGCCTGCTGGCCTGCCGCCAGCGCGGCGCCGAGCCGGTTTTCGTGACCGACGTGGCGCCGCACAAGCTGGAGATGATCGGGCGCCTGGGCGGCCGGCCGCAGGACTCGCGCCAGACCGACCTGGCCGCCCTGGGCCGCGAGGCCACCGACGGGCGCGGCTTCCCCGTCATCATCGACGCCGTGGCCGTGAGCGCCACCATCAAGCAGGCGCTGCCCGCGCTGGCCCCCGGCGGCACGCTGATGCTGGTCGGCCTGGCGACGCCGCTGGTCGAGGTGGGCCTCTACGACCTGGTGCCGCAGGAGCGCCGCATCACCAGCGCCTACGCCTACACCGCCGCCGAGTACCGCGAGGCCGTGGACTGGCTGAACCGGGGCGTGGTCGATGTCGGCCCGCTGATCGAGGCGCGCTGCGCGCTGGCCGCGGCCCCGGAGATGTTTGCGCGCATGGGCCGCGGTGAAGTCGAGGCGGTGAAGGTCGTCGTCGAAGTATAGGAAGGAGTCACGATGAATAGGACGATTTCGCGTACACCTGCGGGCGGGTGGCTGAGCCGGATCCTGATCGTGACCGGCCTCTGCTGCCTGGCCCTCACCGGGCTGTGGGCGGCGCCGGCCGCCGCGCAAAGCACCACCACGCTGTCGGGTTACGTCTTCGGCTACGACGGCGCCAGCCTGGCCGACGCCACCATCACCGTGTTTCGCATGCCGGAGCATGTGGCCATCGGCCCGCCCGTGCAGAGCAACGCCGACGGCGCGTGGTCGATCGACACGGGCAGCGGCACCTTCGCCGCGCGGGCCGAACACCCCGGCTACGGCGCGTCGGAGTTCACCGTCTACCCCACTGAGTACACGACAGGCATCACCTTCCTGCTGCCGGTGAGCCCGGCCAAGGAGACCGTGCCCCTGGTGGCGCGCGTCACCGGGCAGGTGCGCGACCTGGACGGCGTGCCCCTCGGCGGCATGGCGATCTACGCCACCAACGCCCTGGCGACGGGCCTCAAGCAGGTCAAGGGGCCGCCCATCCTCAGCGCCACACACACGGATGCCGCTGGGCGCTATACGCTGGACTTGCCGGCGGGCGAGGTCTGGCTGGGCATCAAGACCGGCGCAGGCTGGGGCTATCAGCAAAAGCCCCGCCAGGTGCAGGCCGGCGACAGCTTCCCCGACGGCGACTTTGTCGTCGCCATCCGCACGGGGGCGCAATACTTCCCGCCGACGGCCACCCCGGTCAGCACGCCCACCGGCAACGTCGGCCCCATCATCAGCCCCCCGCCCGGCATGCCCGTGACCGGCCAGCCGGCGGACAGCGCCTGGCCGGCGCTGCTGATCGTGGGCCTGCTGGCGCTGCTGGCGGGCGGCATCCTGCGCGGGCGCGCGGCGGTTCGGCGCTAGCCCGCCCACGCTTCTCATCACTTGTCGTACTGCCCACTGACCACTCGTCTCTCGTACTCAGCGCTCAGCACTCAGCACTTCGTTGGGCGGGGGGAACTCGACGTTCGCGTAGATCGCGGTCAGGGGCAGGGCCGCGTCCAGGGCGGGCAGGCGCAGAATGGCGTTCGGGGCGCTCATCTCGATCAGCAGCCAGCCGGCGCCCTGGCGGGCAAAGTGTTCCACGTGCATCTGATCCTGGGCCACCAGCACATACTCGGCCAGTGCGGGCAGGCGCCGATAGTAGGCCGCCTTCGCGCCTCGGTCATAGGCTTCGGTGGAAGGCGAGAGCACCTCGATGATCACCGTCGGGTTGAGCAAGGTATCGCGGTGGGCGTCGGCGAACTCGCGCGGTCCGCACACGGCTACCACATCGGGATAGGTATACATCCCGGTCGCCGCCACGCGCACCCGCATGTCGCTCATGAAAATCCGGAACGGCCCACCCTGGCACTGGTTGCCTAGCAGCCGGAAGATGTTCCCAGCGATGGTATTGTGATCCTCACTGGCACCCGCCATGGCGAAGATTTCGCCCGCGACGTACTCGCTCTTGTAGTCCGCCGCGCGTTCCAGGGTCAGGTATTCTTCGGGCGTGTAGTAGCGTTTGGATTGCGAAGCCATGTATCATCCTCCGCTGCCGGTAGGTGTGCTGCATTATACCACAGGGCGGCCCACCGACCAACGAAGTGCTGAGTGCTGCTCGCGCAGCGGTGCCGCAGGCGCATCGCGCAGCGGTGCGTGGCACATTGCTGAGTGCTGAGTCAAGACGAGAAGACGAGAAGACCCACGACGCGCGGGGCAGGGCCGGGGGTGAGGTTGACCCTTCCAGCATCACGCCGCCCCTACTCCCTCGTCGTACAGACCAATGACCCCCGCCCACTGACCACGCGTCACTCGTACTCAGCACTCAGCACTCAGCCGCGCCAGTGGCGCCAGGCATCGATATAGTAGCGCAGCACGACCGGATTTTGCAGCGTGGAGACATCCGTGGGCAGGTCACCGGAGTCGGGGTCGAAGGTGGGCATGATCGCCAGTTGGGCCGGGGTCAGGAAGCGGGTGGGCACCCGCGGGGCGGCGGGCGGCCAGGTGGGGGTGACGTTCGAGGCCAGGATGAAGCCCCAATCGCCGAAGGAGGGCACATAGGTGTGGTAGGGCTGCACGCGCAGCCCGGCGTCCCGCGCCGTGTGCACGATGCACCAGTAGGCCTGGCGCACAAAGTAGGGCGAGGACGACTGCTGCACAAACATGCCGCCCCGCGCCAGGTGCCGCCCCACGATGGTGTAGAACTCGCGCGAGTAGAGCTTCGCCAGCCCCTCGTTGCGCGGGTCGGGCAGGTCGGTGATGATCACGGGGTAGAGGTCGGAACTATCGGCCAGGTACTGGTAGCCGTCGGCGTTGATCACTTCCACACGCGGGTCCGCGAACGATCCCCCGTTGAGCGCCACGATGGGGCCGAAGGTGCGGCCCAACTTGACCACCGCCGGGTCGAGATCGACCAGCGTGACGTGTTGCACGTCGGGATACTTCAGCACCTCGCGCAGGGCCAGCCCGTCGCCGCCGCCGATGATCAGCACGCGCTCGTGCGATGGGGCCAGGGTCATGGCCGGGTGGACCAGCGACTCGTGGTAGCGGTACTCGTCGCGGCTGGAGAACTGCAACTCGCGGTCCAGGTAGAGCCGCAGGTCTTCCTGGTACGACGTGACCACGATGCGCTGGTAGGCCGACTGCTCGGCGTAGAGAATCTGGTCCTGGTAGAGCCGTTCCTCGACGATGGCCGTGATGCTGCTGGCCTGGACCACGCCGCCGCCCAGCAGCAGCAGCGCCCCGATGGTGCCCAGGGCGATGGCCCGCGCGCCGGGCAGGCCCGCGCCGAACACGCGCAGGTTGATGGCGACCACCACCAGGTTGCAGATGCCGGTCAGGAACCCGGTGCGCGTCAGGCCCAGGTAGGGCAGCAACAGCAGCGGGAACAGCACCGACGCCCCCAGCGCGCCCAGGTAGTCCACCGCCAGCACGTTGGCGAGCGTATCGCGCAGGGTGCCGTAGCGGCGGGCGATGCGCGTCAGCAGCGGGATCTCCAGCCCGATCAGCGTGCCCAGCGCGACCAGTGTGGCGATCATGACCACGACGTAGCTGCGCGGGAAGACGCTGTAGAAGGCGAACAGGCCCGCCGCCGCGGCGCCGCCCAGCAGGCCCACGGCGATCTCCACGATCAGAAACACACGCAGCAGGTTGTCGCGCACGGCCCGCGACAGGAACGAGCCGAGGCCCATCGCCGACAGGAACACGCCCAGCGTGATCGAGAACTGCACCACGCTGTCGCCCAGCAGGTACGACGACAGGCTGCCGATGATCAGCTCATAGATCAGCCCGCAGACGGCGATGATGAAGATGGAGATGAGCAGCGCGCCCGCTTCGCGCCCGGCGGCGCGCGACCCGGCGGGGGCCGGAGCCAGAGGCAGCGAGGCAATGGGCGCCGGGGTCTCGGTCCGGCTCACAGGGCGGGTCCGGTTCTAGCGGCGCGCGGGGTCACACGCCGCGCACGCCGAAAGCGTGCTCGACATCGGCGCGGTTGGGGCGCCGGCCGTGGAAGCAGGCGATCTCGTTGGCCGTCCAGCGGATGGTGTAGATGCCGCCGGGGCCGATGGCCTGCGCGTATTCCATCAGGTCGCCGGGCGACACACTCCAGTTGATCATGCCCTCGATGTAGTCGACCACGGCGTAGCCGCGCGACTGCACGCGGACCATCGACTGGCCCAGGTTGATCACGGCGCCCTTGTCGATGCGGCTAAGGTCGCCTTCATCGGGCAGGGTGAAGGGCACCCACAGCACCAGGCCCAGGCCCTCGCTGTCGGCGATCCAGCGGCCCGCGCCCTTCGGCCCGAGCAGCAGCCACTCGTCCCAGTGGGCATAGTTCTCGCGGTAGCGCACCCGCCCGATCACCAGGTAGAGGTCGTCGCGCAGGGTGCCCTGCATGCCTATGCGCAGCGGGATGCCGGTGGTCGGCTCCAGGTCCTTGGCCGCGCTGCTGCTCACCCGGTAGGGCGAGGTGGTGAGTTCGACGGTGGCGTTGTCGGAGTCGCCGCCGCCGCTGCCCAGCGGCTGGGTGCTGTCTTCGACGATCAGTTCGGTGGTCGGCCCGTCGTCGCTCGCCCTCTCGGCGGTATCATGCCGGGCCGGCGGGCGATACGCCACCTCCGGCCCGGCGGACCCATCCGGCGGGGACAGATCGATCCGCGTCCAGCACGCCCCGCACACAATCGAGGTGAGCGTGGGGCTGTCATGGACTTCATTGGTCGCCCCGCAGGCGGGGCAGCGAATTTGTCGCGTTTCCAGGGACATAGATCCTCATTGGCCCGGCAAGATCCTAGAATATTCTTGCCCTGCTGCTATTATACCACGGATGCCGCCGGGCGGCCTATTTGCCGCCGCCGCCGCTGCCGCCCCCGCCGACGCTCCGCCCGCTGCTGCCCGTGCGGATCGACGGGCCGACCGAACCGCCACTCACATAGCCGCCGGAGTCCAGGGCCGAAATGACGAAGCAGATGATCAGCAGGACAATCAAGATGATGATGACCGAGCCGCCGCCGGCCAGGCAGCCGCCGCGCCGGGGCGGGCCGCCGGGGCCTGTGCCGCCGCCCGCGCCGCTGCCCACCAGCCCGCGGGCCGCCCCCAGCCCGAAGGCCTGCTCCACCATGCCGCGGTCGAGCCGCCGGCCCTGGTAGAACTCGATCTCGTTCTCGGTCCACTCGATGCTGTACATCGCCTCCGGGGCCACGGCCTCCGCGTAGTCCATGCGGTCGCCGATGGTGGCCCGCCAGGTCAATTCCCCTTCCAGGTAGGCGATGTACGACGTGCCCTTCGAGCGCACCCGCGCCGGGCTGCCACCGAGCTGGATGGTGGACCCGCGCCGGATCTCCGCCGGACTGATCGGCGCGGGCGGGTTGAACGGGTACCACAACACCAGGCCCACGTCTTCGCTGTCCGAGATCCAGCGATAGGCGCCCGCCGCGCTGAGCAGCAGCCACTCGTCCCACACGTCTTCGTCGTCGCGGTAGCGCACCCGCCCGATGATCTGGTAGGACTCGCCGTCGAGCGTGCCCTGCATGCCCAACTGGAACGGCGTGCCGACCGGGTCGGGGCGCGGGCCGACGTTGCCGATGGCCTGGTAGGGCGGGCGGGTCAGGTCGATCTGCGTCTGACAATAGGGGCAGACGATGGCCTTGGACCGCCCCAGCGTCTTGATGTCCAGCGGCGCGCCGCATTGCGGGCAGTTGAATTGTTGGACTTGCACGGGCCGCTCCCTTTCCTTAGTCCTGAGTGCTGAGTGCTGAGTACGGAGTTAGATCTCTTCCCAACTGATTCTGACGGGCGGCAGGCCGGTTTGAAACCGGCCCCTACAACGCAAAAGCACAATGGCACACTACTAACCGATTGGTCGGTGTAGGGGCGGGTTTGAAACCCGCCCGCGTCCCTACACGGCACTCGTCCTGACCACTGACCACCAGCTACTGACCACTGACCACTAATTCGTCGAACTCCAGCGGCTCGCCCTGGTGTAGAGTGATGCCGTTGGCGTCGAGGACCAGGCGGACGGCCTGGCCGCTCGCGTTGCCGTCGATGTACTGCACGGGACGGCCCGGCGGGCTGCTCTGCGAGAGTTCGCCTTCGGCGCCCACCACGCTGGCCTGGCCTTTTTCGCTGACGAACATCCGGTCGCTGCCCAGCGGCAGGAAGCTGCCCACCTGCACCTGGTCGAACGGCGGGATCGGCGAGGTCAGCTTGCGCTTGTAGGTTAGCGTGAACTCGCCTTCGTCTTCCTCGACCCAGCCGATGCGGTTGTCGTCGAATTGCAGGTTCCATTCATCCCAGAATCCGTCGTCGTACTCGTAGCGCACGCGGCCCAGCACGCGGAAGCCGCGCCCGCGGATCTGGCCGTGCGCGCCCAGCGCCAGCCGCGAGGGATACTGCGCCAGCTTGGCCGTCTTGCCGGTCAGATCGACGCCGGTGTCGTGGATGTAGAGCGAGGCGCCGCAGTAG
>DASSGZ010000444.1:0-2594 GCA_035693165.1 Chloroflexia bacterium | reverse complement strand
GGTCGATGAGCGTGCGCGGATCGGGACCGGCCAGGGTCACGCCGTGTTCACGCAGGATGTAACACTGGACGATCCACCCGCTTTCAAGCTGGTCCACGAAGAGGCCGCGGTTCTGCTCGACCTGTGGATACACGGCATCGTCTGGCGCGGCCCGCCGCAGGGCCCCGCGCGGGATGTAGACGGCTTCCACCTTGCCGGCCCAGGGGGAGTCGCCCGCGGCAAAGCGCTCATGCAGCTCCCGTAGCGACTCGATAAGATTCGCCGGAAGCGCGCCGTCCGTCACGACGACCAAATCGATATCGCTGGTGGCGGGATCGAAGTCGCCGAGGGCCAGCGACCCGGTGAGATACAGCCCGACGAACTGGGCGCCCAGGGCGGCCCGCACCCCCGCCAGCAGGTCCCGCAGGGCGTCATTCACGTCCGCGTATGGCGTGAGGTGGAGAGGTTCAAGCATGAGCTACCGGGTGGCTACTCGCCGGGCTAACCAGCAAGCCGCCTCCCTTCTCCACGCGGGGAAGGGACAGACCGTTAAACCACTTGTCTCCCCTTCCCGCGCCGGGAAGGGGCAGGGGGTTAGGCCCGTCTAGTCGCCGTCGCCGGCCAGCATCCACCAGCCGCCCACCGTGGGCCAGGGGCTGTCCAACGCCAGGTCGTCGAGGCCGGATCCATCCGGTTGGGGCGGGACGATGGGCAGCCGCCCGGCCTCGCCGTAGCCGGCGGAAGTGTCGGTGGGGGGCGCTTCGAGAGCCGGCCCGCCCGGTTGCGTGAGCAGAGGTTCGTCCATGGTCGGTTCTCCCGCGGGTCAGGCGCCGCGCCGCGCTAGCCAGGCCAGTACCCTTTCGAGCGGCCAGGTGGTCAGGATATTGGGTGCTTCCGCCCAGCCGCGCCGGGCGACTGTGATGCCGTATTCGATGTTGGCAAAGCCGTCGGGATGATGCGAGTCCGTGTCGATGGATAACAGCACATTTGATTCCACCGCACGGCGGGTATAGACCTCGTTCAGGTCCAGGCGCTCGGGCGAGGCGTTGATCTCCAGCGCCGTGCCCGTTTCGCGGGCGGTTTCGATGAGCGCTTCCACGTCGAGGCCGCTGGGTTCGCGGCTGTTGAGGATCTGGCCGGTGGGGTGGGCGATGATGTCCACGTGCGGGTTGCGGCAGGCGTCGAGCACCCGCGCGGTGACCCGCTCCGGGTCGTGGCGCAGGCCCTGGTGGGCCGAGGCCACCACGATGTCGAGTTCGGCCAGCACCTCGTCGGGGTAGTCGAGCGTGCCGTCGGTTTTGATTTCGAGTTCGACGCCATGCAG
Organism: Chloroflexia bacterium; assembly: GCA_035693165.1. Taxonomy (GTDB): domain Bacteria; phylum Chloroflexota; class Chloroflexia; order QHBQ01; family JAICKM01; genus JAICKM01. The sequence goes on along the minus strand of DASSGZ010000444.1, from coordinate 1,291 downwards.
CACGCGGAAGGGCGCCAGCTTGCGATTGACTTCGGCCACTTCCGCCGCCTGGGCGCGGATCTGGTCCACGGTCATGCCGTGGGCGATGATCAGGCTCTGGCTGTGGTCGGTGATCGCCATGTACTGGTAGCCGCGGGCCTGGGCCGCCCGCGCCATCGCCTCGATGGTGGTGGTGCCGTCGCTCCACTTGCTGTGGTTGTGCAGGTCGCCCTTGATGTCGGCCACCGTGACCAGGGTGGGCAGCCGCCCGGCCGCCGCGGCCTCGATCTCGCCCGCGCCCTCGCGCAGTTCGGGCGGGATCCAGGGCAGGCCCAGCGTGGCGAACACATCCTCCTCGTGCGGGCAGAGGATGCGCGTGCCGTCGGGCCGGTCGAAGCCGTATTCGTTGAGCCGCAAGCCGCGGTTCAGCGCCCGGTCGCGCATCTGGATGTTGTGCTCGCGCGCGCCGGTGAAGTGGTGCAGCAGCGCGCCGAAATGCTCCGGCGGCAGCACCATCAGGTCCACTTGCAGGCCGTTACGCAGCCGCACCGTCGATTTGTTGCCGCCGTGCGACACCACCTCGCCCACCAGCGGCAGGCCCACGAAGAAGTTGATCACCTGCGCCGGGTCGGGGCTGGTGCAGAGGATGTCCATATCGCCGATGGTTGAGCGGCCCCGGCGGATCGACCCGGCCACCTCGATGCGGGCGATGGGCAGGCCGCTCTCGCGCAACTGGCCGACCAGTTGGCGGGCCAGGGGCCGGGCCTCGGCCAGCAGCACGCGCTGGTTGGCGGCCCGGCGCTGCACGGCGGCCAGGCTTTCGCGTAGTTTTTCCTCCGAGCGTTCGCCGAAGCCCGGCACGGTGCGGATCCGGCCCTCGTTCAGCGCCGCCTCCAGTTCGGCGATGCTGCTGATGCCCAGGCTCTGGTAGAGCGCCAGCGCCGTCTTCGGCCCGATGTCGGGCACGGCGGTGAGCGCAAGCACGCCCGGCGGGATCTCGGCCCGCAGCCGGTCGTAGAAGCCCAGCCGCCCGGTGCGCAGCAGTTCGTCGATCTTGGTCGAGATGGCTTCGCCGATGTTGGGCAGATCTTCCAGCCGCCCGGCCCGCCAGACCACCCGGATGTCCTCGGGCATGTTGAGCAGGGTGTCGGCGGCGCGGCGGTACGACTGGATCTTGAAGCGGTTTTCGCCCTTTAGTTCGAGCATGGCCGCGATCTCGCTCATGGTCTCGGCCAGGCTCATATTGTTGATGCCTGGGACCGGTTGCAGATCGGGAGGCGGGGTCAGATCCTTCTTCGGCTTGGCGGATTTA
>DASSGZ010000443.1:0-7688 GCA_035693165.1 Chloroflexia bacterium | reverse complement strand
TGCCGCCAACCGCCGTTCATGCCAAGGAGCCGCCATGTTTCGCCGTCTACTCCCGATCTTGCTGTTGGCCGTGCTGCTGGTGCCGTGGTTCGCCGTGCAGACGCCGCCCGCCGGGGCCGCTCCCGCCCCGCGCCCGCCGCAGCCCGCCGTGGCGCTGCCTGGCACGCCCATGTGCTTCGTCCAGACAGGCTACTGCCTGCGCGGTAGTTTTCTGCTCTACTGGCGCGTGAACGGAGGCCTGCCGCAATTCGGTTTCCCGGTCACGCCCGAGCTCACCGAAGACGGGCGCACCGTGCAGTACACCGAGCGCGCCCGCTTTGAGTTGCACAACAACGGCACCGTGCTGCTCGGGTTGCTGGGCCGCGCCGTGACGCAGAACCGCACCGATAGCCCCTTCCGCCCGGCCACGGCCGCCGCGGGCGCCACCTACTACCGCGAAACGAGCCACAACCTGGCCGAGCCTTTCCGCGCCTACTGGCGAGCCAGCGGGGGCTTGCCGGTCTATGGCTACCCGATCAGCGAAGCGTTCCAGGAACGCAGCCTCACCGACGGCAAGCCGTACCTGGTGCAGTATTTCGAGCGCCACCGGCTGGAATATCACCCGGAGGCCGGGGCGGACGCGCAGATCCAGCTTGGCCTGCTGGGCAGCCAGGTCTACGCGCAGAGCTACGGCAACCTGCCGCCGCTCAAGCCCGAGCCTGCCCTGGCGCCCGCCCCGGTCTCGCTGGCCCGGCTGCGCCAGGCCCCGCGCACGGGCCGCGATCTGCAGGTCACGCGTACCATGGCCCGCACCGCCGCCTATACCCAGTACGGCATCATTTATCGCAGCGCGGGCCGCCGCATCTCGGGCGTGATGTATGTCCCGGCGGGCAAAGGCCCCTTCCCGGTCATCATCATGAACCACGGCTACATCCCGATTTCGCAATACACTACGGGCATGGACTCGCGCCGCGAGTCGCCTTTCCTGGCGAGCCACGGCTACGTCGCCATCCACCCTGATTTCCGCAACTACGCCGGGTCGGACGACGACCCGGCTGCCGCCGGCAACATGACCACCATCGGCTGGACCGAAGATGCGCTGAACCTCGTCACCGCCGTGCAGCAATCGTCCTTACCCTACCTGGATGCCAGCCGCATCGGCATGTGGGGCCACTCCAACGGCGGGCAGGTCGGCCTGCAAGTCATGTCGATCGATGTGGACATCAAAGCCTATGTACTCTTCGCGCCGACCAGCCCCGACTACGCCGACAATTTCAATCGCTGGTCGCGCAACAGCCCGGAGGCGCGGGCGATTAAAGCCGCCCACGGCTTCCCGGAGGACAACCCGGCCTTCTATCGGGGCATCTCGTCCGGCCCCTGGTTCGACCAGGTCAGCGCCCCGGTCCTCATCTTCCACGGCACCGGCGACACCAACACGCCCTACGCCTGGTCGGTGCGCACCGTCGACCTGTTGCGCGCGGCGGGCAAGGATATTACCTTCGTCTCGCCCAAAGGCGAAAACCACCTCTTCAGCGACCGCGCCTGGTCCCAGGGCGGCATCGGCGCGCAGATGCTGGCCTTCTTCGACCGGCACGTGAAGGGCCGGTAGCGCGCGCCCGGTTCCCGGCGTCGCGCGTTCGCCATACAGCCGGAGGCGGCCCCCTCGGGCCGCCTCCGTACTTTCAGATGTGCCGGTCGCCAGGGCTGCTAATCCTCGCTGATCTCGACGCCCTGTTTCTTGGCCGCGCGCTTGATGCGCTCCTTGATCGTCCGCACGTCGTCTTTGTCGTATTTCGCGGCGTTGTCCTTGTGGTTGATATAGCTCCATGCCGCGCGGACGTGGTCCGGCGTGTCGATGGGATACTTGTTGTTGACGGGGTCCGCGAACTGCACGTCGCCGTACTTGTGCTCGCCTTCGCTCGGATTGACATCCTCGCGTTTGTCGATTTTGCTCATCGTATCATCTCCTTACTCGCGACCGGGGCCGCGCTACACAACGCTTGCGGGGCCGTCGCCCCAACAGCCGGTCACGACCATACTTGAGCATAGCGCGGGCCAACGCCTGATTCTGCCGCGGTTTGCGGCTCAGGCCGCTTGACAGTGCGGGCGCCATCCCGTATAATGATGCACGTCAACAGAGCCGGAGTTCGCTCCCGCTCTGTCGTTTATGGCGGGGTAGCTCAGTGGTAGAGCAGGGGACTCATAAGCCCTTGGTCGAGAGTTCAAATCTCTCCCCCGCCACCCAGCGCCCAGGACAACAGGAAGCCGCCCCACCGGGCGGCTTTTGTTATACGGCCCGTGAAGAGGAGGAGTGAACCATGTACCTGCCCCCTGCATTTCGGGAGGATCGGCTGGAGGTGCAACACGATCTGATCCGCACGCACCCGCTGGGCCTGCTTATCACGGCCGGACCTCGCGGGTTGCTGGCAAACCCGGTGCCTATGCTGATCTATCCTGATGAAGGTGAACTTGGTACCCTGCGGGCGCATATCTCGCGGGCCAACCGGCAGTGGGAAGAGGTCGCCGCCGTGGGGGAATGCCTGGTAGTGTTCCAGGGGCCGCAAGACTATATCAGTCCATCCTGGTACGCCAGTAAGCAGGAGACGGGCAAGGTCGTGCCCACCTGGAACTACTGCACCGTCCATGTCTGGGGCCGGCCGCAGTTAGTGGAAGATGCCGGCTGGCTGCGGCGGCAACTGGAGGACCTGACGCAGGCGCAGGAAGGCGCCCGGCCGCGGCCCTGGCGCGTGGACGACGCACCGGAGAGCTACATCGCCGGGCAGATGAAGGGCATCGTGGGCATTGAGATCGCCGTTACGCGCAGTGAAGGCAAGTGGAAGCTGAGCCAGAACCGCTCGCAGGCCGATCGCAGCGGGGTGGTGGCGGGCCTGCGCCAGGACGGCGCGGCGCACGAGCCGATGGCTGCCCTCGTCGCCGAGCGGCTGCACTCGTGAGGACGATAGGAACGGTCTGTAGCGCTGCCTAGCGCACCCTGCCCGGTGAGGGCCTGTCAGGCTCTTCTTCGCTCAACGGCCAACTTCACCTATCATCGGGAGGAACCGTACTTGGAAGCGCGGGATGCCCTTGAACAGTTTACGGCATTCAGCACCGCCCGCGGGGTGGCGCTCGATTGCTTATCACCGCAAGCGGCCGTGGACCTGATGGCTCGCTTTTATGCCGAGGTGCGGGCCGACGATTGTGCCTTTGATGCAGACGGTGACATGTTGTTGTTCCAATGGGGCATCCACAACTGGGGCGACGGGGAGTTTTTCCGCTATGGCATCACCCGGCAATTCATCCCAACCTGGTCGCCACAACTTGAGGAAGAAGAATCTGATGAGGGTTGGATTGGACAACTGTCCCTCACGTTAAAGTACCACTCCTCGGCTGCCTTAAAGACGGTCGGTTCTGGTAATCGCTGGTGCGCGCATCCCCTCGATCTGCCCGAATTCCTCGCCTTCATCCAGACCTGCGCAGCGACCACCGAGGTAAGCGACCTCCAGGCGACCGCTACCGAGCTAAGATTTAACAATGCGGAGTAGGCTGCGCAGCACGCTTGGCCTCATGGCGGCATAGTACCATTAGTAGCACTAAAATCCCCCTATGGTACGGTCCGATCCTCTTGACGCCGTCCTCTGGTTTGGTTATAGTAGAGATCGCACGGTTCCCCTGACAGGGCGCGCATCGGAACACGATAGCGGCTTCCAGATGCCTGACCACGAACCCAAACAAGGCAGGAGTAGCAATGACTGAGCTTGCCAACGCCGTCCCCCTCGCTCCTGAGACGGATCCTGCACCCGCCTGTCCGCGCTGCAAAAGCGCCACCCAGGTGCAGCCGGTGGCGCAAATCGTCGCGGTGGGCTTGCCCACGGTTCCCGCCGCAGGAAGCATCCCGCTGACCTGGCAGGACACGACGTACTACATCCCGCGGACCCAGGACATGGCGTCGGAAACACGGCTGGCGTGCCGCCTGTTCCCCAGCAGCCGGATGCGCCATGCGCCGGTGCCGGAAGCCGCGACCCCGCCGCGCTTTCAGCCCCGCGCGGTGCTGGGCTGCGCGATGCCCGTCTTGCTGGCCGCGCTACTGGTGCGGGCCCTATTTGCCGACTACTGGCTCTATGTGCTGGTGATTTTACTGCTGTGTGTGGCGGGGGCGTTTGCGCGCAACTCCATTTACGTGAAGGCCGAGCGGTCCTGGTTGGGGAATGGCATGAGCATGTACGGGGCGACGGATCGTAAGGTGGACGCTGCGCTGGCCGCGTTCGATTCGTCCAAGCCGGCGTACCAGCACGCGCTACGCAAAGCCGAAGCCAAGCAAGCCCAGGCGGCCGCCCGGTGGCGCGCCGCGTACTATTGCCGGCACGACGACATCCTCTTCGTTCGCGGCTCGGCCCAGGTGGCGACGCCGGAACAAATGGACTCGCTGTTTTACGCCTGACTCGGGAAGAATCGGTTAGAGTGGAAACTCCATCCCATCGCGCGCGCTGATGACTTGCAGCGCGCCGGGGGCCAGGCGCTCGGCGCGCTCGCGGGCGCGGGCCAGCATCGCGTCCAGCGCGTCGTCGTTGTGGTCCGGGTCGTGGTGGAACAGCGCCAGGCACTTGGCCCCGGCCCGGATGGCGGCGTCCACGGCCACTTCCGGCACATTGTGCCCCCAGCCGATGTGCGACGAATACTCCTCCAGCGTGTATTGCGCGTCGTGGATCAGTAAATCGGCGCCCCGCGCGAATTCCACCATGCGCTCGTCGATCACGTCGTAGCCCAGCAGGGCGTCCGTCGCCAGGGCCGGGGGACTCAGCGGCTCGTTGTCGGTTGCGTAGACGACGCTCTTCTCGCCGAGCTGCACGCGGAAGGCCAGGCTGGGCAGCGTGTGCTTCTGCAGGAACATCGTCAGCTTCGCGCCGTCCAGCCGGCATTCGCCCCCACACATCGCGTGGAAGGTGAGGTGCGCGGGCAGGCTCGCCAGCGCCACGGGGAAATAGCTCCAATCCATCTGCCCGGCCAGCAGTTCGACCAGCTTTTGCGTGCGCTCGCTGCAGCCGATGATGCCGAAGCGGGCCTGGGGGGTGAAGACCGGGCGGAAGAAGGGGAAGCCCTGGATGTGGTCCCAGTGGGTGTGCGTGAGCAGCAGATAGCCGGTGGGTGGGGCGCCGCCGGGGGCTGCCGCCGCCTGGGCCAGGTCGATGCCCAGCGCGCGGATGCCCGACCCGGCGTCGAAAATGAACACGTGGCCGGTGTCGCTGGTGACGCTGACGCAAACGGTATTGCCGCCGTAGCGCCGGTAGCTGTCGCCGGAAACGGGAATCGAGCCGCGGGTGCCCCAGAATTTGACGTGGACTTTGGTGGGCGCGGCGAGGGCCTCGCTGCGCTCCACTTGCGCCGCCGCGTCGGGTGCGGGATCGCCGAGTCCATTCTGCGAGCCGTCGTGAACCGCCGAGCCGGGTGCCGGTTGTGTGGGCGCGATCGGATCTGCCATAGGTACCGATTGCTCCTTTGTTACCCCAAACTCGCCGGGCCAATCCGGCGGCACTGCCTGCGCTGGTCGCGTGCGTGTCAGGTCTAGTATACACACGAACCGCCGGGCTATGCAATAGTATTACCGCCGCGGGCCGGAGGTTACTCCGGCGGGGCGGCGGGCGTGGTGTCCGGTGTCACAGGCGCGGCGGGCGCGGCCTCCGGCGCGGCGGATGCGACGGCGGCCGGTTGCTCCGTGGCCTCCCCGGCGGGCAGGTCCAGCCCGCGCGCGAGGATCTCCTGGCGGGCCATCTCCAGGTACTGGTCGCGCGTCAGCCAGCGGTTGGCGTACACCACATTGTCGCGCTTATCTCCCTGTAACTCTTTCCGCAGGTTGTACTTCTTGCTGGTCGGTTCGCTTTGCAGCTCCGTGTAGACGCCTAACAGGTGATCACGGGTCAGGTTCCGTAAAGGGCGATCGGCTGGCATACTGGCGCTCCTTGACATACCGCCCGGCGCACAAGGTGCGGACGCGGCGGGACTGTATTGCATCACTATAGCCGAAAACATGCCAACCGGCAAGGATCGATCCCGGCAGATATATACCATCATAAGAATACCTTAATTTTGCGTATAAACTGCCGGATTTCTCTTGACGCCGATCCGTCTACGACATATACTCAAAACAAGACAAACTTCGGTAGATTTGAAAGATTTGGTAGATTTCATGGATAACAATGTGGCCGGAAAGCACGATATCGACACGATGGACCTCGCCGACGCGTGGATTACTCTTGCGGAGGCGGCGGCGATCTTAGCGACGCCGCTGTCCACGGTGCGCCGCTGGGGCGACCGGGGCATCTTGCAGGTGCGCCGGACGCCCGGCGGGCATCGCCGGTTCTCGCGGGCCTCCGTCGCCGCGGCGCGCGACCGGGCGCCGGGGGCCGCGCCGCCGGTGCTGCCGGCGCCGGCGCCCTGGAACCTGGACCAGACCGTGCTGGCCCGGCAGAACTGGCACGCCCACTTCCAGGCCGCCGGGGAGGCGAACCGCATGCGCGGCCTGGGCCAGCGGTTGCTGGGGCTGCTCATCCAGTACCTGACCCGCCGGGAAGAAGATGGCCGCTTCCTGGTCGAAGGCCGCGAGATCGGCACCGCCTACGGCACCGAGGCGGCCCAGTCCGCCGCGAGCCTGCACGATCTGGTCGAGGCCTTTCTGTTTTTCCGCACCAGCTTCATGGCCCTGGCGCTCCAGGTGCCTGCCGCCGCCCGCGCCAACGACGCGGGCGAAATCGCCCGGCTGTGGCAGCGCGCCGACCGCTTTATGAACGAAGTGTTGCTGGGCACGATCCGCGGCTACGAGGCCGCGCGATCCGCCGAGCAACTGGGAGCACTCGACACTCCATGGACCTGATCGTGACCGGGCTGAGCCACCAGACAGCCTCGCTGGAGGAACGCGAAGCGGCGACTCTGCGCGGTGAGAAGCTGCCCGACGCCCTGGCCCGGCTGGCCCGCTTGGCGGGGGAGGGCGCGATCCTCTCGACCTGCAACCGCACGGAAATCTACGCCTATAGCGACGGCGATCCGGCGGCCGTGGCGGCCACACTCCGCGCCGCGCTGCTCGGTCCGGCCGGATCCGGCGACCAATGGTATACGCGCAGCGGGGCGGATGCCGCCGCGCACCTGTTTCGCGTGGCGGCGGGATTGGACTCGCTGGTGCCTGGCGAGGTGCAGATCCTGGGCCAGATCAAGGAGGCGTGGGCAGCGGCCCATGCCGCCGGGGTTGCCGGGCCGGTCTGCTCGGCGCTGTTCCAGCGCGCCCTGGCCGCGGGCAAGCGCGTGCGCAGCACCACCGCCATCAGCGCGCTTCCGGCCTCGATCAGCTATGCCGCCGTGAGCCTGGTCCGCCGCATCCTGGGCGGGCTGGAGGGCCGCCGGGTGCTGGTCGTGGGCGCGGGGGCCATGGGCGAGGCGGTGGCGCGATGTCTGATGGAAAACGGCGCCGGGGCGCTCCTGGTCGCCAACCGCCATGCCGCGCGGGCGCGGGCTCTGGCCGCCGCCCACGGCGGCAGCGCCGTTGCCTGGGACGATCTCCCCGTTGCGCTGGCCGCCGCCGATGTGGTGATCAGCGCCACCGATGCCCCCGGCTTCGTGCTGCCCATGGATCTGGTCCGGAAGGCGGCGCACGCGCGACCCGAAACCCCGCTGCATCTCATCGACCTGGCTGTGCCCCGCGACATCGACCCGGAGTGCGCGGG
>DASSGZ010000442.1:0-13046 GCA_035693165.1 Chloroflexia bacterium | reverse complement strand
CAATTCCGCCTGCGGAGACTGAATCGGAGTGACCGGGCAGGCTTGCCTGGAGCACTTCGACGATCCACAACATCTCCTCCGAATCTATCGGCTGCGCGCGCATCCGTTCCGGCGGCTGGGTGCTCGTTTCCAATCGCCGCTTTGCAGCAACGGGCCAGGGCCGGGACAGCCGGGTTGCCTCCTTCGTTAGTTTATAACGGATAATGTGCCTTTTATCCGTCTATAAGAGCGGGTCCCGCCTTACGCGCGGCGATCCGCCCCGGCTCTTCTACTGCCCGGCTTGGCTCGTGCGGCCGGAAGGCTGGCCCGCCGCCTGCTATCGCCGCTGCCCCGGTGGCTCTGGCCCACCTGCCGCGCGGCCTCGCTTGCCGCTACGCAGACCGGCTGGTCGATCTCCGCTCCTCGTCGCCGCTCGCGCTGCTCCGCGCACACCGCGGCGGCCCGTTAACCACCCGCATAGCGTCGCCCGATCCAGGCGCACACATCGGACCAATGCTCGCCATAGAGATGCTCCAGGCAGCCATCCAGGAAGCCCAGGCCCAGGGGCCGTCCCTGCAGCCAGGGGATCGCCGCCGACTCGCGCAGCACCGGCTCCGGCAGACCGGCGAGCAGCTCCTCCAGCCGTTGGAAGAACCCGCGTGACTCGGCGAGCACGTCCGCCAGGGGCCGGTCCTTATGGGCCTCATAGATCCAGCGGTTCTGGCGGGCCACCGGCCAATCCGCCGGCCAGGGGGAGCGCGGCGGCGTCTCGGTCAGTAGCGCCTCCAGGTTGGCGAGTTCATAGTACCACCAGCCATTCAGGTGCGCCACCAGGTCTTTGAACGTCCCCTCCCCCATGGCGCCGGGCTGTAGCATGTGCTCGCCACCCACTTGGGCCAGCAGCGCCTCCCAGCGGGCGCGTTCCTCGCGGACGTGCCGCAGGCACTGCTGCTTGTAATCGCAAGCGGCGGCCATCCCTTCTTCCCCTCCTCTCCCCGGATCGGCTACGCGCGGCGGGATACACGGGGGCTGGCCGCCCCGGGGCCGCCCGCTCGCCCAGGCGGCTCTTCCCGCTCAGGCCGCCCGGGCTACCAGGCAAAAGACCGGGCGGCGAGGAGCCGCGCGGCTTTCCGTGGCCCCCCGCTTACGCGCGGCCGCAGTCCCTCGCCGTTGTTGAGGCGCGCGCCGGCTGATTAGCGCGGAACTCCCGCCCCCGGTTCTCTAGACGGCCGGCGGTTCCGGCTGGCCGGTTGGCCCACGCTCTTCAGCCGTCCCCGTTCAGTGGGTTCATTATAGTGCCGGGGAGTGCAATCGTGCTACTCTCGGGTCACCGCGCGCTGACCGGCCGGGCACCCGGCACAGCCTACAGAGATGTAGAAGCCGACGGAAACGAACTCCCGGCAGACGCTGCTCACCTACCACTGGTCCAGGAGTTCGATATACGTTCCTTATCCTAACGGTTGTGCAACCAGAGGCTCGATCAGGTTTTGGGGCGGCGTTTTACAACTTTGACTGACCGGCGCCGCAGGTGCTCGGTCAGTGAATCGGGAAGAATTACCCAACCGCGGAGAGTCGCGCCGGTCTCGCGGATGCTGCGACCGGCCCGGTGTGTCGGTATTTCCGCTCTATGGGCCGGGAACCGACAAGGATCCGCCGCCGAACCATGCCAGTAAGTTGCAAATGGATCTCTCCAACACTGATTCGGTCTCTGGTTGTACAACCGTTAGGTTATTGGCCCTCACAGAGCTTCGTGATCACGTTGCAGTTGCATGCCCGCCTGTCTGCTGATCAGGGCACTCCTACTGGCTGGCAGGTGGTGTCCAATACGGTCCCGCCGGTTCAAAAACCCGGAGGGCGGTTCTAGCAGCCTGTCGGAGAGAACGGTTTTCGCCCCGATCGGCTATCATTCCGTTAAAATCTTCCCCACTGGGGGCCCACTTTAGGCCGAAAGGGAGCGGTTCGCCCCACTTTAGGGGTTAAAATGGCCCAAGTCGGGGCTGCCGATTTTCTCTCCGACAGGCTGCTAGGGATCGGCAAACTTCCCTTCCTGTCCCGGATCTGGTGCATTCAGGGCCGGTCGACCCCTTAATGAGGTGAGACTGCCGCTCGACCCGGCGGGAGGCTGTTCCTCCCGCGGGTAACGCCGGGTTTTGCAACAGGATGGTATTGGTATGCCACCGATAGGCCCACATGAACAGGGCCACTTACAGGTTCACCAGCGTGACGCTTTGCGCCCACAATTGGCGCTGGAGCGCCTCGTTATAAGAGCTGGCGGCGGATCGCCGGGGCCGGCGCTGCACCCAATATTGCCCGGTGACGCCTTCCACAGCCGGGGATGCGGCCAGGTGGAGCGGACGCTCGCCAGGGCAGTGCAAACGGGGCAGGGCCAGCGCTTCGGCGGGCGCCTGGAGGATGATCGCGTGCTGACCATTGGGCAAATGGTGCTTATCAGCGCCGAGGCGCAGGGCCGCGCCTGCGCCCATCAGAACCTGCAGTTGCAAATGGTGTTTGAGTGCCAGGATATGCACCTCGGCTTGTAACCGGAAAGGACCTCGCGATGCCTGACTACCCGATCCCGCGCTGCGCGCGCGGCCACGTGCTGCAACCTTATGTGTCGCTCTCGCTGCACGACGGCCAGCGGCGCCAGTTCTATGTCGCGCACATCTCCGTGCCGCGGGCCTGGACGCCGAGCACCGGATCGGAAAGGGCCGCCCATCTACCCTTGCCGGGAGTGTGGGCCGCGGATGCCGATGATCTGCTGCGCTTCGGCGACGCCCGCGCCGGCCAGCCACCCCAGCACGATATTCACTTCTATGTCAAGACGGCCGGGGGCGCAATCGAGTGCACCACGGCGGCCGGTCATGCGACCAGGCCGGTCTTGGGGGCCGAAGGAGACAACCGCGATGGACGCTAAACTGACCAAGGCGCAGGTGCTGACCACGCTACAGGCGAAACGCCGGGCTTGGGACGCGCTGCTGGTGGAGGTGGGCGACGCCCGCATGGGCCAGGTGCTGCCGGGGGGCCGGTGGTCGCCCAAGGATCTCCTGGCGCGCGGGGCCTGGTATGAGCAGGAGCTGGCCGCCGTGTTAGAGGCGGCGCCGCTGCCGCCGCAGCGGGCCTGGTTGTGGGCGCTGCCGGCGGACCAGCGCAACGCGATCGTGGATCGCGAGCAGCGCGCCGGCTCGGTGGCCGCGGGCCGGGCGGCCGCGCAGGCCGCCTTTACCCACCTGGTCGCGGTGGTCGCAGCCCTCGACGCCGGCGCGGGGCAGGATGGCACGCGGTTCCCGACCATGCCGGCTTCCCGGTCCGGTGGTTGTAGATCTGGACGCGGGTGCAGTCCCGGGCGTAGCGGGGCGGGAGCTGATCGGCCGGGGGCCGCCCGCCGGCGGGCGGCAGGATCCAGGGAGCGGCAGCCGCGGCGGATTACGCCGAAGTAGCAGCGACGGCGGCGCGGGATGTCGACGAAGCGGGGGTACGGGACTTGCTCGACCAGGACCCGCGCCTGCGCGATGGGCAGGCCCAGGCGTGCACCACTAGAAGAGGGGCCGGCCCGCGGGAGGCCGGCTGCTTCACCCGCCCTACCCTCAGATCAACTCGTTGTCCCAAATTGGGGCCATGCCCTTCACCTGGGTGAAATCAACGAAATGTAAGGGCCACTGCCGCGAGTCACAGCCTTTGTAGGGCCCGCCCGGCTTGGCAGCGAAGCCGGTTTTGTGGTAGTAGGCGGTAAAGTCATCGAGCAGGCGGCGCGCCTCATCCGCGGCCATCCGATACCGTGGTGAGTGGCCGTCGTGATAGTCGATTTGGACGCCTATTAAGGTTGTTTCTTCCATGCTCCCCGAATCCTTTGCTTGCAACTATTATCCATTCCTACCACGCTTGTTCCCGCTATTCAACTCCCCCTGGGCTCCCGCCCTGCGCCGACGCCGCGACCCGCCTGGCGCCTCTCCGCGCGATTCAGATTACGGCCATACAGCGCCCCGCCGCAACTCATTCAGCGGGCGCGCCCAGTTCCAACGGCCCCGCCGGCCCCCCGGTCGGTCTCCCAGGGGGCCGCGGTTGCGCCAACGCAACTGCCGTCAGTTGGTGGCGACAATTATGAAATCCCAGTGACAACTTGGTACCGCATCGGCCTGAACCAGGTCCACGGCATCGCCCACCTGAAAGTGGGCGCGGTGGGCCCCGCACCGCCAACTCACGTGGCGGGCCAGGCCGATACAGAACCGTTGATCGCCTTGCGCGGTGAGGGCCCAGGCGTCGTCAAAGGCGGAGCTAAAGCGGAAGTCCTGCATCACCAGGGGCGTGTCGCTCCCGTGCGCGGCGATGGCGCGGGGCTGCCCATCCAGGGTATTAACAAAGGCCAGTCCATACCAGCCATCCTTGGCTTAAAGTAAGGCCCTGGCCCACCCCGGCCCCGGCCTGGATGGCCGGGTTCGGGTGCCGCGCGCAAACAATCTGAAATTGTGTCATTGGAACCTCCTTGACAGCATAAACCCGACCATTGGATACGCCACCCGCGATATCCCCGCCGGGGGTAGCGGTTGCCACGCAGCAACCGCTGCCCTTTTATTATCCTCCTACCCCGCCTGCGCCGCCCCGGAGATTTTCCTCGTCGGACGACAGGAAATACCCGGGGTGGGGACTGGGGGCGGGGATTCCGGCATCCAGTACCATAGATCAATGTCGCTGCAGTGCCCGCCTCCGCCGCTATCCGGACGGGGGCATGGGGGCGGGGGGGCGCCGGCGGCGCAGCGCCGGCGCCCCGGGTCAGGGGGTATCGCGCGTAGCCAGCCAGGCCTGAATGCCGGGTAGATGCTCCTGATAGTGTTCGCCGGAGTGGCGGGCGATGAACTGCCAGGGCTGTCAGCCGTGGGGCATATCGGGGAAGCGCTGCGCATCGCGGAGATTCGCCACCGTGAGGGCTTGCACCGCGGCCACCAGTTGTCCATACGCCTCGTGGGCTGCGGCGCACACGTCCGGCAGCAGCAGGTCGCGGTGCGCGGTGAAGAGGATCATGTTGCGTTTCTCCGCCGTGAACGCCCACAGCCAATCGCGGTCTGGGCCGGGCCCGGCGTGCGGTTGCAACACGAGGGCCGTTTGCTGTTCGTACCAGGTGATATGGGCGATGATATCTTTAATCGACCACTCCCCGGCCTGCAGCGGCTCGGTCATCCACGCAGCGCCGACCTGGGCGAGCACGGCTTCCCACTGACTGCGGCCGGCTTGCAGGGCGGCCAGTGCCCCCGCTTTCGTCCATTTGTCGGTCATGCGGGTTGCTTCCTTTGTGTTCCCTACGGATTACTGGGGCGGTAGGGTGGTAACCCCCGGCCCATACGGGTTAGGCGGGTTGGTTGAGCAGTTGCGCCGGCATAGTAATGATCTTCTCGCCAAAACGCAGGTCCGGCGTGGCGGTAAATTCCTGCGTTTTCGCAAACACGCCGCCTTCCCGTACTTCGTAGCCGGTGATCGCCAGGTTGGCCCAGTCGAGGAGGACATCCTGGAGCTCGCCCACCAGCGTCCCGGCATCGGTCACGACCTTATTGCCGAGAATGGTGCTGAGGGCGATGAGCGGCGGGGCGCCGCTGGCGCTCGGCGGGGCGGGTTCGGCGGTAGACGCGATCGTCACGGCGTCCGCGCCCACATTCTTGACCGCGGCGGCGGGCACGAGCTCGGCGGCGCTGAAGAGGCCGGTCCGGACTTTCAGGCTCACGATGTGCCGGCTGACGGGTTCTACCATGAGATCCTCGACCTCGCCTATTCTCTGGGCCTCTTCGAGACGCACAACCGCGCGGCCCTTTAATTCTGAGAACTTCATACTGCTCCTCCGTGATTCTTTCGCTAGCGATCTCCGTCTTTATGGTTCTACTTACATAGGCGTGGCGTGGCGTAAGGTGGGGATACACACGCCGCCGGATTAAGCGGGCCCGAGTGTAAAGAAGATATGGCTACCTACTTAGTATTTGACCCCGTTGGTGCTGTAGGAGTCCTGGCGGTATTCCTTGACCAGTTGCGCCGCGGCCGCGGCAAAGGCGGTTTGCATTTCCGCCTGCCCGGCGTGGTGGCTAATCACGTTCTCATACACGCCAGTGATCAGGGGGCCGGTAGCGGTATAGATCGCACGGGGAATGGTGCCGGTGATGGCGGGTTGGTGCGCGGCGACGGGGGGGAGCGCGGCGAGCTGGGCCACGAACGCGGGCGTGTAGAAGCGGACGCCCGACATGAGGGCCTGCGCCCCGTGCTCGGCATTGGGGTACTGCATGAAGTTTGTCGTGAAGGCGTCGAGCCATTCCTCAGCCGCGGGCGTGGCGGCGGCAGTGAAGCCGAGCATATCCCGTTTGGTGCCGAAGAGGCCAGTAAAGCGTTCCCAGGTATTCATGATCTCCCTCCTTAGGAGTGGCGTATGATCCGAGATGCCGAGCGGCGGCGCGGCGGGCCGGCCCGCCCTGCCGGCAACACCGCAGGTAGGGTGGAGGTCGGTGATCCCTAGGGATCTTCCAGCATCCTCCGGCTTCTTAATTATCGCATTTGGCGGGGCGGCACGCCCCGGTGATTTCTCCAGTCGGCCGGCAGGAAAATACCCGCGGCGCGGCCCAGGGTCGGGATAGCCTCAACTACCCGGTGGGTGGTTAGGGCGCTAAACCAGCAGCGGCGGGGGATGGGATCGCAGTGCCGCGCCCGGTCTGGCCGGCCAGGGATGGCGGAATCGCGCCCAACTGTTGCAGCAAGCCGTGTAGATCTACCTGGCTCCAGTGCTCGACTTGCCGCCCTTCGACGAGACGATGCCAGTCAATCATCGTCACGGTTACCTGCCGGCCGGTGGGCACGAGGCCGAGGAATTCGCCCTGATGCGTGCCGGTCATCGTGAGACGGCTCACCACCTGGTCGCCCTCGGCGATCATGTCATCTACGTGGACCCGCATGTCGGGAAAGGCCTGGCGATACATGCGCAGGAGCTGCCGGGTCCCTTCGCGATCGGCGGCCATGCCCGGCAGCACGCCATGATCCACGCTCGCACTGCCGACATAGCGCTCCAGACCGACCAGGTTGCCCTGGTCGAGTATTTCGGTCACCCATCGCTGGACGATGGCTTTGTTGCCTTCGGGGGTCATCGGCTGGGGTCCTCCTGCTGGTACTTATGTGTAGCGGGTGCGGGTGCCGGGAGCGGGCGCGGCGGACGGAACCCTTCCGACGAAGCAGCGCCGCCCGTCCGGTGCCTGGCTTCGTATGTCGCGTCAGGTAATGATCTCCTGCAGGCGGACCGGGTAGGCTTCGAGGATCATCCGGTTGCCGACCGCGGTCTTGGCACTGATGCGGATGGCGTGCTGTTGGGCCAGGGCTTCCAGCGCCGCGACGATCACGGGCAAGGCGACTTCCCGCCCCTGCCGCCGCAACTGGCCCTGGATGTCCCACCCGTGCGGCACCGGGCCGGGGTTCCACGGCCAGCGCAAAATCACGACGGCGATTCGCTGCTGCAGGTTGTTCATTGCGTCTCCTTCCATTCACCGGGAGCGGAACTGCCCCCAGGTGCGGCGTGCCCGTATAGAGCGGGGGACCCCGCTGCGTCCGGCCAATGGGCAGCAAGACCGGGCTGTCCCGCCGTCCGCGTAGATTATGAGGCCGGCTTGGAGCGATGTTAGAAGAACCTGCCTGTGCGCAGTACGTGCGCCGCGCCCTGCCCTTCGACGGCTACTGCACCGCTTAATACCTCGGTAACCACCTCGCCCTTGGGTTGCTGGGCTGGTACGAGGCCGTCCGGGCGGATCGCGCGCCGCATCTGGCCCGAGCCGGCGGGCTTGCGCCGGGTATAGGCGGGGTAGCCACCATCATGCCGCGCCCGTTCCGCGCTAACCCGGGTGGCCAATGCGCCGCGATCCGTCCCCTGGACGGGCGGATCGCGGGCGCGAGGCGGGCGTTCCGCCGATCCCCAGGTGTGTCCAGATACGTGTTCGCGTTCACTTGCACTCATGGCTTCTCCTCGTCTTAGCCCAACCGTCCGGGCAACCGATGCCGGTTAACTACGCGGGTGGGCGCGCACCAGCCACCCACCGGCGACCAGGGCAACCAGGCTGAGGACGGCCACTGCCAGCACGAGGTCCGGGGTCGTGCCCTGGCCAGTGGCCGGCAGGCCGACGCCGAGCGCCGGGGCGACATGCGCGATCGGGAGGGCGGGCGCCGCCCGTACCGGCAGCACTGTCGCGGTCGGGAAGGCGCTACGACCCAGCACGCGGACCGCTGCGACGAAATCGGCGCCGGTGAGGGTCTCACCCGGCTGGACCGGCACCGGCTTGCGCTGGTAGCCCCAGACCGCGCCGCTCTGCAGCGTCAGCCCAACAGAACCCGCCGGCACCGGCAACGTGTACGTGCCGGCCGGCTGCGTCACCGTGGCACTGAGAGTGGGCGGCGGCTGAATCTGCCGTACCCCGGTGTCGATCCGACTGGTGGCGACGATATTCATCCCGCCCAACGGCACCCCGTCCAGGCTGGTTACGCGGCCAGTCATCGTCGCCACCAGCGGCACCGGCGCCACGGCCCCGCGCTGCCGCAGAATGAAGGTGATGCCGGGCTGGGTGGCGGTGGCATACCCGGTCTGTTCGGCGAAGTCGTACCCGGGGGCGGTGGCCCGCACGGCAAAGGTGCCGCGACCGCTGTTCAGACTCCAGGCGCTCTGGGCGTCGCTCGGCGCCACGGGGCCGGGCGCCGCCTGAGCCGGCAGCGTGTAGGGCGTGACGGTCGCGCCGGGGACGAATTGGCCCGCGTAGTTCATGACGTAGCCCCACAGCAGCGTGGGCGCCGCCTGAGCGGCCGCAGGCCGATGATCAGGGCCAGCCCGCGCAGCCCGCCGCTGATCAGCCAGGAAGCCGGTCGGACGTGGTGGCCGCGCGGCATGGCTGTAGGGACCATAGCTAAAGTCCTCTTTCTCCGAGAAGCGCGCTCTGCTCGCTCTCGCGCACTGCTACCGTGCGCAACCACGCAGTGACAGGGCGCCGCACCTTTGAGGTATAGGTCGTGCGGTTGTAACGGCCGACCAGGGCCGGCGTCGCCCGCGCAAACGCCGCCTCAATGGCCGCGCGGCCAGCGTGGCGGCTAATCAGATTCTGATAGACAGCGGCGATAATAGGTCCGGTGGCCGTATAGATCGCGCGGGGGATGTTGCCGGTGATGGCCGGTTGGCGGGCGGTGACGGGTGGGAGTGCGGCGAGCTGGGCCGCGAACGCGGGGGTGTAGAAGCGCACGCCCGACATGAGCGCGAGCGTCGCGTGCTCGGCGTTCGGCTGCCCCATGAAGTTGCCGGTGAAGGCGGCGAGCCACTCGTCCGCCGAGGGTGCCGCGCCGGCGGCGAAGCCGAGCGTATCGAGTCGGGAGCGAGAGCGGGCGGTGAGCCGATTCCAGATGTTCATGACTTTCCTCCTTAAGGCTTGCTTTATATCATTCTGCAACTAATAAGCTACTACGGGCTACACGTGGTGGGAGAGCACGCCGCGCGGCGATGCGCCCAGCGCCTGAAAGACCTCGCAATCACCATGCGCCCCCTGCGCGATCACCGCCTGGATCGCGGCGTCAACCTGGTCGCGGGCGGGCCCCGTGCCGAGGATGGCCCGCGTCTGGGTGAAGTCATGGGCACACCCGACGGGTAAGACGCGCCGTAGCCGTGCCGTCAGGTCGCGGGGGCGGATCCCCAGGGCCGCCCGGCGGGCCAACTCGGCGGGCAGCAGCTGCGGCCGCGCGGTATCACGGCGCCGGGCGGCGGGGGCCGGCGTACGCCACCAGGGCATATCAATCCGCTCCGGGCGACCCGTCAAGGCGGTCCCCGGGCGGCTGGCATTGCCCGCGGGCGGCCCACCGAATGGCTGCCACGAGCTCGGCCCGGCTGCAATCCTTCAACAGAAACCGGCAGGCGCCGGCGGCGAACGCCGGGGCGCGCAACGTCGCATAGACGCTCACGACGACAACCCGCGCCGCGGGCGTCTGCCGGCACAGGCCCCGCGTGAGCGCCAGCCCGTCGAACCGGGCCGTCCCGGCGTCGACGACCGCGACGGCGGGCTGCATCCGGCGGCCGCACTCCAGGATCGCCGCCCCGTCGGTTGCGGTGGCGACGACTTCCACTTCTACGGCGTCGTGGAGCAAGCGCCCCAGGGCGCGGCCGACCCGGGGATCGCCATCGGCAATGAGGACACGAATGGGCGCCGGCGGTAGGGAGCGCATCTACTGTCCGCTGGCGGCAGGACGCAGATGCGCCCCGCTGGTGAGATAGATGGCGCCGTCGTAGCCGCCGAGCAGCCCGGGCGCGGCCTCCGTAAACGCGGCGCTAATCTCTTCGCGTGCGGCGTTCCGGGCGATCAGTTGTTGATAGACGGCGGTGATAATGGGGCCCGCGGCGGTATAGATGGCCCGCGGCCGATTGCCCAGGAGCGGAGGTTGGCGCCCGGCGACCGGGGGCAGCGCGGCGAGCGCGGCCACGAAGTCGGCGGTGTAGAAGCGCAAGCCCGACATCAGGGCCTGGTGGCCGTGTTCGGCGTCGGGGTGGTCCAGGAAATGCCGCGTGAAGGCAGCGAGCCACTCGTCCGCGGAGGGGGTGGCGTCCGCCGCGAAGCCGAGCCGATCCCGCCGGCCGGCAAAGCGGGCGGCGAATCGATTCCAGGGGTTCATGATCGCTCTCCTTTGGATTGTGTGCCGTAGGGTGCGGGATCGGGCTACGATCCCCAACACCACCGTCCAGGCAACGCTGGCTGGGCGGCAGCAGGGCTAGGGGCCGGTATCGATTTACGGCATCCCATGCCCTCTTATTATCGCGCGGCGGTGCCGGGAGCGCCCTAGCAATGGCTCTAGTCGGGCGCCAGGAAAATACCCTGGCCGGCGCCCAGGGTAGGGGTCCGCGGCGCAAGCGTGCTTGGGGCGGCATGGAGTCATTGCGCCTGGCTCAACACCCCGCGCTCCAGGGCCGCCGCGACCGCCTCGCCCCGGCTGCGCACATGGAGTTTCTGCAGGATATGTGTGACGTGGTACTGAACCGTCTTGGCGGTGATGTGCAGTTGCGCGGCAATCTGCTTGTAGGGCAGGCCCTGGGCCATGTACTCCAGGATCGCCAGTTCACGCGGGGTCAGTGCGTCCGGATCCTCTTCCCGGCGGGCCAGGACATTCAACCGTGCCACCACCCGCGTGGTCATGGCCGGCGGGAGGGCGGACTGGCCCTGGCTGGCGGCGCGGACCGCGGCGACCAGTGTCTCCGGCGGGGCGTCCTTGAGTACATAGCCGCGCGCCCCGGCCTTGAGGGCGGCAAAGACCTGTTCGTCCTGGTCGAACGTCGTCAGAATGACGACCTCGACCGCCGGGTGGGCCGTGCGCAGCCGCGGCAACGCCTCCAGCCCCGATAGCCGGGGCAGTTGCAGATCCAGCAGGACCACGTCGGGGTGCAGGTGCTCCGTTTGCGCGACGGCGATCAGCCCGTCTTCCGCCTCGCCGACGATCTGCATGTCCGGTTGCCCCTCCAGGATGCGCCGGATGCCCTGGCGCGCCAGCGGGTGGTCGTCCACCACCAGCACACGAATGAGGCCGGGCGCCGGGGATGGCGGGCCGGGCCGGTCCCCCGGCAGCACCACCGCGGCCGGGGCGGGGGCGGGGCGCGCGTACGGCAGAGTGGCGCGCACGGCGGTCCCGTGGCCGGGGTGACTGGTGATCACTAATTCCCCGGCCAGGCTACGGGCGCGCGCGGCCAT
Organism: Chloroflexia bacterium; assembly: GCA_035693165.1. GTDB lineage: Bacteria > Chloroflexota > Chloroflexia > QHBQ01 > JAICKM01 > JAICKM01. Next base: position 1,353 of record DASSGZ010000442.1, on the reverse strand, counting down.
GCTCAGCAAGCCGAAGCCGCCGGCCGCCGGCGGCGGCGCCGGGCCGGGCACAAAGCCCACGCCGTCGTCTTCGACGGTCAAGACGACGGCGTCCGCCTCAAATGCTAATCCCAGGATGACGTGGCGCGCGGCGGCATGCTTGTAGATGTTCTGGAAGGCCTCCTGGGCCACCCGGAAGAGGGCCGTCGCCACATCCGGCATCAACGGCCGTTCGGCGCCCTGGACATAAAATTGCGTGGCCAGCCCGGCCCGTTTGGCCAGCCCGGCTAACTCCGGCGCCAGGGCATCGCGTAGCGAGTGATGCTCCAGCGGGGTGGGATGCAGACCCAGCACCGAGCGCCGGGCCTCCTCCAGCGCGCCCCGCGCCAGCCCCTCCGTTTCGGCCAGCACCTCCGCATCGGCCGGACTGCGCCCCGCCGCATAGGGTTTGAGCGATTCGAGGTTGATGATGATGCCGGTGAGCGACTGGGCCAGGGTGTCATGGATTTCGCGCGCCAGGCGGTTGCGCTCCTCGACCACGGCCAGGACCCGGGCTTGCTGGTCCAGGCGCTGATGCTCGATGGCCAACGCCAGCAGCCCGGCAATGGGTTCGACCAGGAGCGCGTCGGCGGGGTGATAGCGGCCCGGCGTCTGGCTGATGAGCACGAGGGCGCCCAGGAGGCGGGGTGCGGCCGCAATGGGCACGATCACCGCCGCGCGCCCGAACTGGTCCAAGATGATCTGGTCGCCGGCATGGTAGGCGGCAGTGACGGCGAAGTCGGCGACGACACACGCCTGACTGGCGCGCAGGGCGGGACCGAACGAGAAGCCCGTCAGCGGCCACGGCGGCCTGGCTGGTGCGGCGGGGGGTCGGGAAAAGGCCACCTCCAGCGCGGAACCGGTTCCGGCATCAGGCTCCGGCGCGACGAGCAGGACGGCCAGCACCTCATGCGGCAGGATATGCCCGGCCTGCTCGGCCACGATGCGGAAGATCTGGGCGACATCCAGGCTGGCGGCAATCGCTTGCGTGATCGCCGCCAGAGGTGCGATGGGGACGTGCGGAATTGGCGGTAGAGAGTTGTGGTTCATGGGCGGTGTCGGTTTCCCCAGCCTCCTGCGGGTCGCGGGTAGCGCCGCCGGCCGGCGGCGCGACTACGACGCCGGTTTGGGCCTGGAATGGGGGCCTCCGCTGCATTGATCAGATGTGGATGGGCGCCCCTCGTGGACTCGCTACGCGGCGGGTCCCGCCGCCGACCCGGTGGCGGCGGGGGGCCGGAAGACAGGGGTGGGCCCCACCCCGCCTGCAGTGGACGGTCGAGCCGGGCGAGGATGTGGAGCAAGATCTGATCCTGGCGTTCCAGGTGGGCGATGATG
>DASSGZ010000441.1:0-4013 GCA_035693165.1 Chloroflexia bacterium | reverse complement strand
AGGTCGGGCATATGACCGCCCCGGTGTCCCGGCCCCCGTTGCGCCGCCGCCTGGCCGCCGGGGATGTGCAGGTCTGGCAGATCAGCCTGCTGGCGCTACTGATCGCGGTGGTGCTGCTGCCGGAGATTCCGCGCGCAGGTGTGCTGGGGCTGTGGGGCGGGGCCGCGCTGCTGTTCCGGCTGGCGGGCGACGGCCCGTTGCCGGCGCGTGACTTGGCGCGGTATGCAGTGCCGCTGATCGCCTACGCCATCCTGGTGGCGCCGGGCCTGGCCGGGCAGATCGCCTGGACCGGCGCGGTGCTGGCCCCGGTCGCGCTCATGCTGCTGGCCGGGCTGCTGCCGCGCCCCGATACCGCGCCCGCCGCGCAGGATTGGGCCGCGCAGGTGGGGGGCGTGCTCTGGGCGGCGCTCGGCGTCCTGGCCCTCGCCGGGCTCGCCACGGCGCCCGAACTGCTGGGGTCGGCGGCGGTGGTGGTGCTGGCCGGACTGCTGGCCTACACCGCCGGGCGCCGCGCCGGGCTGATCCAGGGCTTGAGCGAGCGGGTCGCCATCGGCATGGGCACGACCCTGGCTCTCAGCGCGCCGATCATGCTCTCGACCGGCCTCCAGGCGGTGGGCATGGTCCTGGGACTGGTCGGCGGCCTCGTCCTGGCGAACCTGGCGCCCCCGCCGCCGGTTGTTGCCCGGCCCTATCTGAGCGCCCTGCTTGCCGTTCAGCACCAACTCATCTTCGTGGCGCCCCTTACTGTTGTGTTATTGTGGCTGGTGCGAACGTTCTTATAAGAGCCGGTGATCTTCCTTGCTCCGGTGAACGCGCCGGGAGGGCATCCCTCCCTTGAACTAGGAATCTGTGTGGACCATTATGCTGGATTCAATTACTCATCCTGACCCTGCCCAGCCCCCCGTGGGCATTGCCCTGTTGGGCTGCACCGGGTCCATCGGCACGCAGACACTGGATGTCCTGCGCGGGCTGGGACCGGGCTATCGGGTGGTGACGCTGGCCGCCGGGCGGGATGCGGCGGGCTTGCTGGCTGCCGCCGCCGCGCTGCCGCAGCCGCCACAACTCCTGGCCCTGGGCGATGCCGCCGCCCCCGCTGCCACGGACGCGCAGGGCCGCCCCATTCCGCGCGGCGAAGCCGCCCTGGTCGATTGCGCCACCCACCCGGATGTCGATCTCGTGGTCGTGGCGACCAGCGGGCAGGCGGGCTTCGCGCCCACCCTGGCCGCCATTGCCGCGGGCAAGCAGATCGCCCTGGCGAACAAGGAAGTGCTGGTCATGGCCGGCGAGCTGGTTACGGCTGCCGCCCGCCGGGCGGGCGTGTTGCTGCGCCCCATCGACAGCGAGCACAGCGCCATCTGGCAGTCCTTGCAGGGGGAAACTGTTCGCGATTTAAACACGTATCCTGAGATAGAGCGGATCATCATCACCGCGTCGGGCGGGCCGTTTCGCACCTGGCCCGCCGAGCGGTTACTCGATGTGACGCCCGCAATGGCGCTCAAGCACCCCAACTGGGACATGGGCGCCAAGATTACCATCGACTCGGCCACCCTGGCGAACAAGGGCCTGGAGGTGATCGAGGCGCACTGGCTGTTCGATCTGCCGTTCGAGCAGATCGACGTGCTGGTGCATCCGCAGTCGATCATTCACTCCATGGTCGAGTTCCGGGATGGCGCGATCAAGGCGCAGCTTGGCGTGCCCGATATGCGGGTGCCCATCCAGTACGCGCTGACCTGGCCCTTGCGGGCGGCGAGTACCTTTCCGCGCATCGACTGGCGCAGCGTCCGCGAACTCGACTTTGACTTGCCCGACCTGGAGCGGTTCCCCTGTTTGCGCCTGGCCTGGGAGGCCGGCAAGCGGGGCGGCACCTTCCCCACGGTCCTGGCCGCCGCCGACGAAGAAGCCGTGCTCGGCTTTTTGCGCGAGCGCTGGCGGTTTGTCGATATACCGCGTATAATTGAACAAACTCTGGCGGACCACGAATCCGCCGCCACGCCGCATCCCGATCTCGATGCTATCAAAGCCGCGGATGCTTGGGCGCGACGCCACGTCCTGGAGGTGGCCGCGTCCCGAAGGAGTAATGCATGAGTTGGTTGTGGATCGTCCCGGTCCTCGGTATTCTCGTCATCATCCACGAACTGGGACACTTTGTGACGGCGCGCATGCTGGGTATCCGCGTCGAGGAGTTCGGCATCGGCTTCCCCCCACGCCTGTTCGCGATTCGCCACAATAACATCGATTATTCGCTCAACTGGCTGCCCATCGGCGGCTTCGTGCGCATCCTGGGCGAGAACGGCGATTCCGACGCCCCCGACAGCTTCGGGCGGGCCGCGGCCTGGAAACGGATCATCGTGCTGGCCGCCGGGTCGTTCATGAACCTGCTGCTGGCCCTGCTGTTGTTTATCGGCCTGGGCCTGTTCGGCGAGCCGGTGCCCGACACCACGCAGGTCGGCTTTGCGGCCATCGTGCCCAACTCGCCCGCCTCGACCGCGCAATTGCAGCCGGGCGATCTGCTGCTGGCCGTGGACGGCACGCCGGTGAGCGACATCAACGCGGCGCGCGATATCCTGAATAACAATCGCGGCCGCCAGATCGACCTCACGGTCAGCCGCAACGGCCAGGAAATGCAGGTGCCCGTCACCCTGCGCCAGGGCCCCGACCCCGCGCTCGGCGTGAGCCTCGAAGCCGCCGTCTCGCCGATCCGCGTCGCCGATGTCCAACCCGACACGCCCGCCGCGGTGGCGGGTCTCCAGGCCGGCGACATCATCAAGACCGTGAACGGCCAGGAGGCCGGCAGCACGCTCACCTTCGCCCAGGCCATGGATCGTGTCAAGAGCGGCACGACCACCATCACCGTGGAGCGCAACGGCGCGCCGGTGACGCTGACCGCCGAGGTCGCCAACAGCGGCCTGGAGGGCTGGAGCTACCGGCTGCCCACGCACATCGTCACCTACCCGCCGCTGGAATCGATTGGCCGGGGCTTTGGCCGCACGGGTGATCTGCTGCGGCGCATCCCGGAGGGTCTCGCTACCGTGGTCGCCGGGCTGTTCTCCGGCCAGTCGGAGGCCGGCGTGCTCTCCGGGCCGGTGGGCATCGCTCAGTTGACGGGCGAAGTGGCGACGGAGCAGGGCATCAGCGGGTTGGTCACGCTGACCGCGCTGCTCGGCATCAACCTGTTCCTGATCAATTTGCTGCCGCTCCCGGCCCTGGACGGCGGGCGGTTGCTGTTCATCCTGGTCGAACTGCTGCGCGGCGGGCGCAAGATCGCCCCCGAAAAAGAGGGCATGGTCCACCTCATCGGCATGGGCGTCTTGCTCCTGCTCATGGTGATCATCACCTTCTTCGACGTGCAGCATCTGCTGGAGGGCGGCAGCATCCTGCACCCGCGGTAAGCGAGTGGTCTACGGTCGGCTACGATCCGTGGGCAAGTAAACAACCCTACGCAACGAAAAGCGGCTGCTCCAACTGGAGCAGCCGTTTCCATGCCTCAACGGTGATCATTCAGCATAACTGATGTTTGGGGCCGTATATGTGTCACGATTATTGTCTGACAGTACCTTTCTAAGCCCCAATCCAGTTACCAGGCCGATAATCACAGCGAGTAAAAGAAAGATCGAGATGGCAATTGGAAAATCTATGAGCATGAACATGAGAGGATAAATAAGTAGTTCAAAGCCATGGGGACCTGTAGGACTGGGTTTCTGGAGAGAATCCATGATCCATTTTGTCGCCGCCCCAAATATCCAGGCCGGAATCCAGGCTGCTGCCCAAGCACCGGCGGTAATTCCAACCCATGTCCAACGTTCTTTAGCGGAAAGACGCAACGCCCAGACCTGGCAGGCTCCAATAATGCTGCCAACAGATGCCCATAGCAGGAATCGTATGCCACCTTGTACAGTGCTACCCCACTGTTGAAATGGGTCGGATAGCGTGAGCAAGTACAGCACGACGATCCAGGCGAGAACCCACCCTGCACAGGTCAGAGGAGGCCACCACCCCGTGATCCGATCACTGTA
>DASSGZ010000440.1:0-2285 GCA_035693165.1 Chloroflexia bacterium | reverse complement strand
CCGGATTCGGGACCGCCTCCCTTACCCGCCCATCCTGGTCGCGTCGGGGTCGACGGATCACAGGGCCTACCCAGCGACCGCGCCCGCGCGGGCCGAGGCGGCGGGCGCCTGGGGCTACGTCAATCTGTACCAGGTACCGCTCGACACCCTGGCGACCGCGATCCGCCAGGTGGCCGCCGGATCGCCCTACCGCTAAGCACGCGCTCTACGCCGGCCACAAACTACGATCCGCGGCGCACTTCCGTCGCCGGACCGGCGGCGAATCGGTCGCGCGCCTGATGCCGTCGCCGCCGCGCCGGGGTATACTGAGGGCGCGTCCCTATAATACACTCGACTTCAGATGAGGCAGCCATGTCGATCGAGAACAACAAGCGGGTGGTGGCGCACTTCGTGGAGGTGTGTCAGAACCAGCACAACCTCGCGGCGGCGGACGAGATCTTCCACCCCGACTTCGTGAACCACTACGCCCCTGAGGGGCGCCCGATGGCGGCAACGCCCCGGCCGGCCGGGAGCTTCCAGGCGTTCTACGGCATGCTGCTGCGGGCGTTCCCGGATGCCACGATGGAGATCAACGAGCAGCTCGCGGAACGGGACTTAGTAGCCACCCGCAAGACCCTGCGCGGAACCCACCGTGGGGAGATATGGGGCTTGCCACCAACCGGCAACCAGGTAGAATGGGAATTCATCGACATCTTCCGCGTCCGGGACGGCAAGCTTGTGGAGCACTGGACCCACATGGACTTCGAGGCCCTGCGCATGCAGATGCACCCGCGCGAATAGGGGCGTTGCCTCTAGGGTAGAGCGATTGGAGGGCCCGTGGGAACTTTCTTTGCGGTCCACTCACAGCTACTACTCACCATCGTGTGTGCTGTTCTTGCCCACGTCGTGTTCAGAAACCGCGATCGACCGGTGGCGCCGATCAGACGCGGAAAGGAAGAAACCCATGAGCGCTGCTGCGCCCCAGGCTCCGGCCACGGAGCCGTACACCGTCGCCATTACCCCGGACCAGGCCGCCCACCTCGAAACGGCGCTGACTCTGTGCAAGGCCCTGGCCGCGCCCGGCCGCCTGGCGATCCTCGGCGCCCTGGCCGCGCCGCCGTTCCCCACGCTGACCCTGGCCGAACTGGCGCAGCGCACGCCCGTGGCCGCGGCCTCCGTCGAGCGCGACTTGCGCCAGTTGGCCGACACCGGGCTGATCCAGATCGTGGAATGGGAAGCCGCGCAGCCGGGCCGCGAACCCCGCCCCGCCCGCGTCGCCTTCGATCGCGCCTACATGCAGACCATGGCCCAGGTGATCGCCACGCTGCACAAGGTCCACGCCCAGGTCGCCCCGCCCGCCGAACGCCCGGCCCAGGACGACCGGACACGGACGATCACGCGCCTCATGCAGAACGGCCGGCTGATTTCCTGGCCCGTGCAGGTCAAGCAGCAGATGTACGTGCTGGAAGAAGTGGCCCAGGCTTTCGCGCGCGACCGTACCTACAGCGAACGGGAAGTGGATGCCATCCTGAAGGAGATCTACGCCTACGACCACTGCACACTGCGCCGGGCTTTAATCGATCAAAGATTCTTGCGGCGCGAACAGGGCATCTACAGCAAGGTCTAGCGCGCCGGGCTCCCGATGCGCAGGGCGGACGCTCAGGGCAACGTTGCCCGCCGCGCCGGCCGGGGCCTCATTCCAGCGCCAGCGGCGGCCCCAGCAATTCCATGCCGTGGGCGCGCCACAGCCCCGGATCCTGCGGCGGCATCGCGTTGGCTTTCGTCACTTCGCGGAAAAACGCTTCCATTTGGCCGGCGGGCATAAACGTGATCAGTATCCGGCCGCGGGTGTTACCCGTGTAGGCCCAGACGTGCGGCACCCGCCGTGGCGCCAGCAGGGAATCGCCTGGGTTTAAGCGGATCCTTTCCGCGCCGACCTCGATGAGAAACTCGCCTTCCAGCGCGTAGAACCACTCGTCTTGCTCGTAATGCAAGTGGCGGGGCGGGCCGCCCCTGGCGTGGAAGATGTTTTCGAGAATGAAGAGGCCGCTGCTGTCGTGGGGTACCACCTTGAACTCAAGGCTGCTGATGCCCAGCCCGCGATGTTCGCCAAAACGGTCTTCACCTGCCGGGACCCGGATCGCGGGCGGCATATCAGGCGGGGGCGACGGCGAGTCGTTCATGGTGGCCCTCCTCCGCCGAGCGGGGGATCCATCCGGCTAGCGGCGGCTATTGCAGGCCGGCCGCAGCCAGGGCGGTATCCTGCCCGGCACCGAGCGGCAGCCCATCGTGCCGCGGCAGCGCCA